>NZ_JARTVY010000003.1:0-320615 GCF_031450805.1 Caballeronia sp. LZ016
GTCACTTCGGCCATCGTCGTGCCCGCTTCGCTTGCCAGCAGCGCGCCGTCGCGCACCTTGCCGACCGAATCGGCGATCAGTTCCTTGATTTCCTTCGCCGCCGTCGACGAACGCTGCGCGAGGCTGCGCACTTCGCTCGCGACGACCGCGAAGCCGCGGCCCTGCTCGCCCGCGCGCGCCGCTTCGACTGCCGCGTTGAGCGCGAGAATGTTGGTCTGGAACGCGATGCCTTCGATGATGCCCGTGATATCAGCGATCTTGTCCGAGCTGTCGCTGATGCCGTTCATCGTGGTCACGACTCGGCCGACGACATCGCTGCCCTTCTTCGCGATATTCGACGCGTTCGATGCAAGCGAACTCGCCTGCTGCGCGTTCTCCGCGTTCTGACGCACCGTCGACGTGAGCTCTTCCATGCTCGCTGCGGTCTCCTGCAGCGAAGCGGCCTGCTCTTCGGTGCGCTGGCTCAGATCGGTATTGCCGGTCGCGAGCTCCTTCGCCGCGCCGCCGACCGTGCCGCTGCTTTCGCGCACGCGGTTCACGATATTCGTCAGGCGCGAGTTCATCGTGGCGAGCGCGCGCAGCAGATCGCCGGTTTCGTCCTTCGTATTCGCGACGATGCGGCTCGTCAGATCGCCGCGCGCCACCGTCTGCGCGATGCCGACGGCCTCGCTGATCGGCGCCGTGATCGAGCGCGTGACCAAGAGCCCGCCGATGACCGCGAAAAGCGCTGCCACCACACACAGCGCAATGAGTACGTTGCGCTGCGCCTCATAGCTCGCCTCGTCGGCGCGCACGATTTCCTCGCGGCGCGTCGCGGTGTAGGCCGCGTAGTCGTCGGTTGCTTTGACGAGTTGCGCCAGCAGCGGTCGGCAGTCATCGTCGAGCGCCGTCACGGCTTCATCGTGCTTGCCCGCGAGCGCGAGACCGGCAATCTTCGTCGCGACCGGGCCGTAGAGCGCTTCCACGCGCATCATCTCGGCGGCGAGGCTCTTCGCCTTCTCGCTCGTGTCGGTCGCGCTGGCAAGCATGTCGTTGAGTTGCTTGAGGCGCGCCTGCACGTCTTCGTGGGCGCGCGTGGCGGCGGCCTTTTCGAGTTCGATATCGGCGGGTTTCATAACCAGCACAAGATTGCGCGCGGCGATCGCGCGCCGGTCTACAGCCGTGCGGATCTGATTGGCGACGTCGGCGCGCGCATTGATTCCGTTCACGTAACTTTTGAATTCGCCCGTCGCGACGGACAGCGCGCGCACGGACATGCCTGCCACCAGCACGACCAGCACAGCCAGAAGGCCGAAGCCAGCGATCAACCGGTTCTTTATTGTGATGTTCTTAAATTTCATTCTCGGGTTCTCTCGGAGTCCGTTCATGGGCCCGTACGGCGTCTTGTGCCCGCGCGGCGCGCCATACTGGCTCCGCCCGAGCGGAGATGCAAGCGCAAAATTGCGCGACGCTCTAGCGCTAATTACGGCTCGCGCTTTTAGTACTGAAGGGAAAGATGCAATTGCACCTACTTGTTTACATCGACTGTTCTGCCTTGTGCGGGCTTACGGCCGCTGAACACGAGACGACGAAGGAGAATCGCTTTGTGGCGTGCGACTCACGCGAACGCTGTCCCTTCATCTTCTTGGCTGAATCGATACCCCCCGCCTGATCGTTTGGCTTCGTACATCGCAATATCCGCCCGCTGGACGAGTCGTTCAAGCGTCTCATCCGGCGCTTTGCGAGTTGCCACTCCGATACTCAGACCTATCGACGCAAATTCCAGTTCGATCGGACGCACAGCCGACAGCAGCCTCTCGCAGAGTTGATCAATCTGCTCCCGTTTGCCTAGTCCCGGCGCAATGACGACGAACTCGTCGCCTCCAACGCGCGCGAGCGTATCCCCGGATCTCGTCACTTGCCGGAGCGCTCCCGAAATCTGACGCAGCAGCGTGTCGCCGGTCGCGTGACCCAATGTGTCATTCACGGACTTGAATCCGTTAAGATCAATGAACAGTGCAGTAACCGGGCTCTTCGCGTACTTGCCCCAACGTTCTAACTCATTCAATTTGCGCTCAAAATCGCGGCGATTCGGCAGACCCGTCAGCGAGTCCCGGTACGCGGCACGGCTTATTCGCGCGTTTCCGCGCAGAAGGCCAGCGAACGCCTTCATCTGCATCGTCGTCGCGAATGCGAGAAGGGCGGCCACAGATAGAAGCAATCCCACGAACGCGTAGCTAGTAAGCTTCACGCGGAAAGTTTCATCCTGCAAGGCGGCGATCCTTTTGTTTTCGCATTCCGCAGTGATCCCTGCGATTCGAAGACGTATGCGGTCCATCGCTGCTTTGCCCGAATTCGTCCTCACTACTCTCATTGCGCCAGGATGGTCTCCTTGCCTCTCCAGGGTGATCGTGAGATCGAGCTCGCCTAGCTTGTCTTTGAGATCCGCTTCGATCTGTGACAGCGCGGTGCGTTGCTGCGGCCGCTGGAGGGAAGTGGTCAAACTCTGCAGCGATGCTAAAGCCTGTCGTTTGCCGTTTTCGAACGGGTCTAGGTAGGCCTGATCACCGGTGAGCAGAAATCCCCGTTGACTGGTTTCGGCTCGCTCTAAACCGCTGGTCAATGCATTGCCGTCTCTCACTGCGGCCGCCGCGCGGTTTTGCATGCGCACATCCGCGACGACTGCGACTGCCTGAAATGCCGACGCAATTGCACACGCGACCAACGCGGCAACGATAACCCCGTACATCATCATCGAACGACGTCGCTCAGCGGCGATCGCTTTTCCAATCAGTCATATTCTTCCCAAGACGTGAGGGGAAGCTCAATCGTGCATCCGCATCGCGATTCTAACTTTCTGGCTCGCGATATAAGCGACGAAAAGAGTCACTTTCACCGTCTTGTTCGTCGATAGATCAGTGTATCGGTAAATTTTATCGACGATCTTCCGAGTCACGCCTTTCATAACTAACGGACAGCAAGCGGAGACACTGTCGTTCATACGCGCGTGCTGTGCGTGCATCCCGTCGCAGTGTGCGACTGTTGGCGCCCCGGGGACACCTCCGTGACTAGCAGGAGTGGACCCGCGTTCTTCCCGTTGCGCCGCGTTTCCAGCATTCATGGCCGCTGACGCCGCAGTTGCGCCTGCCCAGGCGGTTCACTGGCCTGCCCGCATGCCGAAACTGCGCGCATGCCAAGAGCGAGCGGCAGTGGCTGACGTGGAGTGCAGGCAAGCGATGGGCGCATGAAATCACTCACGGAGTGCCGCAGTGAAAAGCGTGAACGCATGGGATATGTCAACGTGCAATCATGAAACTCGTCGATTCGGGACCTTTCAGGCCCCGGTAGCGTCGCGCGTTTTAAGTATCACCTTGCGGCATCCGATGCATGACCGCCGACGGCGTCGCGAGATATCGCGGCCGATGAATCGCAATGCATCCGGCAGCACGCGGCCATCTGCAGTAACTCGGTCATTGCTTCCGGCGGCCTCCGGACGGCCGAAACCGTCCGGCAGCGGCCGGCGCTTTGTTGCTACCTCTGCGCCTGACGGGCCCATTCGCTTTGGTCCATGGCCAAGCGAAAGCCCAAGTGCGACATGCCGTTCATCGGATCTGTTCCGCGTCGCGCGCTGGTACGATAGCTCTGGCAGTAGGTCTCGCTGCAAAGGAACGAGCCACCGCGCGTAACCCGCTCGGGAGCATAAGGAACCGCCCCTGTTTCGGGATCATAGCTATCACGGGGTCCCCTTGGATCGCGAACAACTCTCGCGCTTGCGGCTTGGATACGGAACGCATCGGCCCGGTACCAGTCGCCGGTCCACTGCCATACGTTTCCGGCCATATCGTAAAGCCCGTACCCGTTCGGCGCGTATTTTCCGACAGCCGTTGTGCCGACTTGGACCTTCTCATTGCTGTCGCTCGCCGCAGTAACCGGAAAAGGTCGCGCGCCGTCATCCCAGGTGTTGGCCATCTTCTTGCCGTCGGGAGAGAATTCAGCTCCCCATGCGAAATCGGCCTGCTCAAGACCACCACGTGCCGCATACTCCCACTCTGCTTCAGTCGGGAGTCGCTTGTGCGCCCACTTTGCATAAGATTGGGCGTCTTCGAACGAAACCTGGACGACCGGATGATCCTCCCTCCCGACAATAGAGCTGCCCGGGCCCGTCGGGTGCCGCCAATTTGCCCCGGGTACGAACTTCCACCAACGGGAATAGTCGTTGAGCGGCACTGGCGAGTCAGCGCCTTGGAAAACTAGCGCGCCGGGAACCAAGAGAGCGTCAGTTGGCCTTGGAGTACCGGGAGGCAGCTGTACTTTGAGATCTTCCCAGCGCGGCTTTCTTTCGGCAGTCGTCACATAGCCGGTGGCCGCGACGAAGCGCGCGAAATCAGCGTTTGTGACGTCGTATCGGTCAATCCAGTAGCCGCTCAGCTTCACCGCGTGCGCGGGCCCTTCATTAGGTTGCGCATGGCGATGATTGCTACCCATGATGAATTCGCCGCCTGAAATCCACACCATGTTCGATGGGCCATTGGTGCCGTCGCCAACGGTCAGCGGCTTTGGAACGCTCGTCCACTGATAGGCGGCGAAGGACGTTGCAAGTGCCGCAAGAGTAATGGCGGTGCCGACAGTGAACCGACGAATTATCTTGGCGTTCATAGCGCCCTCCTCCCGAGACCGGCCACAAGGGCCGGCGTGACTTAAAGGCTACTTGAGAGAGATTTGATGCCTTGGCGGGTACTTCTTCAAGACGTCGGCGTACCGTAGATATTCAGCTTGTAGCGGAACGCCCATCGGTATGTGGCGGATGCCGATCGTCTCATCTTCTTTTGGGTTCGTGTAGAGGTTGAACATGATGCTCGCCCAAGACTGCTGCATTGAGCCGCTGAAGCCCCCATTGAACCCTTGCTGCGTCAGTGAGTTCGCCTCTTGAGCCTTGAGCATGAACTTGAACTCGTCAACGCGCACGGCTGATATCTCGTCGTTCCAGAAGTACAGAACGCTTTTCCGGTTTGACACGCCGTTGTCTGCGAGGAGGAACGACGTCTGGTCGATGCCGTCGATGTACGTCTTAGCGGGAACGAGCTTGCTCACCGACGCGCCCGGTTGACCAGCCAGTGCAAGTGACGTATTGAAAACGTCGGCAAAGTCGAACAAGCCTTCGGAGCGACGCGCGGGGATCATGCCTTTCCAGTAGACGAAGAACGGGCTTCGAACACCGCCTTCCCACGTCGACCCCTTGGCCCCGCGGAACATCGTCTGGCCGTGCGGTGGCACTTCGGCTTCCGGGCCATTGTCGGAGGCGAAGAAGATGATGGTGTTGTCGAGTTGTCCGTTACTCTCCAACGTGGACACTAGCCGCTTGAACAGATCATTCACCTCAACCATGCAGTCGCCGTAGTTCGTATGCGATGCAGAGCGGCCACGATAGAAGTCGTTCGGATAATTGTCAAAGTGGCAGGCGCGTGGCCCGTAGTAAAGGAAAAAAGGTTTCGTTGCGTCTTTTTGTCGGTTTAAGAAATCGACGACATAGGCGGACCATTTCTGATCGAGGTCTTTGATGTTATCGGTAGTGATTTCGTAAAGGTTCTCGATCTGTCCACCGCGCACGGCATGCACATCGCTCTTGTTGAACGGCAGGTTGAGGATGTAGTTGTAGCGCTCTGGGCTGAGGGCCACCTCGGGATTGTAAGCAGGGTCGCGCCACTCCGTGTACATGTCCGAGACGGACAGAAAGCCGCGAAAATCGTCGAAGCCGACGTTTTGCGGTTGTGAGCCGGTGTTTTCGCCGATATGCCACTTGCCGACGGCCTGAGTGGTATATCCCTGCTTCGACATGAGTTGCGCCAGGGATGTCAAGCCTTCCATCCCACCAGGCTGACCATACATCGGCGGCGACTGTATACCGTGGTGGGCCTGATTTTGGCCGGTCAGGACCGTCGCGCGCGTCGGCGAGCAGCTCGGCTGAGAGTAAGCAGAAGACAGGATAAGACTCTGATTGGCTAAACGGTCGATGTCGGGCGTGTCGTTGCCCATTGCGATGCCGCCGCCATTAAAGCCGAAATCACTGTACCCGACGTCGTCGAGCAGAAAGACGACGATGTTCGGGCGCTTCCCAGTGCGTTGCTGGAGCGTGCTCAACTTTTGCTGGGCCTGCTGTAGCTGGTCGGGATGACTGATGATCGGTTCCATATTGTCGGCGATCTTGGTCACCGGCGTGCTCATATATTGATTCGGCTGGTTGTATCCTGGCCGGCCTTGAACACGTGTGGGCTCCGCTATTGTCTGTTGCGTTGGTGGCGGCTCCCCTCGGTGCACAGCGACGTCGGGCTGTTGCGCGGTGGCGTGCTCAAGGATTGCTCCGGCTAAGGCGACAGCTATCAGCACTACTGCATGCGTGATCTTCATGAACGCTGCTCCTTCAGTTTATGTAACGTTCGATATAGGAGGATGCTGGCGACTACATGCTGTCGGCAGCGGTGACAGTTGACTCGGGCTGAGACGCGTGCCGATACACGCGCGCTCGCTCCCGCTCGGCAATCTGACGCTTCTTCGTTGTTGAGCGGCCAGGAGACGCAAATCCCATCACTGCCTGGAACTCGGTCGGTCTGTTCATCCGAAACCTCGTGAAAAAGTCGTCGCCGGGCAAGCCGTTGTGAAGCGCCATCAGGCACCCGTAGTCAAGGCTCTTGCAATCGCTTAGCAGTTGAGCGGCGTCTTGGAGTGTCCGGTACCGCTCCGTGAGCGACTGGCCCTTTACAAACAGCGCATGCAGGCGTTGATAGCTGACTAGCGTCTTCTGCTTGGCCGCGAGCTGGAGTAATGCTGCGATTTCCTCAACCGTTCGTGTGTTCATGCTTGCCTCCGATGACAGTGACATACTCAGCGCCATGCGCTGCCCACTTGAACGTAGAACGCGTTTTGCCCTGGGCCATGCGCGACATCAATTCCCATGGAGATGCCGAGCTTGCGGGCAATGAGATAGCGAAAACCTGCACCGAAAGCAAACGCGGTGGGCGCATCGGAAAACGAATGAACGTTGCCGTAGGCCTTGCCTAGGCCACCGAATCCGAGGACCGACCAGCGTGGGGTGATGTTGTAGCGAAGCTCGACCTCGCCCGTGAGCTGGTTGCGGTCCTGATACTTGGCCTGGGAGATGCCGCGCAGATTGACGTATGGCTGAACGAAGAAGGGGATATCGCCTTGGGAGAAGCCTGTATCCGCGCGCAGCCCGAGCACCCACTTATCGGACACCGGCATCCAGTGATAACCCCGGGCCGTCTGCATTTCGAACGCGTCATCGCTGCCAAAACCTCCGCGCGCGAAATCCGCCTCGAACTCCGCATAGGTGCCTTTGCTCGGGAAGAAGATGTTGTCGCGAGTATCGTAGTCGACGACGACGCCCGCTTTGCCCACCTTCACGTCGCGCTCGTAATGATTGATGCCGCTGGGAATAACGGGCCCGAAGCGTGTTGTGGTGTCGAAAAAGGTGTATCGGGGTCCGATGTACCAAGGGGAGCCGCCAAGCTTGAAGAGGACCTGCTGGACCAGCGCGACGCCGCTGAGCTGGTAGGCATTGGCGTTGCCTTGTGGCCCATACCAGTTCAGATGCAGATTGACTCTGCCGAGCGCTCCGAAGTAACGGATGTGGTCGTCCATCCACGTATGAAAGTGCGCGACCCCCACGCCCCAGCTGTGCGTTCCGGTACCGAATGCGCCCACACCTGTAATGTTGGGTGGACTTAGCTCTCTACCTTCGCTCGCAGGGTCTGAGTTGCCGTCTTCGTGCTTGGGCGCAGTGAAATACAGCAGGCCCAGTCCGAGCCCATACCCAATGGCAGGCTCAGTGATGATATTTGGAACAGGCAGCACGCCGCGATGACTAAGCAGGACGTCACTCATATCGAACTGCCCGTCCTCAGTGTCGCGCAGACGCGACGGCTCCTCTCGGGCGGCACGGGCAGCCGTTGCCGCAACCAAGAGGCAGTACAGCACCAACCATTGGATAGATGAGCGGACCATCCTTGCTCCCAGCAATCAATGCGGTGGATCGACGACGACGTACTGAACCGTGGTTCCGACATACTGCGGTTGATACCAATTAAGCCCGCAGTGCTGATAGGTGACGCCTCCCACGACCACAGCGGTACAGCTCGGGGGCAGGCTCGCGACGGCTGTGCCCACGACGAGCGCAGTTGTCACGCCGACCGCTAAGCCGACTGCGACCGGGTCTGCATACCAACCTCCCCAAAACGGCGGGGGTGGAGATGGTGGCGGTGGAGGTGGCGGCGGCGGGCCGGGCGGCCGCGGTCCTGGACCTGGACCGGGCGGATGCGGACCCGGGCCCGGTGGCTGAGGCCCCGGACGTGGAACGGGATCGGGCGGAGGCCCGACATGCGGATGCGGACCCGGGCCTGGACCGAGCCCTGAAGGCGGCAAGGGATTCGGCGCAGGACCAGGTGGTCGGCCCCCGCCTGTTGGCACGTCAGCGCCGCCATGCGGTAGTTGTCCTCCATGGAAGGCCCCACCGCCTCCGTGCGAAGCGCCGTGGGCGAACTGTGCGCCACTGAAGGCACCATGGGGCATCGGATGGACGCTAGTGCGCGCCATGCCGCGAAACGCCAGCGCGGGAGGCGAGAACAGCACCACGACAGAAATTACGCCGGTGGTTAGCAGGCGTTGACGGCGCGTCATTGCACCTCCTGCAAGGGCGAATCGGTGGCCGGCTTCAGTTCAATCGCGTGGGAGCTCGGTGAAGGACGATAGGCAAAGGTCGATGTTTTGAAGGCTGGATGAAGATCCCAGTGGTAGGTGACGGTATGACGCGGGTGCGACGCTTGGGTGGTGTCAGTGATGACCATTCGACAGGGGAGCGGTCGCGCGCCTCGCTCAAGCCACAGCTCCCAATCGACGCCTCGCTGCTGGTAAGCGTAGTGGGCACACCAGCGTGCGTCGATTTTCTCGAGACCAAGGTCTTGAGCGGATGTGAGCACAAGCTCATCGACCTTGCCGTTGCCCCAGTAAAACAGATCGACCAGCGGCATCTCGATGTTGTAGACAGTCGCCAACTCGCGAACGAGGCCGTCAAGCGTTGGCGGCGCTGGATTGCGCGAATAGTAGCCTTCGCCTTCGTTGAAGATGACGAAGTCGCGCCCGTCGTAGGCGATGCCACGCGGCTTTCTGCTACCCATTACCTCGGCCCGTGCGCGGTTGGGGCGCTGCACATCGAGTACCGTCCGGTGCAGGTAGCTGGCATTCTGGCCGTTGTCGAGTACGACGTCGGTTGAGGTGTCCGCACGCACCTCGAACTTCGGAAGCGAGCGTAGGTAGTCGCCCATGTCCGTCAGCGCACCCATTGCACCCGGTTCTAAGTGGGCGTCCCCGTCGGGCTCGGGGGACGTAGTCGCGTTGGACACGTCACCGGCCGCGTCGGGAGCTGGAGTCTGGGCGGAAGCTGATGCGGCGGGGCGCTCAACCTCATGAGCACATCCCGCGACGAAAGTGGCAAGCAGGTAGACCAGCAAAACGATTCGAGTGCGCATGGCATTGCTCCATGGGTCGCGCGTCAAAACGCCAAGGTGGCCGTTGCCTGGAAGCTCTTGGTGCTCTTCAGGCGATTCGTGCTTGCAATGCTCGGCACCCAGCGGATGGTGGCCGACAAGGGGTGCTTGCCATAGAGCTTGGTGTCGTACGTCAGGATAGGGCCGAGCGAGAAGTCATGGCCGACAAAGCCGTTCAATCTGTCAGCAATGGGTCCGCTGTCGTTGCCGAGTTGCTGCACCGTGCCCATGACCAGCCCTACGCCCAAGCCGTTTGGAAACCTCTTGATACCCATCGCATCCGCCGTTAGCAGCGGGGCGTTGTGATAATCCGTCGCAGTGTTGCGCGTGTAAAACTGCACGCCAAGCACGGCATCGAACTCCAGGTCGTACTGCGGGATGAGCTTGGTATAGGCAACCTGGGGCACGAACGTCCAGTTGTTTAGGCTCGGGTTAGCCAGATCGTTGCTGTTGTAATGGCCCGTCGGCGCCCAAAAGTTGAAACTGAGAGCGATATGGTCGGTCTTCGTGATGTGATACCCCGCTTCAAGGGGCGTGAAGTACATGTCAAAAAGGTTCGACGCTCGGTCGCTCGTCGACGAAGAGAAGCGACCAGCCGAAAGGGAGCCTGTCACTTTGGTCCAGACATAAGGCAGCGTAACGCTGCTTGCGATATCCCATCCGCTCACGTTTCCCCACACGTGCAAGATGGAAGCGAGCGTGAAGGCGATTTCCCCGTTGATACCAGCCGACGTCCTGCCAGCAATCGGCACCTGGCGACCCGCACTGATGGAACCATCGAAATAGATCTGCTGAAGGTTGAAGATGGTGACCGGCTCGGGCGGCACAATGCCGATGCCTGAAAGAACGGTCATGCCCGCGATGGGCCTGCCGAGGCCGCCCTCCGTCGCGTGAGCCAGTTGGCAACCGGCCATTAGCGCTGCGACAGCTAGGCGCGTCAATGGCACGCGCAGACATCTGCCGAAGCGATCGGCTCGAATGTTCATGATCTTATCCGTGCATCACTTGCCAAAGGTCATGTTGAGGCCAGCGAAAATCTGCCACTGCGAGACGTTGCCCGAATGCGCGACTGAGTACTGCGGTTCGATGAACGCGTTAAAGATCGTCGTGCCGCTCCGCCATGCTTTACCGGCGCCCAGTCCAACCGGGATGTAGTACCAACCACGCTGGAGGTCAAAGGTCCAGACACCTGTCGAGCGCAAATACCAGCCCTCCGGAAGATTCCAGATGACAAACGGCTGCGTCGTCAGGCTTTGTACGGTCGGGCGGTCGCGTTGTCCGGCGAACGAATGCTGCCATTGCACGAGCGCGCCCAGCAGGCGTTGCTTCGTTGCATTTACCGCAACTGCGGCGAGACCGGCTTGCCATTTGCCGGTCCCAAGCGTGCGGTCGGTCGCTGTCGGGGCCGTAATCAGCGGGCCCACGCCAATTTGCGTCTGACCTTGTGACAACAGAAAAATATCAAAGAGATTGATATCGCCGAGACCCGTGTTGTAACCCCCCGCTGGATCCGGACGTGTGCTAATTGGAACCGTTAGGCGGAATATTTCGGGAAATGGAATAACGTTGTTCGGCCCGAGGGGGACAGTCGGGCGCAAGAGGAAATCATTTGTGTGACCGCTCGCCCCGAAAATGCTGGGCGTAAAGTAGTTCTGCACGTTAAACGACGCGGCGAGGTTAAGCGGATTATTGCTTTTGTTTGCGTCGTCAGAAGCGTTTTGTGACGACGCAGTGTCAGTCAATACCGCCAACAGAATTGCCAAGACAGCCTGCATTGCCAACTTCATGATCGACACTCCAAATGGTGCCGCGCCTGCTGCGGATTACGGCTTACTCCGCGCCTACCATGACCAGCAGGCGCCAGCTCCGGGCGAGTTCAACCGCTGTCGCTGATGACATCTGCGACAGGCCGACAAACTTTGGACATCGAGTAGGACTACGAATCGGACGCGCTAGGCATTGACATCGCGTTGCCAGTAAGAAAACGATAGCAAACAGAATCCTTTCTGCCAAATTTTTTAATCGGCATCTCGAAATTTGACGGGGCCGATAGATAAACGATGTCGGGCGCGATTTCAAGTGATATTTTTGTAACGCAAGGGTGGCGTAGAACCGGTCCGCGGTATATCAATATGTAGCTGCGTTTCCGTTGTGCGGAGGGCGCACTTGCGCCACTGAGAGAGTTCGACATGCATCTGTGCGTCTCATACAGCGGAGGTGATAATGCGTACGCCGCCGGAAAACCTACCCAGCGTTTCCCGTCGGCTACGTGCGGGTCAATTACTCCTTGAGGGACGTTCGGTAAAGGAAGTTGCCGAACAGCTGAGAATGACGCCGACGACGGTCAAGCGGTATCAGGCACTGGTTAGCAAAGGCGGACTTGACGCGCTGCGCGAGATGCAAGTGGGAGGCAAAGTTTCCGCGCTTAATCCGGACGCCGTGGAATGGATAGTCGACGCGTTGAATGGCTCCGCGGTGGATTACGGCTTTGACTCGGAGTCGTGGACGAACGCCAGACTTCGGGACCTCATTGAGGAGAAGTTCGGCGTGCGCTACTCACGCGTCTATGTCTGGCAGCTAACGAACGATCTAGGGCTCGGTCACCGACTAACCAGAAAGTGAAATGCCGCGCCCGTACAAGCATGCTCAGAATGCTCCACTCGTGTCCCGAGTTAGAAACTTGTAGACAAAAGAACACGCGCTACGGTGAACGCGGAAAGCGAAGGAACGCGGCACAAAGCAGCCAAAAGGAATCGCTTGACGCTGGCCAGGATGTCGTCGGCCGATTTGGTCCAGTTGAAAGGTCTCGGATCAGTGTCGTTGATCTGAATGTATTGGCGAATCGCCTTCGCGTTGCCGGGTGGAGCGATCAGTGCCGCCGCGGATGTACGTCCGCCGAGGGTGGCAAACAGGCATTGACAGGCTACGCCACACGCGCCTCTTGCTCGTTGCCACCGACTAGGAGATGCCCGAAATGGATGGCGTCGAATGCTGTCACCGAGCCCGGTGTGGGCCGACGCTCAGGGACACCGATCATCATGGCGTCGGCGACGCGCGGTGGCAGATGAGAGCCGGCTCGCCCCTAGACGCACATGCCGGGCGCGGACCGCGTGGAGATCGACGCGGACCTTCGGGGCCTAACAACCTTCGCTTTTATCCGGAGCAGGTGCGAAAGCAGCAGCGATAGCAGAACGTCGTACCAGGCATAAGACACCTCTGCGGGCAATTGTACCGCTCAGACCGGCCGCTGTAGCTGCGGATGCGCTAAGGGGACGTTACACGGGCAACGCTGGCGGCGGCACGTTAAGCATGCCCCACATCCGCCCGAGGTCAAAAATAGCGCGCTCGAATTCAGGGAATTCGATAGGTTTGACCACGTATGCATTCGCCCCGTGGTTGTAAGCACGCACAAGGTCTTCTTCCCGTCTCGAGGACGTTAGCACGACGACCGGAATATGGCGCAGAAAGGGAGATCTCTGCATGGCGGTGAGCACCGCGAAGCCGTCAACTATTGGCATCTTCAGATCGAGCATCACGAACGCTGGTGGCACGCGCTCGCGGTTCGCCCACCGGCCTTCACGGTTCAGGAATTCGAGCGCCTCCTTTCCGTCCGCGACGGCTATCACACGGTTGGTGATTCCGCTTCGTTCAAAGGCGATGAGTGCCAGTTCACGATCGGCTTCGCTATCGTCGGCGAGCAGTATTGGGCGTTGCATGCGGACAGCATAAATGGTGAGCAGGTGCCGATTATAAGCGTCGGTGTGGCGGCTATCGGATAGCCGACGATAGCTGGCGAGCTATGCACCTTGCCCAGCTGCCCGACCCACGGCAGCAGCGATCAACGCGGCGACGTAGCGCCCGCGCGAATGGCGCCATTGCGGTCGATCTCGGAATGCGCAACTCGCCAGTGCCGAAGGCGGTGTCACTCTCGTAATAGGAGGAACGCTTAATGCAGACGATAGTGCACGTCGATGGCGCAACGACGACACGGGGCCCTCACTATGATTGTGCGAATCAACCAGTTCCCACCGATGAAGCGGCTGCTGTTTGGCATTGCCGCGACAGCCGTCGTTCTTTTGGCTCAGCAGACGCTGACAATGTTTGCTCATGGCCGCCTGACGTTTCTTATAGTCAGTGCATCGCTGCCGTTGATTACCGTGCTCTTTGGTGCCAGATCGGGACTTCTGCTTCTAGCGAGCGGTCTTTGCTTCGGCGCCCTTTGGTTGCCGCCTTCAGGTCTGGCTGTTGAGCAGTCGGAGGACCGTGCTGTCTTGCTTGCATACACGGTCATTGGCAGTCTCCTGGTAGTGGCTGGATACCGACTGGCGAAGGTGGCCCGCCGCGCAGGAAAAGCGGAAGCGGCTGCGCAGGAAGCGGCCAATCGACTTCTGCAAGTCGAGGGCGATGCTCGGCACCGGTTCGACGTGGCGTTGAACAGTGCCGGCGCGCCGTTTCTCATCGTGACGCCAGTGGTGCGCGAGTCCCATAAAACCGAGCTTCGATGGGACTACTTGAACGAGGCGGCCGCGTCGTTATTCAATGAGGGATCAGGCGTGGTCGGCGGCAGTTCGACCTCGTATGTCCGTCCGGCCGGGTGCGCTGACATTCTGCTCAACCGACTTGCGCCACTCGCAGAACGGCAAGGGCGCGACGCCTTTGACATACGCATCCAAGGAGCCAACGGCGAGCAGTGGTTTCACGTCGTCGCTGCGTCGCTTGGGGATTCGGTCGTTGTGTGGTTCGGCGACGTGACTGCGCGGGTGCGCGCTGAACAGGCGCTCGCAGAAGCTGACCGTCGCAAGGATGAGTTCCTCGCGACGCTCGCCCATGAACTGCGCAATCCACTCGCGCCTATCAGGCAAGTCGCGGAGATACTCGAACAGCCCGGGCTGACCGATGAGCGCAGGAAGTGGTGCATCACGCTGCTACGCCGGCAGTCGGCGGCGATGGCCCTTTTACTGGATGACCTTTTGGATGTCTCGCGCATCACGCGCGGGGCGCTGACGCTACGCAAGGAAGCGGTGGCGCTTAAGGAAGTGGTCGACGATGCCGTAGAAACCGCAACGCCGATGCTCGAGGGTAAGGGCCACCAGATCGTCGTCAAGCTTCCCGCCCGACCCCTCCACGTTGAGGCTGACCGCCTGCGGCTCGCGCAGGTGATCGCCAACCTTATCGCTAATGCGGCGAAGTACACTCAACCCGGCGGGCGAATTGAACTAACGGCGACGGCTGACGATGTGGAGATCGTCTTGTCAGTCACGGATAACGGCATCGGCATTGAGCCGGACAAGTTGTCGGCGATCTTCTCGATGTTCTCGCAAGTGAACCCGGACCATCACCGGCAAGGCGGCCTTGGCATCGGACTGGCGCTTTCGAAATCGTTGATCGAACTGCATGGAGGCCGTCTGACGGCATCGAGCGGCGGAAAAGATAAGGGGAGCCGTTTTGCCATCCATCTGCCGGCAAAGTACAGAGTCCTGCCACCGCAAGCGCCGACGCGCGATGCAGCCGCCTTCCCATCGTCGCTTGAGACGCGCCGCATCCTAGTGGTTGATGACAACGTCGATGCCGCTGATGCGATAACGGCGCTCCTCGAATTGGACGGGCATGAAGTACGGACTGTCTATTCGGGCGAGGAAGCGGTCCAGATCCTTGGCCAGTACATCCCCGAGGTGGTCCTGCTTGACCTCGGTTTGCCGCGCATGAGCGGACTAGACGTGGCGCGCCGTATCAGGGCGACGCCCTCGACGAAAGACCTCACGCTCGTCGCCATCACCGGATGGGGGCAGCCTCAAGATCGGGCGCGCACGGCTGACGCTGGGTTTGACTTCCACTTCACGAAGCCTGTTGACGCCGGCCAACTCAACGAAGCCATTGCAGGTACGGTCGTAGCGCCCTAGCCAACACCCGTGCAGTGCGTAGCGCATCGCGGGGGGGCCTGGTAGCCCTATCTGTCCAGCGCTGTTTTTGGTCCAAACTGGGAAGCATGAAAACGCGTGATGATCACTTCTGCGTCACGCACCCGAGAAGTGGCGCTGACGGGAAGGTGCATGGCTAGATTCGCGTCCATCGACGCGGATAGTCGCCGTCTCGCCACTGCTGCGGGCGCTAGCGGCCCGCGCGTAATTGCCCTCGCAGTTGGGCCAGTTCGCTCAAACGCTGCCAAGCTCGCGCCCACCTCATCGCCTGCTCGCGGTCTGCCCGCGTTTCAGCTCGAATGAAGCGGTCCACCGCGCGCCCAAAGCGGGCTATTGCATAGGAATGACATCGGTGGGGCTCCCAAGCGCGCATGTCCGTCTCCAGTGTTTGTGTCTTCGACGCTCGTTGGTTGTCAAAGCAATGCGCCGTTCTGTCAGTCGATAGGCAGCTCAACGCTCAACCTGAATCTTGCTGTACCAAAAGCTAGCCTACCGCCTATCGTCCCGCTTGAGCAATTCCAGACTCAAGGAGGATAGTCGCCGGCGCGGTCGGTTCCCTCCCGGCCCTCCAGTGCTTCTGCCGTGGCCGAAAGCTCGGGCGCTGTCGCTGCCGCAATCCGTGCCTTGCTATTCGGTGGTGGCTTGCCCGGGCTGCCGTTTCACTCGCACGGCCAATAAACGAATTTTCTGCTTAGTTTTGCTCCTTTGCACGCGGACACGGCCGTGGCCCCGCCGAGGTGAACAGGAAGGTTGGTACATCAAGTGCATATTCAGAAATGCAGAAAAGCGAGCGCGCGGTGCCGGGGCAAGGAGCGGACGCAACAAACCGAGCGAGGGTTAGCAACCACTGCTCGTTGTTTGCTTACTTACCGCCCCGGGGCCTACGCTGCTTATGCGTGCCCTCTCTCGTTGCACGCAATCTTTCGCCCGCCCCTGTCAGCGGGCTTTTCTTTGTCGCCCTCTGTTTCGATCATGCCGTTTCTCCCTCGCTGCGCCTCGCAGCGAAGGGCTTTTAATGACCCGTTCGGGCAGTCCGCGAACGATATCGGCGCCTCTGAAGCCGTTAGCTGTTTATCGCTTCACTTTCGGTAGCCCCACTGAGATGCGCCTCATTCCCGGGAAAGCTCAGCTTATTGGGGCTCCCCGCTGATGCGATGCGCGTGTAGCCTTCTCGACGAAACTGCTCATGGCCCGGACGTCAACGCAGCAAGGGAGAGAAAAAAAGCCGCTGTGCATGGGGCGCACGCTGCTCGGCGGCGCACTCTTCGTGGTCGCCTCAATCGCAGCCGTCGAGCCGCTAGGTCGCCGACTGGATCGAGCTGCAGACCAGCCGCACGCCGCGCCGACCTCAAGCAGGCGGGGCCATCCCGCATTGCTTTGACTCGCTGGTGTACGGGGCAATCGTGCCGCGAGGCAGGGCAAGGCGCCGGTACCCGACGCAAGCGAGCGCGGCAATTGCTCTACAGCATCGTAAGCATTTGACATCGCGATGAATTCGGGCAGGATACGGCTACGCCGCCCGACGTGGTGATCGTCTTTGCCTCGGCTGGCAGGGTGGGAGCTATTACGTTGCGCTCGGTTACAGGCCGCAGCTTCAGGCATCGTGCGGGATTTCTGTCCCGTGCTACCACAATAACGGGGTGAGAGGGCAAGTGCGCCGCCAGTCCGCCGGAAAACTCAATCCAGAGCTGCATCTGACTTCTCTGCTCGGCAGGTCCGCGACATCTGCGATCCGAAGACCACTTTGGCTGGCAATCGGCGCGACCGTGATGAGCGGGCTTGTCGTGGGCGTCACGAGCGTTGTGCTGATCGAAGGTCGCCAGGAGGCGATCCATCGGGCAACGCAGAACTCGGCCAACGTCGTCTCCGCCATGGCAGGGGAAGTCGCACGCAACCTGGAGGTATATGACCTGGCGCTGCAGGCGGTGGTCGAGGGCATGCAGGATCCCGCTGTCGCGGCGCTTACACCCGGGATGCGTCGCAAAGTCCTGTTCGATCGATCTACGATTGCCGGCTACATCAGCGGCATCTACGCGCTCGACGCATTCGGCGCCGTTTCGGAGGAGCCCGGCGGCAGGACGATTCTCGCCAACTTCGCCGACCGCGACTATTTCATCGTCCATCGCAGCCGGCCTGACGCTGGACTTTACGTCTCTGCGCCATTCCGATCGCGCTTGAGGAATGGCAACGTATCCATCGCCCTGAGCCGTCGCATTACGGCCGAACGCGATCGGCGCTTCGCGGGCGTTGCGATGCTTGCCATCGACCTCAAGTACTTCCAGCAGATGGTGGACAAGTTGCAAGTCGGACCTCACGGCTCGGCGTTCGTGATTCAGACGGACGGCAAGTTGCTGGCGAGGAACCCGGCGCTGCCTGAGGGCCTGTTGCCACCGACGCTGAATTCGCCAAGCCTCGCGACACTGCTGACGTCCAAGAGCGGGTCCTACGTCGCCGCCTCTCCGATGGACGGGGTCGAGCGCGTCTACACGTTCGCTCGCGTGCGTGGAAGCAATCTGATCGTCTCGATGTCGCCGTCGCTGCAAGATGTGACCGCCGAATGGAAACGGCGTTCGCTGATCGTGGCGGCCCTGGTTCTGATCGTCACAGGCTGCTTTACCTTCGCCGTCTGGTTGCTCTTTCTGGCGTTACGGCAACGTGACGCCGCGCAGGCGAAACTGTTGCACATCGCAGGAACCGACGCGCTCACCGGGCTGGCCAACCGCAGGACGCTGGACGCCGCGCTTGAAGAGTTGTGGGCATTGGCAAACCGGAAGCGCTTGACGGTCGCGCTGTACTTCATCGACGCGGACAACTTCAAGGCGTACAACGACCAGCATGGTCACGACGCAGGCGATCGGGCGCTTCAGCTGATCGCCGAGTGTCTCGCGCGCTATGCACGCCGCGGCAGCGACCTCGCTGCGCGCTATGGCGGGGAGGAGTTTGTCCTGGCGCTCGCCGATACGGACGCTCAGCATGCAGCAGGCGTAGCCGAATCGATCCGCAGCGACGTCGAGTCCGAATCATCGAAGCGCGCGAGCGGATCGGGCTCCGTCGGTTTGCGGGCGCCGATGACCGTGAGCATTGGCTATGTCGTATGCGATTTTCCGCCCGGCGCAGAGTTCGTCGAGCTGGTCGACCTTTCTGACGCGCTTCGATTGGCCGACGAAGCGCTCTATGCATCTAAATGTGCAGGCCGCAACCGCGTAAGCGTCGCAGATGCCGGCCTCGCGCTCAGGGCGATGCCGCACGCTGATTCGGTCTAAGTCGGTCGCGTAAGCTGAAAACAAGCGAAGTCCGATCAGAGAAGGCCGCAAGTGTTCGGTGTGCCCCTGCATCATGGGATCTTCGCCGCCTCACCGGGAGCAAGGTGATCGATTAATCTAAGCAGGCACCGCAAAGGCTCTCCTTTTCTGTGAAAAGCGTCGATTTCCGCTTCCTTGCCGCGCTCGATGACTTCCGTCTCATCCAGCGAGGTATACGCGATGATCGGTGTGTTTGCGAAACGGCGTGATCCGCGCATCGCTAATGCCACGTCAAATCCGTCGCAAGCCGGCATTTCGATGTCGAGTATGACAACATGCGGCGTCCAAGCAGGCGGCGTCATGAGGGCAGAAGTCCCGCCATCGGCGACGATTGTTCGGATTCCCTCAGTTGCGAGCGCAGCAGCGAGCGCTTCGGCGCCCGCGATGTCATCATCGACGATGAGGACCGCCACGGGTGGGGTAACAACTGCAAATGGGCCAGGATTCCAGATTTTTAAAAGCGGAGCGGGCGCGCCAGGCATTGTCGGTAACTAAAGAGACCGTTATTTCTGGCAAGCAGCAATGGCTATTCCATACTCTCGTCCACCCACTGCCGTGACTTGACGGAAAGGGCCGGTACCACGAGTTCTGCATCTTGCCGGGCCTCTCCCTCAGTTGGAAACGCTTCCCTCGATTGCCTAAGTATGACGGGCTCGCCGTCGCTTGCTCCGTGCAACACGGCAGCCCAAACCCAGCCGCCGGACTGCCTTTCAAGCTTGATCTCGATGGATTGGGGCATTGATGGCCTCCTGTCTATCTCACTATAGATGACGGAAGCGCGGTGCCACAGCCGGCATCGGGCGCGCGCCGTCTCCCATAGCGACTAGCGCGGCTCCATGCCGCCCACGGTCGTGAAGCAAACAATGGTACGCACGAATGCCCATCGTCGCAGCCCCCGCATAGGTCGACCGGAACGCTTGACAGTAGCATGCCTTTCGGCCAGCCAACAAAAGGACACGTCGTCGCTCCCGGCACTACGAACATTGAGTGCCGGTCGCGGCCACGGTAGCGTTTTCGTTTGCAGGTTTCCTTGGTGCCCCACACAGTGCCCATCAAGAGCGCAGCGAACTTGTCGCACGATGCAAATTGACGGATGACGATATTCCTCAGCAACAGTCATTGAGGATGCATCTCTTGAACGGCCGGATCGGGGCCGGGCTGCGTCCATCGGCCCTTCGAGCTCATCGCAGTAAAACGGTCACTGGAATTTCGCCTCCCGAAAGCAGCCGGTCGTGAACGCGCACTTCGACCCTTCGCGGTCATCCAACACACACAACAGCGGATGGGCCGGTAGGAAACATAAAGCGGCCCTCTGAAGGCAAGACGCGCGCGCCCAGCGCCGAATGCCGACATGATCACGAAGTACCGAAACGAGTCAAGGTGAATGTAAGCTTTGCTATATTGGGCGTCGTACGATCATCGGAGGAGAAACACCGCAGGCCGCCCCGGTCGTGCGTACGACAAATCGGCTCGCCAACGTTCGGAGTTGATATGCCCGAGGGAACTGCGGCACAGCGCGTTGCATCGCCTTACCCCGCGCAATTGCAGCGACGTTGCCGCTTGTATTGTCTGGTATTGCTTCTTGGCTTGCTCTCAATGGCCGTTCATGCCGGCGAGCGGTGGCGAGTCGTCATTCTTCCGGGCGCCGATCCTACGCAGCCAGCGGTAGCGATCCAAATCCGAGCACTGCGTAGCGCCCTAACTGCGGCTGCGCCAGATGGCGTCGAGTTTTACACAGACTCCCTTGACGAATTGCGATTCGATCGTGACGACTTGACTCCACAGTTCCTCGCGCTTCTTAAAAAGAAATACGGCAACAAACGAATCGATCTTGTGATTGGCATCGCCGACTTCGCGCTCGATTTCACCGCGCGATATCACAGGGACATCTGGCCCAAGACACCCATCCTGATCACAAGCATCGACGAAAGCCGTGTCGCACGCATGCCTCCCGAGTTTGCTTATATCCCTTGGCATTTTGACGCGGACAAGACGATTGCCCTTGCAGAAGCGCTCCAGCCGCAAGCGACGCAACTCGTGATCGTGGCAGGAAACAGCAATTTCGACGACTTTACCTCGCGGCTGGCTGAACAGGCGGCTCGATCCCGGCGAGCTCGAAAATGGGAGGTAAGCATATGGAGCGGGCTCACCCTCGAGGAACTGAAGACTCGGCTCCGCGCACTTGACCCGTCCGCCGCTGCAGTTATCTATACGACGATGTATCGCGACCGTGAAAGCCGAACCTATTTCCCGTTTGAAGTTGTCGCTCCGATCGCACATGCGTCGCGCGCTCCCATTTACGGGTGGTATCCCACTTACCTGAATCAAGGTCTGATAGGCGGTGCTTTTATAAGCTACGAGGACAACGGACGCCGAGCGGGCGAGCTCGCCGCATCCATCTTGCTTGGCAAGGTATCGCCCCACAGTGCGACTTTGCCGACGCAGCGATCTCGATGCATTGTCGACAGAGGCCAGGCCAATAAATTGGCGGTTCGCTCCGCTCTGATTCCGGACGACTGTGAGCAACTCAATGTGCCTCTATCCCTTTGGAATCAATATCGAGGCACTGTTCTCTTCGTGGCTGCTGTGGTAGCGCTGCAAGCTTTAACAATTGCGGCGTTGCTCTGGCAGCATCGCAAGCGAAGACTCGCCGAAGAAGCCGCAACCGTACGTGCCAACGAGCTCGCCAGAGCTACACGCATCTCGTCTGCCGGTGAGTTGAGCGCATCGATTGCGCACGAAGTTGGGCAACCGCTAGGGGCCATTCTGAGCAACGCCGACGCGGCGGGGATGATCCTGGAGCATCGCGAGCCCGAAGTGGCAGAACTTCAGCAGATTCTTGCTGATGTGCGCCGTGATGCAGTACGCGCGAGTCAGGTAGTTCAACGCCTGCGCGATTTGCTGCGAAAGCACCCCGTCGAGTTCGTCGAACTGAACTTAAATTTCACTATCGACGAAACACTGACGTTGTTGGCGCCTGAAGCTCGACGTCGCCATGTCGCTATCGAGTCGAACCTCTGTACGACATGTCCCGACGTCGTCGGAGATCGGATTCAGCTTCAGCAGGTACTTCTCAATCTTTCAGTCAACGCCATGGACGCAATGCATGAGACGGAGCCTTCGGAGCGCCTTCTCACGATAACGACTCAACCCTGCGAGCACGGCGTCGAGCTGACCGTTGCCGATCGCGGTCACGGCATCCCGGAAGCAATGCGACCGAAGCTCTTCGAATCGTTTTTCACCACTAAAGTCCACGGCATGGGACTTGGGCTCTCAATTGTTCGGACGATCGTCGAGTGCCATGGCGGCACCATCACGTCCCGGTCCAGGGAAGGCGGTGGAAGCGCATTTGTCGTATGGCTTCCCTCTGCAGGGCGCAGTCGTTTCCACGCGCGGCATTTGCATCTTCGTAACGCGGCGCGTGAAATGTGACCTAAGGATTTCGGAGCACGGCCTTTTTTATCAAGGCTCAGCGATTGTGAACCAGAAATCGAACTTGTCGAAGTTTCCGAGCATGTCCTTGAATTTTGCCGAGTCGCCATCGATCTTGACCTGACCGCTCTCGGCGAGATTGCCGAGCTTGATCTTCCCGAGAGCAATGTCGTCAAGCGTCGCGCGATTCAACGTGACGGTGCCATCCGCCTTGTCCAGTTGCTTGTTCTTCCGATAGTTCATCACCCCGTTCTTCACCGTCAACACGTACTGCTCTTTCGTATCCGGGAAACTCAGGTTGTAGACATAGGACTTGTCTCCCGCTCTCGGTCCGTTGAGGTGAATGGCCAGGAAGTCGAGGAACATGTCGGTTGTCATGCCGCGAATGATGTCGGGCGAACTTGTATTAGGTGTCGCCGCCTTCTGCACACCGCCGCGCAACTCTTGCGCGCCCGACAAATAGAAGTTGCGCGCCGGCCCCGACTCGGCCTGATAGCCCAGTTGCTCCAGCGCGTCCGCTTCGACACTGCGCGCCTCACGATTCTGCGGATCAGCGAAGACAACCTTGTTCGCGACTGTGGCAGCCCAGCGATAATCCCCTTGTCTGTACGCAGCCTTCGCGGTGTCGATCATCTTGGCCGCGCCAACCATCGCGACGTACTTCTTAGCTTCTTCCGCCGGCGGATACGGGTTGAAGTTCGCCGGGTTGCCGTCCCAGAAGCCGAGATAAAGTTGGTATGTCGCACGAACATTGTGCTTCAGGTCTCCGTAGTAGCCACGGTTATAGAACTCCTTCGCGAGGCTGTCTGGGAGCCTGAACTGCTCGGCGATCTCGTTCATCGTCAAGCCCTGGTTGGCCATGCGCAACACCTGATCGTTGATGTACTTATATAGGTCGCGCTGTTTTTCCAAATGTTCGACGACGCGCTGATTGCCCCACTGCGGCCAATGATGACTGCCGAATGACACTACGGCGTCGCTGCCCCACATGTCGATGGTTTCGTCGAGCGTGCTCGTCCATTTCTGCGCGCTGCGCACTTTCGCACCGCGCAGCGTGAGGAGGTTGTGCAGCGTGTGATTGGCGTCCTCTGCCAGGTCGATTGCCTTGAACTGCGGGAAGTAGAAGAGCATCTCGGCGGGCGCTTCGGTGCCGGGGGCCATCTGGAAAACGATGTCGATACCGTCGATGGTCATCTTTTCGCCGGTCTTTTCGACGAGCTTGTTCGGCGGGAACAGCGTGATGGTGCCCGCCGCCGTCGTGAGACCGAGACCGCCGCCGACTGTCCCTTCCGGATTCTTCGGGAGCAGATTGCCGTACATGTACGACGCGCGCCGACTCATTACATTGCCCGCGAAGACGTTCTCGCTGACGGCTTCCGCCATGAAACTTTCGGGCGCGACGACTGGGATTTTGCCCGAGCGAACGTCCGCTTCGTCCACAACCGCTCGAATGCCTGCGAAGTGATCGACGTGCGAGTGCGTGAAGATCACACCGGTCACGGGTAAGCGCTCGACTTTGTCGTTGACCAAATCGAGGGCAGCCTTTGCGGTCTCGGTGGACGTCAACGGATCGATAACGACCCAGCCCGTCTTCCCGCGAATGAAGGTCATGTTTGCGAGGTCGATGTTACGCACTTGATAGATTCCATCGACCACCTTGAAGAGTCCGCGCGTGGACAGCAGCTCCGATTGCCGCCATAGGCTCGGATTTACTGTGGCCGGAGCAGGACCGTTCTGATGCAGGAAATCATACTGGGAGAGATCGATGACGGTGTTGCCGGCGGTGCCTTTGATCACCGCACTCGGCAGATCGGCAATGAAGCCCCGACGCACGTCCTCGAAATCCTGCGTGTTTGAGAACGGCAGATAGTCTGCGACCGCCTGGTTGGCCTTGCGTGTAGCGTCGGTCGCCGGATTGGGCGCGGCGCTCGTCACGCTGACGGCAGCGTCGAGGGCCATGATGGCAATCGCGGCTAGCCATCTGAGTTTCCTAGACATGTTCTACCCCTGTTGGAATGAACGACGTTAAGAATCATTCACCCCAACGCCGGTGCGCGCCATAGGGATATGGGGCAACTGCCGTTGCCCCTTGGGGCAATGGCTTTCCGAGAACCCCGATGGGCGGGCAAATTCCCCCACCTGTGGGCACCTCAAAATCCCCCACCTAGAGACACGCGGAGCATGATGCTGACGCGGTCTGGCAGGACGTTACCTTGCACCTCTCGAAGAATGAACAAGAGGGGTGGCTGGAGTGAACGTCTTGAAGCCGCATCTGCAAACAACCATCGCCACACTCGTCGCTGCGGGCAAATGTCAGCGGGAAATCTCCCGGGTTACCGGGGTTGATCGGAAGACGATTCGCAAGTACCAGGAGCAATTCGCAGCGGCGCAAGCAAATTCCCCCACGGTGCCCACCGGCTGCGCGCTGCAAATTCCTCCACCATGCCCACCGACAAAGGGCAGCCAGATATCAGCTTGCGAGCCTCACCGGGAGTTCATAGAGGCTCAATTGCGGCTTCGGCGCAATGCCATGGCCATCTACCAGGATCTGGTGGACCGATTTGGTTTTGTCGCTGGATACGACAGCGTCAAGCGGTTCGTGCGGACAATGCGTCAGCACGAGCCGGCCCAGTTCGACCGGCTGGACTTCATGCCTGGCGAAGAGGCGCAGGTTGACTATGGCGAAGGCGCCCTGACCAGGGTGCCGGGCACCAACCGATACCGCAAGCCCCGGCTGTTCGTGATGACGCTGCGTTACTCGCGGCGCAGCTTCCGCCGCGTCGTGTGGAAGTCCAGCAAACAGGTCTGGGCTGAACTGCACGAGCAGGCCTGGCGCCACTTTGGTGGCGTCACGCAGTACGTCGTTCTCGACAATCTGAAGGAAGGCGTAGTCAAACCGGACCTGTACGAGCCGGAGCTCAATCCGGTGTATGCCGCCATGCTCGCTCACTACGGCGTGGTGGCGGACCCAGCCCGCGTACGGGATCCGAATCGCAAGGGCACCGTCGAGAACGCAATCCAGCACACTCAGGGCACGGCCCTGAAGGGGCGACGATTCGAATCGATCGAGGAGCAAAACGCCTTCCTTGATCAATGGGAATCGAACTGGGCGGCCAGAAGGATCCACGGCAGCACCCGTCGCCAGGTTCAGGCGATGTTCGAGGAAGAGCGCCCCCATCTAGGTGCTTTGCCCACGCGCAGTTTCGAATACTTCACCGACAAGGTCTACACGGTCTGCGACGACACGTGCGTACGGGTGGATCACAGCAGCTACGCCGCCCGACCGGCTCTCATCGGCAGCCAGGTGCTCGTACGCAAGTTTGCCCGTCGCCTGGAAGTCCGCAACCTCCAGACACAGGCATTGCTGCGCACGCACGTTCTGGCCGACAAGCCGGGATCAGTGGTGTTGCCGCACGATGAGCGACCGTTCAATCCCTCCCGGGAAACGCGCCGCATCTTGTTGCAGGCCAAGGCGATCGGGCCGTCGGCCGAGCGTTTGTGTCAGCAGCTGTTCGATACGGAAGGGAGAATCGGTCAGCGCAAGCTCTGGGGCATCGTCGGTCTCGCCCGGCGCTACCCCCGCCGCCTGATCGATTCGGCGTGCGAGATCGCTGTGAGAGAAGGTGTGACCAGCTACAAGCAGGTCAAAGCGCTAACCGAGCGTCTTCTGGAGCAGGCGCTGGCTGAACTGGACACGCCCATCCAGGGCGAACTGCCCTTGACTCAAGAACATCACCTCATCCGGGACGGCGACGACTATGCCGACCTGTTCACCCTCGGCGCCAGTCATAGCGCCGCCATGTCATCACCCAACGGAGATCTCTCTTGAGCATGAGCCTCGCTGAAATTGACCGCGCGCTGCGCGAACTGCGTCTGTCTGGCATCAGCGCGACGCTGGAAACGAGGGTGCTGCAAGCCCAGGCCAGCCAGCAGCCGTTCCTCGAAACCTTCTCCATGATTCTGCAGGACGAGCTCGATCGGCGGCAATCCAGGCTTCTCGAACGACGTTATCAGCAGTCCGGTCTGGACGAGCGAAAAACCTTGAGTGACTTCGACTGGTCCTTCAACCCCAAAGTACCTCGTCAGGCTTGCTTCGAGTTACATACCCTGAAGTTCGTCGCCGACAGCGACAACGCATTGCTGATAGGAAAAACGGGCACCGGCAAAAGCCACGTCGCCAAGGCCATCGCCTACAACGCCACCCTGCAGGGAAGGAAGGTGCGCTACGTCGAGTCCGACACCGTGTTCGCCGGCTATGCTGTGGAAACGCGGGCCGATCAGGACCGTCTGCTCAAGGCACTCGTTGAGCCCGAACTTCTCGTGCTTGACGATCTGTTCCTCGCCAAACGCATCCCTGATGCCGCGGCCGAACTGCTGCAGACCCTTGTTCACCAACGATACAAGCATCGCCGCAGCATTCTCGTCACATCCAACCGCATCGTCCAGGACTGGGGGCGCTACCTTCGCGACAGCACCATGGCCTCGACGATTCTTGACCGTCTCCTGCATCGCTCAAAACTCCTCGAGTTTGAAGGAAAGAGTTATCGCCTCCGGGAAGCAGCGACCAGGCTTGCCGTCACTGAGGAATCCGACGCATAATCCACTGGTCCTGCCTGGGGGAATTTAGCCGCCCACAGGTGGAGGAGTTTGAACTGCCCATCCGGGCCGAGAATTAGATTGCCCCTGCGGGCAAACGCTTTGCCCGTTCTCCCAATAGCGCGATTGGCCCTCTAATGCCATCTTTCCACGACAAACCGTTCATCGAGAGTCAAAGATGCGGGCATCAGAGGAAAGGCCGGATGGCGCCGTGAGCGCCCGCTTCGAGCAATCTTCGTTGGAATTCTCGATCGTCCGCGACGATGCAGCATTTCGCTTACAGCGACGAATCGGTCTGATACCCTATGAAGGTTTAGGCGTCGCTCGGCGCGCGCTTTTCCTGGCGGCGATTTGCTGGCTTCCCACCGCTGTATGGGCCGTTGCGACTGGCCGCGCATCACTGACTCATGGCGAGGGCTCGCTCGCTTCACACTTCGGCATCCATGTCCGCTGCTTGGTTGCGATTCCGCTGCTCGTCGTCGCCGAGCATACGGCTCAACGATCGTTTCGGCCGTTCCTACAATACTGACCCTGCCTCCTTTCCACGTACAGCAAATTATGCAGCGATCATCCTAGCCTCGTAATCGACGGGAGTGGAGAAATCGATAGAGGTGTGCAGGCGTTGTCGATTGTAGTAGCCCTCAATCCAGTCGACGATATCCAGACGAGCCTGAGCGCGGGTTTCGTAGCGAACCTGATAGATTCGCTCGACTTTCAGGGTTTTGAAGAAGCTTTCCATTGGCGCGTTGTCCCATGCATTAGCGCGACGGCTCATCGAAACGTTCATCTTGAAGTCGGCGGCCAGTTTTCGGTACGCCCGACTTGCATATTGACTTCCGCGATCGGAATGTAACAACAACCCTGGCGGGGGCTTACGGTGCCAGCACGCGCCGCGCAGTGCCTGGCAGACCAGTTCCGCGTTGATGCGCTCTGACATTGACCAGCCTACGATGCGTCGGCTTGCCAGATCCAGAATGGCAGCTAGGTATAACCAACCTTCGCCGGTCCTGATGAAGGTGATGTCGCTGACCCAAGCCTGATCGGGCTGCCAGCCGTCAAAACGACGATCAAGCAGGTTGGGAGCCACCGGTAAGCGGTGTGTCGAATCCGTCGTCACCCGATACGGGCGTTTATAGACCGGCCGCAGCTCTAAGCGTTGCAGGCTACGGCGTACACGCTCAGCGCTGGCCGGCTGGCCCTGGATCCTTAATTGCCTTACGATCCGAGGACGGCCGTAGCTGCCGCGACTGGCGCGATGAATCGCTGCCACCTCCCGATCAAGCGCGGCGTTGGCCTGCGCTCGCTGACTTGGCCCGCGCTTACGCCACTGGCAATATCCGCTGCGCGACACCGTCAGGATGTGACACAGCCGAGTAACACTGTACTGGTCGCGGTGCTCGTCGATCCATGCGTACTTCACCGCGACCCCTTCACGAAGTACGCCGTCGCTTTTCGAAGGATCTCGATATCAAGTCGCGCACTGGCGAGCTCTTTGCGAAGGCGGCTGTTCTCCGCCTCCAGTTCGTTGACCGGGCGCGTCGGTCGCGTGCTCTTCACTTCGTGACTGTCGACCTCGCCGATACGTTGAGCAGCGCGACTGCGTCGACTCCAATTGCCCAAGGTTGCCACGGGCACTCCAAGCCTACGCGCGGCTTCGTGCTGCCCGACTGATTCGGCAAGCCTAATGGCCTCGACCTTGAACTCGTCCGTGTACTGCCGCTTTGGCACTAGCTTCTCTGACATTAAAACCTCCGTACAAACAGAAATTAGCAAATTCCTGCTGTACGTGAAATCGAGGCATGGTCAAGTCGCCATCAATCGCCTCGTCAAGCAGGCTCATTTGCTCGTTGCTGAGCTGCTCGCTGCGACTGCCAAACTGCTGGCGCCTGAGCACGGAGATCTCGTGAGTCAGTTGGTCGATGCGGGTTTGCCGGTAATGCAGCTCCCGTTCCAACGCATCGACTTCTCTGCGTTTCTCCGTCACCTCTTGGTCCTTCGCGCGGACCTCAGCGAGCAGTTGCGTTGCAAGGGGACGCAACTGCTCTGGACTGAGGTCGTCGAGATCGGCCGGCGGGTTCATGCAGACCAGTCTGCCAGAACCCCGCACGCGCGAGAAGGAGAACTGTATACGTCACCGCCGACGCGTCAGATGATGCGGATCACGCCATCCTGGCCGATGCGTTGCCACGGCAGCCCCAGCACCAAGCCCGCCAATTGTTCGTGCGTGAGCACCTGCCGCTTGGGTTCGCTGCTAGCGTGGGGCCAGACGAACTGCCCCTGATTCAGCCGCCGCGCTGCCAACCAGATGCCGATGCCGTCGTGGACCAGGACCTTGAGTCGGTTGGCGCGGCGGTTGGTGAACAGATAAGCGTGGTGCGGATGCGCGGCGCCGAAGACCTTCACCACGCGCCCCAACGCCGTGTCGAAGCCGGCCCGCATGTCCAGCGGATCAACTGCTAGCCAGATCGCGTCGACACGAATCACCGCAGCCACTCGCGCAGCCATGTCGCGCATTGCGCGGCTTCGGAGACCGGCCAACTCACCGTTATCGACTGATTGCCCCGGCGAACTTCGACCCGGATCTCCGCCGAGCCTACCTCCTTTGCCCCCACGGCAACCGGAACGAACGCTGGTAGTGGTGTCGATTGAGCTTCTACCGGGCGTTCAGACAACCGTGACCATGCCTCGATTTCACGTACAGCAGGAATTTGCTAATTTCTGTTTGTACGGAGGTTTTAATGTCAGAGAAGCTAGTGCCAAAGCGGCAGTACACGGACGAGTTCAAGGTCGAGGCCATTAGGCTTGCCGAATCAGTCGGGCAGCACGAAGCCGCGCGTAGGCTTGGAGTGCCCGTGGCAACCTTGGGCAATTGGAGTCGACGCAGTCGCGCTGCTCAACGTATCGGCGAGGTCGACAGTCACGAAGTGAAGAGCACGCGACCGACGCGCCCGGTCAACGAACTGGAGGCGGAGAACAGCCGCCTTCGCAAAGAGCTCGCCAGTGCGCGACTTGATATCGAGATCCTTCGAAAAGCGACGGCGTACTTCGTGAAGGGGTCGCGGTGAAGTACGCATGGATCGACGAGCACCGCGACCAGTACAGTGTTACTCGGCTGTGTCACATCCTGACGGTGTCGCGCAGCGGATATTGCCAGTGGCGTAAGCGCGGGCCAAGTCAGCGAGCGCAGGCCAACGCCGCGCTTGATCGGGAGGTGGCAGCGATTCATCGCGCCAGTCGCGGCAGCTACGGCCGTCCTCGGATCGTAAGGCAATTAAGGATCCAGGGCCAGCCGGCCAGCGCTGAGCGTGTACGCCGTAGCCTGCAACGCTTAGAGCTGCGGCCGGTCTATAAACGCCCGTATCGGGTGACGACGGATTCGACACACCGCTTACCGGTGGCTCCCAACCTGCTTGATCGTCGTTTTGACGGCTGGCAGCCCGATCAGGCTTGGGTCAGCGACATCACCTTCATCAGGACCGGCGAAGGTTGGTTATACCTAGCTGCCATTCTGGATCTGGCAAGCCGACGCATCGTAGGCTGGTCAATGTCAGAGCGCATCAACGCGGAACTGGTCTGCCAGGCACTGCGCGGCGCGTGCTGGCACCGTAAGCCCCCGCCAGGGTTGTTGTTACATTCCGATCGCGGAAGTCAATATGCAAGTCGGGCGTACCGAAAACTGGCCGCCGACTTCAAGATGAACGTTTCGATGAGCCGTCGCGCTAATGCATGGGACAACGCGCCAATGGAAAGCTTCTTCAAAACCCTGAAAGTCGAGCGAATCTATCAGGTTCGCTACGAAACCCGCGCTCAGGCTCGTCTGGATATCGTCGACTGGATTGAGGGCTACTACAATCGACAACGCCTGCACACCTCTATCGATTTCTCCACTCCCGTCGATTACGAGGCTAGGATGATCGCTGCATAATTTGCTGTACGTGGAAAGGAGGCAGGGTCACCGCTTCGGAAGTCTGCCTTCTGCCTGATCAAGCCAGCGGCGCAGTAGGTTCGCGTTGAGCCGATGCTCCAGCGCGACCGCCGACACCGACACGCCGGTACCCTGGCAAGCGGCAACAACGCGTGCCTTAAAGTCTTCGGTGTAGCGCCGACGACGGCGACGGGTCGGCAACGCCTCTTCTTCGATAGTGTTCACGTGTCCGCTTATTCGCTTTAGTGGACACGATACTCCCAAGCGCTTCAACCACAATCAAGGTGAGTTGGCCAGCCGCTTACCATAGAAGTCGAGCGGATCAACGTCTCGTCGAAAGTGCCCGGTTGACACGCCACGCTCGAGAATCGTGCTGATGAGTTGGACCACCGGCGAAGCGCAAAGACTTAGACGAGGAAAAGCAAGTCTCGTTCGCGCTCGTACATGCTTGCGACGCTATCGGCAAGCATTTCGGCATTGACGCGGGAGTCCTTGAACGCGCATTGCGGCCAGAGAATCTGGTGGAGTTGGCCGCTGCTCGGGACGCAGAGATCGCATCTCTCGTCCATGATCTTCCCGAACTTATGAAGGACGCCGAGGCCGTGCGGGAAAAGCACGCGTCCGTGCAATCGGCGCTCGCCAACGAACTTGCAAAGGCCATCGCTGCTGGCAAGATCAGCTCCCACTGAGCGTCACTGCGAGAAGACCGCATCCGCGCGCCCTTGAACATGCCGGTCCTATGTGACACGACGGATTTACTCATCGAATAGCGCATCACAACGTTATCCCGAATGAAGGCGGCTACACAGCCTATCGGCTAAAAGGCTGTCTGTTCTCCGGCCGCCGCTAGCGTCCGTAGCTTAAGCCAATCGATAGCCGACACCTCGAACTGTCAAGATTTCATCCTTTCCGATTTTTCGGCGCAGTGTGTTGACGTAGACCTGTATCGCGTTGGTACGGTCCTCGTTTGCATCGCCGTAGATTCTTTGCTCGATCTCAGCCCTGCTCAAAACGCGCGCTGGCTCCTCCATAAGAGCATGCATCACCGCAAACTCTCGGGGCGTAAGGTACAGCTGTTTACCGGCGAATTTAAATTCTTGTGCGGTCGGGTCCAGCATGAGGTTGCGGTGGCGGAGGACTTTTTGCTTGTGACCTTTACGTCGCCGCAGCAGCATGTGGATCCGCACGGACAGTTCCTCGAGATTCAAAGGCCGGGTCATATGGTCATCGGCGCCGGCGTACAGAGCGTGGATACGCTCGTGAGCTTGTTGGTGGTCGGTGAGCACGAGCGTAGAGGCTGCGCCGCCCGCTTTCCGATATGTGATGAGCAACTCGATGCTTTCGGAATTCGGGAGGTCCAGTGCTAAGAGTACGACATCATACGACTCGTTCCTGAGTGCTTGCTCGGCCGAACCCCTATCACGTCTCCAATCTACCGTGTACCCCGCCCGTCGCATCGATTCAACTACCGCCTCGGCTTCTATGCCGTTTCGTTCAATCAAGATCAAGCGCATAGGAGAGAGGCCAACGAAAACAGCAGGCGCGAACGTCGCCTGTGACTTCGAACGATGTTTGTTAGAGGAGTCGTTATTCTTGCACGCGCCGACGCGTTGGCAAATGCCTGCAGTAGACGCGCCAGCGAACGATGTTCTAACGACTATGGCTTCTGTGACGCCACTTCCGGGACGCGGAAACCGTCGAAGAACTGGGCACGTCCGCGACCTAAATGAAAAAAGCCCGAACGCCGATGGCGTTCGGGCTTTCGAAGGTGGTTCCGTGGTTCTTAGAACTTGTGACGCACGCCGATGATGGCGATTTCTTGGTGGTTGCGACCAGCCGCATAGCCAAAGTCGGCGACCGAAGCTTGAGCCGCAGCGGAGGTGCCGTCGGTCTGGCGCTGTTGGCCGCTTGCGTGCTGATACGCGCCTTGAGCGTAGACGTCCGTACGCTTGGAAATTGCGTAGTCCGCGCCGATGCTCACTTGGTGGTAAGTCGCATTGGTGTCGCCCTGGCCGTGCGTGTACGTGTAGCCGAGGCCGAGCAGCGCAGCCGGCGTGAGTTGGAAGTTCACGAAGCCATTGGCAACATGGAACTTCTCTTGTGACCCAAACGACGAGAACGCGTCCGGCTTGTACTGAGCGAAGCTGTACGATGCGCCGACCGTGAACGGACCGAACACATATTGACCTGCGCCTCGTGCGATGCCGATCGAGTGAGCCGATGCGTAGCCGTTGTTGATGACAGTGTACGTGAGCGAGTCGGACGACGGGCTATTCCACGTCGTCGCGTTGCGGCCTGCCGACGGGTTATCCGTGTACAAGTAGCTCGCCGCCAGGCCGAGCGGGCCATTGTTATAGGCGACCGCACCGCCCCACGTCTTGCCTTGGCCCGTTGCACCAGCCAAGTTGCTAAAGCCGTAGATACCTTCGAACTGGAAGCCACCGAACACGGGCGACACGTACTTCACAGCGTTGCTCACGCGCAGGCTGTTGTCGTAGTTATCGAGGTCGCCCGGCGTTGCAAACGCCGCACCCCAATAGTTGTCAGCGGTGAGGCCCTGGACCAGATCGACCGACGGGTCATATTGGCGACCGAGAGTAACGGTACCGAACTGGTTGCTGGTCACGCCGACGAATGCTTGACGGCCAAACTCGCGACCACCTTGGTTCAGACGGCCGGTGCCCGGGTCAAAGCCGTTTTCCAACTGGAAGATCGCCTTCAGGCCACCGCCGAGGTCCTCTTGACCCTTCATGCCCCAGCGGTTGCCGGACAGGTTGCCGTTCTGCATGCCAAACAGGTGACCACCGGTGCCGTCGCCGTTGTCAACACGGCTCACGTACGTCAGGCCAGCGTCCAGAACGCCGTAGAGCGTCACACTGGATTGGGCGTTAGCCGCACCGGCTGCGCCAAGAAGTGCCAGGGATACCACCGCTACTCGGGTTTTCTTCATCTCGATCGCTCCACGCGTGAATTCTTTGAAATATTGCTATACACGACGGACTGAAGGATACATTGTGAAAAGGGGTTTTCATTATCTGTTGCAATTAAGCTACAAGCGTGGCAAGTCTAGGCAGTAGTGGGAGGGTTTCCAAGGTGCGATTTGGGCGCGCGGAGCGCCGCGCTATGGCGGCAAGCAGGATCGCTTGGACTGCAAACTGAGCCGGTGTCCTTTCCCGATGATCCGCCACCGTAAGGCCGCGGGGGAAAGGCAAAATCGGAAAGGTGCCGCTTGCGTGCGTGCGTCGGACTGTCCATTTTCCCGGTAATTGCCGCCTTTGCGCTGGAACTGGCGCCATTAAGCAGGTCTTGCATGGCCCGCCCTGAGCCTTGTAGCGAACGATCGTCCGATAATGAATTTACGGCAGGTCTGGCTAGGGGCGCGGAATGTTAGAGGAACTAATAGGGCCAACATCGCCGGCTGAACAGCGCTGCCGGCTAAACAGAGCGCGGTGCGGTGGTCGCCGTGCTGTCGAGCTTTGGCGCTAGGCTGACCGCAAGGTGCCCGAGTTTGCGCCGTGAGCGGTACGGGCCCACGCTATCACGGAAGGCATGCCTAACGAGGTGACGCATGGGAAATATTTGGACCGAACCTGCCATTAGCGGGCACGACACCAAGGAGGAATCGGAAGCCTACGACGTGTGGTTTCGCGAAGAGGTGCGCATGTCACTCGAAGAAGAAGGTGCGGACATTCCTCACGATGAAGCGGTCGCGTGGATGCGCGCACGTATTGTCGAGCGGCGCAAGGTGACGAATGATCGTTGACTGGCGCCCGCGTGCGGTACGCCGACTCGATAAGATACACGCCCACACTAGCGAAGGACGTTTCCTTGCGGCAGACGCAGTGTTCGACACGATTGTCGCGGCCGCCGCCACATTACCTAGCCACCCGTACGCCTACCGCGAAGGCCGCGTGCCCAACGCGCGAGATGGTCAGCTGCCAAATTACATCATTGTTTATCGCGTGAAGCGCGATCGCATACTGATCGTGAATGTGCTCCACGCGCGCCAATGCTATCCCTGATCCAGCTGCCGGTTTGTGCTTCGCGCGCAGGTCTGGTGACGCGCATTCATCACTTGCAAGACTGACCTTCTAGCGAGTATGGGTCCGACGACTGGGCAATAGAGGCCGAAGCCTGCGACGAATCGATGCGACGTCTATTGCCAGTCTCCAGCTGCGACCGGCGATATTCGTTTAGCAATTCTAACGACAATGCGCTATTGGCTTATGTCAAGTGTAAGTGACGGGAGAATGTTTACCGCTCGACGGATCAAGCGCGACGCTTGTTTGCAATCTGCTCCCGCCTGCGTGCGAGTCGAGTCTTCTCCTGACTCGTCCCGAACTCTGCTTCGGCGGCGGTGATGATGCCAGCGACTGCACCGGCAAGATCCACGCGCCCAGCGCCTTCGACGAGACACGTCCAATAGCGTTGGCCACGACACCAGAGCTTCACGCCGTTCCGAGCGTCTCGTTCACTGAGTCCAAGCGACGCCGCTCTCGCAAGCACGTCCTTAAGAATCCCGACCTTGAGCGGGACCTTTGGTGCCGGACTGCGCGGAAACGTCCGTGGGAAATGTCGTTGCAGCGTAGTGACCGCCCGCGCGGCTGCATCGGCAGACGTGCGCCGAGGCTCCGGCTGCATTTCCCGTGCGACGTCGACAGGCTGAACCAGGGCGCGAAGAGCAAAAAGGTGGCTCCACGCTCGACGTCACAACTGCGCCTTAAGCGCAACGAGCTGTTCGAATCCCATGAAGCTTGCCTGGAATCAGTTTGAGATTTTACCAGTTGCCTTCAAACATTCCCGTTCACCGCCCGTTGCGGACCTCCCTGGCGGCGGCCGAACGCGGCCGAAGCCCCAGCTCAAGCCCGTTTGCGAAAATCAAGATGCGGATTGCGCGCCGGCGACACGTTATCATGCGTCGTTTCGAGCGGCGCGACGCAACAACCGCGGGTCGGTTTCCCATTCATCGCGGGCTCCAAGCACGATCTGCGCGAAGTCTGGGTGACCGGGGTTGAGCAGATAGTTTGTTTCGGCAGGGACGACCGCGCTCGGCACCGCAAGCACCGCGCTCGTTCGCTTCTGCGCCCACGCAGCCCCAATTTGTTGCGGTTCGGTCCGTGCAGTGAGCTCTCTCCAGTCGGGCGGCAAATTCGCAGCATCGACGCGCTCGATCAGAGTCTCAGGAATTCGCGCCGGGATCAGTACATACCGGGCCCGCAGCGGTGAGTCCTGCACGAGCATCTCGAGGAGCGCAAGCGATTGTGTCTGTGCTGTATAGACGAGCGCGATGCCTTTCGGATTCCACCGCCCGCCATAGAGGCGCGCACCTTCGCCGGAGAAGGCGCTATCAGCATACCGCTCTGTCACGACCCGCCAAGCCGACAAGGTCATGCAAAAACACCATGCTCGATGCGCCCAAGCGTATCCATCACGCTATCGGCACCAATGTCCGTATCGAGGAGACTGAGCGGAGTAACGTCGCCTAGTGCCGCTGCCGGCGCCTTGAGCCACCCGATCGCCAGATCGAGGTCTTCGAATACTTCCGCCGCGCGCGCCACGACACGCGCGAGTCGTAGTAACTTGGCCGACTCCTCGCGGCTGAAAACGCCTTCGCGCTTGCGCCGCGCCAAGGTCCGTTCGGGAATATCCAGCGCCTGCGCCAGCTCTGACTGCGAAATCGCAATGGATTTGAGCATTGAGTCGAGCGCCTGTGAGGAGATGCCGTGACGGACGATATCCACCCACTCGAGGCCCGACCGAGGTGCGCGGCGCAAGACCGAGCGTCCGCCCAACAACGAATCCGCCGACACTTTGTCGATGACGGTCATAACGCCTCCTGCCATTTGGCATTTATATTACACCAAATTGGCAGCGTCCGGCGGTGACGCGCTTTGCCCGGGCAGAACGAGTTGGCCGAAGTCGCGTGCGATTCGTAGGTTTGGCGCTTGCGTGGCAGACCTCGCTGAACCACAACCAGAGGCGACAGCCAAAGCACAGGAGGCCAATGGCAGCGGTGACCGGCGGAAATCCGCTGGCTGTGCAGGGCATCGTTACGGTCTCGGGCTGATTGAGTCAAAGGGGTTGCGCGGCGCTCGCCGCGCGCCTCGACACAGTCCGCAAGCTCCCTGATTAGAATATCCCCACGCACCCGGACGGCCTACGCACCACGCAGTTGAGTCATCAACCGATCGTGACCGGCTGCGTCAACTTCGAGCGCGGAAGTTCGTCTGCGGTAGCCGAACTCCGAAAAGATGCGTTTTCTGCTCATCAACCCTCGCCAGCATATCCCGCCCATATGAGCCGCAGCCGCAAACGCCGCGCGTTTCGCGGGCCGTCGTCTCACCGACTATCTGTTGCGAGGGGAAAATTTAAGACATCCCCTTCTTTTCTAACTTGCTCAACCATCTTTCGGAAGATCACTAGCAACCCAATTCGACGGCATCCCAAGTGTACATTCGGTGCGAATGATCAAGACACTTATGCCGATTAGGTCGGACGTTGTTAAGGCCAATGGTCGGTTGGTCATCTGCCGCCTTCAGCGCGAGCGATAAGTCCTTGACGAGCGACCTGAAGCCGAGCGCCGTGCCGTCGCCCCGATCAGCCGCGTGAGCGCGCGCCGTGCTGGTCTCGAGCGCGGTTGCGCGGCCCGACACACCGGCGCAATTTTCCAGGTGATGCGGTCGAGATACGCCCCACCCGGCGACCAGTAATTCTCGTTGCGATCGGGCACGATGCGGTCGCCGCGCAGCCACTCAGTGAACTTTTCGCAGTTTCGTCGATGCGGAGGCCGCCGACTCCGCAAAGCGAAGTTCGGTGCTCGTACGGTACGAACTCCGCGAAAGCCGCCTTGAGGCGCCGCATATCTCGTTAGTCGCGCGGGCGGTCGCGGCTAGCTCGGGCACGAACGGCCATGGGCGTAGATAGCGGCAGTATTCTGAACTGGCCCTCTTCCATTTCCGCCCATTCTTGTGTGAACGGGAGGTAGAGCCTAATGATCCACGGACTGTCCTCGCCCGCTTGGCGACGCGCTCCGTACGGGTGCAACAATTCACCGTCGGTCCGTATTCGATCGAACCGAAGTAGGCGCCGTCTTGGATAGCGTTCGCCGCTCACCTTCTCGCGCATCAGCCTCGGAAGGATTTCGCTGGGATAGCCAGGGTGTCCGTCGGCGAGATCATTGACAGTCGCGCGGATTTGAGCATCGTGGTTGGGATATGCATCCTCTAAGTCCGTTTCGTCAAGTACGACTTCCTCTACCATATATGGCGGTCCTTGGTACCAGAAGGGGTCATCCTCAACCAGCCGAATAGCAGTCACCGTGCGCATGCCAATGTCGGTGCAGCGCCACATGAACGGGCCGCAAGCGAAATCAAGGCCGATGCGAAAGTCCGAGATGTTCATTTTTCAGTCAATAACGGTTGTTCATTGAAACTCCCCCGAGCTCCGAACGAGCGATACTCGCAGCCGTCGGAGCGGCATCACTTCGAAAAGACACGATCAACGTAATCTTGGCTCAAAGATCTACCGGAACAATATTGCGGCTGAGGGTTTGACTTGCACAGAAGCCCACCGTTGCCGCACCGCTGACAGCGCTATCAAGATTGCGCGTCGAAGGCCTGTGAGAAACTGCGCGAGTGCCACACGGCTCGACGTCGGGACGTAGACCGTGCGGCTGCAACCGGTGACCGGGGAGGGCTGCCGATCCACCTGGTCAATGCCGGTCACGGGCGGCACCGCGAGCGTCGCAGCGGCTGCGCGCGACGCGCATACCGCCGGCTGCGCAGCCGCCATGCACGGCGGCAATCGGACGGATAGCCACGGTGGAACGTCCGTCCGAGATTCGATTTCAGGAATCAATGGATCAATGGTACGAATGAAGATCGAACGTTGGAGATTAGTGGCATTTTCAACGAGCGACCAACGGCTTGTCCGTCTACCCTAACGTGGATGCTGTAAAACAGCCTTCCTAAATTGCGCTCGAAGGAACAAATCCGGCACTGGTGTAAGCACCTCAGCGTGAATTGCAACTCCACGCAGGATGCGACCCCGTGACGTGACGCCGCGCGATGGAACGCACGGCGCGCATCATCACTCTGGGACCTCGCGGCCGGGCTGACTGCGCCCCCCTAAAGTTTTCGGCATTCAAGGATAGCAGTACCTGGTCGCGGTTAAGGCAACATCGATCGAAAAGATGTTCATCATTTGTCGCAGTGCCTAGGCGGTGGCGTTAGGTTGGTCCCCTCACCGCCCGCGTAGCGCGACGAATGCGTCTGACTGCGGCAGCAGGCGTGTCTGACACTAAAGACGAGTCGTGATGCCACCACGCGATGACCGCTGCGGCATCACGCTCGGTCCTCGCACGAGCAACCCGCTCAATCTCCGCCGTCACCGCTTCGCACCCACTCGCTGATTCGCCGTCGTGCGACCTTAGGTCGATCGCTTCGCGATAGATGGTCTTGGCTTGCTCAATCGATATTTGCATCGTCTGTCACCCCTCATGGACGCGTTAGTATGCGCAAGAGGCACGGATCATGTCGGACATCGATCACCATTCGAATCGTGACATTGACGACATCCGCATGTGCGGGGTTGAGAATACAGTTGCAGGCGAAAGGCATCACCGCACTAGGGACTATCGGCAACGCCGTTGATCCGCCCCCTAACGATTCGTTGCCGGCAGATTGCGCCCATGACGCGCCTTCTCTCTAATCCTCCGGCAAAACACTCTCGCCTAGTTCGGCAAGCAGCACTTGATCGCTGACCGCCACGCGCAGCAGACGATACGTGTCCGGCAGTCTCGCCGAACTCGGCGACATGGACGGGCTACCAGTACTTGAAGCCGCGCTTCAAGTGGCGGTCCCAAAGCACAAGACTGCGCGCATAGCAAATGCGCAGGCTGACACGCGCCACGAATGACGCCCCGCGTCAAAGCATCAGTTCTCGCGCAAGGGGCGCCGCTTCATCCCGTCTCTCTCCGTGCTTTTGCCACAAAGTCGGTGCGGATGCCTTCAGCAATCGCGTATAGGCGTGCCGCGGATGCGCAAGCACCCCCTCCACGTCGCCTTCCTCTACGACGCGCCCAGACTTGAAGACGAGCACTCGATCGCACAGATGCGCAACGACATCGAGGTCATGCGAGATGAAGAGCAGCGCGGTCGCAAGCCGGGCTTGCAAGGACACCAGCAGATCGAGCACCTGCGCCTGCACATACACATCGAGCGCGGAAACGGGCTCGTCGCAGACGATCAGCGCCGGCTCCGGCGCAAGCGCCCGCGCGATCGCCACGCGCTGCCGCTGCCCGCCGGAAAGCGACACCGGCCGCCGGTCCAGATACGCCGCGCTCAGCCCGACCTGCTCCAGTAATTCGACGCTGCGATCGAGCACCCCCGCCTTGGAAAGACCTCGCGAATGCAACCCTTCGGCAAGCAATTCGCGCACGGCATGCCGCGGATCGAATGAACTCAACGGATCCTGCGGGATATATTGAATGCGCGAGCGCAGCGCCCGACGCGCCGTCTCGCCGACACCGGCGCCGTTCCATTCACGCCCAAGAAAACGCACAGCCCCGTGATCCGGTTCGAGCAGCCCCAGCACGATATTCCCGCAGGTACTCTTGCCCGATCCAGATTCGCCGATGATGCCGAGCACTTCGCCCTGGCGCACTTGAAACGACACATCGTCGAGCGCGGTGAAGCGTTCGTCGCGCCCCCCGCCGCGCCGTCCAAAGGTCTTGCCGATGCCCCCGACATCGAGCACGACGCGATCCGACGGAGCAGCCCGAGGCGGCAGCGGATCGCGCACGATCGCCGGCATGGCTCCGCGCGTCGTGACCGCCATGCGCGCCGAACTCAGCCGATGCCCCCGCGACTCCAGCGATGGCTGCGCGGCCATCAACTGCCGCGTGTAGTCGTGCGACGGATGCTGCAGCACGTCGGGCGTCGCGCCGCTGTCGACGACCTTGCCGCCGTGCATCACGAGCACGCGATCCGCGATGCCCGCGACCACCGCGAGATCATGGCTGATGAGCAACACGCCGACGCCCTGGGCGAGACGCTCGCCAAGTACCGCGACCACTTGCGCCTGCACGGTCACATCGAGCGCGGTGGTCGGTTCGTCCGCGATGACGAGCGCCGGGCCGGCCGCGATCGCCGACGCGATCAGCGCGCGCTGCCGCAGGCCGCCCGAGAGTTCGTGCGCGTATTGCCGGGCACGCATCGCCGGTTCGGGAATGCCGACGTCCGTCATCACGTCGTGCACCCGCGCGCGACGACCGGCGCGCGAGCGCAGCACGCGATGATGCGCGAGCACTTCTTCGATCTCCGCGCCGATCGTGCGCAGCGGATCGAGCGAGACGAGCGCGTCCTGCATCACCAGTCCGGCGAACGGACCACGCAAGCCACGCCAGTCGCGCTCGGTGAACGCGAGCGCATCGCGTCCGGCGATCTCGAAGCGTTCCGCGCCGATCCGCGCCCCGCGCCCCGCGAGACCGATCAGACTGCGCGCCGTGAGACTCTTGCCCGAGCCGGACTCGCCAACGAGCGCGACGCATTCGCCGGGACGGATCATCAGATCGACGCCTTGCACGAGCGGCGCGCCGCCGTTCTCATTCGCGAAACCGATGGACAGCCCGCAAATTTCGACCAGCGGCCGATCCATCCCCAATGCCTGCGTCTTCATGCGCGCACCTCGAACTTGCGTTGCAGGAAGCGTCCGATGACCGCGAACGACAAGACGGTCAACGTGATCGCCATGCCCGGAAACACGCTCGGCCACCAGGCGACGCGCAACACGTCGCGTCCTTCGGCGAGCATCACGCCCCACTCGGGCGTCGGCGGTTGCGGACCCAGCCCGAGAAAGCTCAGTCCCGACACGGCGATGATCGCGCTGCCGATATCGATCGTCGCGATGACCGGCACTGCGACGAGCACGTTCGGCAGCACATGGCGACAGAAGATCTGCGTACGTGACAGACCGAAGCTCACCGCGTGCGTGACATAATCCGCGCGGCGCACGACGAGCGCCTGCGAACGCAGCACACGCCCGAACTTCGGAATGCCCGCGATACCCACGGCAATGGCGATATTGACGATGCCTTGTCCGAAGAAGGTCACGACGAAGAGCGACAACAAAATTGGCGGAAACGCGGAGAGCACGTCGAACACGCGCGACCCGGCTTCATCGGCGAGACGGTTCGACAAGCCCGCAAAGAGGCCGACGACGAGCCCGATCGCGAGGCTCACAATCATGCTCGCGAGCCCGATCAGCAACGAATAGCGCCCGCCGTGGATCACGCGCGAAAGCACGTCGCGCCCGATGCGATCGGTGCCGAACCAGTGCTGCGCGTCCGGCGGCTGCAGCGTCGCGGCGACGTCGCTCACGAGCGGATCGAACGGCGTCACGATGCGTGGAAAAGCCATCGCGATGCCTAGCGCGACGAGAAACGCGACGGCGATCATCACGCCCGCGGGCAACGGCGCGCGCCCGCGCGAAGCGAATGCGGTACGTATAACGGTGCTCATTGTCTGCGCAACCTCGGATCGATGAAGAGATAGGCGATGTCGAGCAACGTCGAAATGACGACATGCACGAACGCCGCGAGCAGCACGACGGCCAGCACCACCGGCACGTCTTGCGATGTCACCGCGTTGAGCGTCACGCTGCCGATGCCCGGCCTGCCGAACATCTTTTCAGTGATGACCGCGCCGCCGAGCAGGCTGCCAATCAGCCAGCCGCCGAGCGTCACGACCGGCAGCAACGCATGGCGCAGCACATGACGCGCGCGCAGGACGAGTTCGGACACGCCGCGCGCGCGTATCGTCGTGACGAACGGTTTCGCCAGTGCCGCTTCGATCGATTCACGCATCACTTGCGAAAGAATCCCGGCGGTCGGCAACGCCAGCGTCACGGCGGGCAGGACGAGCGCGCGCCAGCCGTTCGCCCCCGATACGGGAAAGAGCCGCAACTGGAAGGAGAACGCGATCAGCAGCAACATGCCGAGCCAGAACACCGGCGTCGACGTGAACGTGAGTTCGATCAGCGACGCGCATCGCGCGCCGAGCGCGCCCCACGCCCCGCGCGTGCCCTCCCCGCCCGCCGTCACCGTCGCGACCAGAATGGCGAGCACGAGCGCGAGCGCGCCGGCAGACAATGCGAGCTGCATCGTCGGCCAAAGCTGGCTGCGCAGCACGTCGAGCACCGGCTGCTGCATCACGAACGACGTGCCCAGGTCGCCATGCGCGAGCCGCAGCAGGAATTGCCCGTATTGCCACGGCAGACTGTGATCGAGGCCCCATTGCGCGGCGATGGCCTCGCGCAAGCCGGGATACGCGAGATCGCCCGCGAGCACGTCTTCGATGCGTCCCGGCAGCGCGTGTATCGCGACGAAAGCCACCGACGCCGCGAGCCACAGCACGAGCAATCCCGTCATCAGGCGCGTCGCGATCTGTCTGCGCATCTCACGCTCCCTGTTTGTCGATCCAGATGTCGTAAGCGCTCGCCGGGCCGTCGAGTTGCGGCTCGAACCCGATGCCATGCACGTTCGACTTCGACGCGAGGTGATACACCGGCGCGAACAGCGGCACGATGAACGCCTGATCGACGGCGCGCGCCTGAATCTCGCCGAGCAGCTTGCGCCGTTCATCGCCGATCGGCATCAGGCGCGCGCGGTCGATGTCGCCGGTGATCTTCTTGTCGGAGGCAGGAATGGCGCTATACAGGAAGCCCTTGTCGCCGAGCATGTCCCACAGTTCCATCGCGACATCGGACGGGTTGTCCGTGTTCGGATAGATGAACCACACGCCGGTCGCCTTCTGATTGGCGAAGTCGCCCGCGGTCGTGATGCGCAGGTTCAGATCGAGCCCGATGTTCTGCCGCAAGGCAGACTGCACGGCACGAATCAACACGTCGCGGCTATCACGGACATAAGGCTGGGGATACCCGACTTCGATCGTTAGTCGCTTTCCGTCCTTGGTGCGAAAGCCGCCCTTGTCGCGCGCGGTCCATCCGGCTTCGTCGAGCAGACGGTTCGCGTCGGCGATCTTGTTGCCCCACGAACCCGCGAGCTGTTTCGCGTAGTCCGGATTGTCCGGACCGATGTTCGACCACGCGCGCCGCACCGTGCCGAGATACACGCTCTTCACGATGGCGTCGAGATCGAAGCCGTCGCGCAGCGCGCGCCGCACGCGAACGTCGTTGGCGGGCGGCACCGTGTAGTTGATGTTCAGCGTGAACGATGTCGTCGCGGACGGACCGTGTACGTACTGGAAGCCATCGACCTTGTCGAACACGGCGATGTCGGTCGGCTGGACGCCTTCGATCAGATCGACCTGCCCCGAACTCAGCGCGCCGGTTCGCACGGCCGCCTCCGGCAAGAACCGATACGTGACGCGATCGAGATAGGCCGGTCCGCGATGCGCGGCGTTGTCGGGCGCCCATCCATAATTAGGATTGCGCTCGAAGGTCGCCTGCTGTCCGCGCTGATACGACTCGAACACGAACGGCCCGGTCCCGACGATGCCCGGTCCTCCGCCGCACAGGTCCTTGTTCTCGGCGAGCGCCTTCGGCGAGATGAAGCCGAGCTTCACGCTCGAGAGCGATTCGAGCGTCGTGGAATCGGCCTGCTTCATCACGAGCTTCGCGACGTAAGGCGACACCACTTCGACGCGATCGAACGCGACGAGCAGCGACGCCGACGCCGATGTCGTGCTGACGTTCTTCAGGATGTAGTCGAAGTTGGCCTTCACCGCGTCCGCATTGAACGGCGTGCCGTCGGTGAACTTCACGTCGTCGCGCAGCGTGAACGTGTAGCTCTTGCCGTCGTCGGCGATGCTCCACGACTTCGCGAGCCACGGCGCGTAGGTGCCGTCGGTGCGCTTCGAGACGAGCGAATCGATGTAATTGCGGATGACCCAGAACGAGTTTTGTTGCGACGAGCGATGCGGATCGAAGCAAGCGGGCTCGGTCGTCACGCCCCAGGTGAGATCGCCGCCCGTCGCCGGTTGTTTCGCGGCCGCGTGCGTGGATGTTGCGGACTCCGATTTGCTGCAGGCGGTGATCGCCGCGCTCGAGGCGATCGCCATGACTAAGGCCAAAGCGCGTGCGAGCGCCGGTCGTTTTACGTTCATCGAATGGAATTCCCGAGCAGACAGAAGACGCGATGCGCGCGGCTTTCAGCCGTGTCCGGCGCAGCGTGCGGACAGGCGGGCGGCATCGCGAGAGAGCGACAAGCTTACGGTCGCCATGACATGCGAGGCAACGAAGCAAACTTCATAAACTTATTTGACGCCTAAGCTTGCAGCCACGCATCCGCGAGCGTCGAATAGAAGAGCATCGGACCTTTGCGCAGCCCTGCAATCTTGCTGGAATAAAAGCCGAAGAACTTGAGCTCGAGCAGATTGATCGATGGCACTTCCGTTTGCACGAATTGCTGCAACTGGTCGATGAGCACCTTCCGTTTCGCTACATCGCCCTCCTCCTGAATGCCTTCGATAATCTTGTCCATCTGCGGATTCGAATAACTCGACGCATTGCTAGACGGCACGCCCTGCTTGATGTTCTTGCTCCAGAAACGCCGCGTCACGCCGATCTGCGGATCCGGATACGCCGAATACCACATCGACGCGGTATCGAAGTCGCGCTCCGTATAGAGCTTGCGAATGACGCTCGGCAGATCGAGATTGACGAGCGTCATTTCCACGCCGACGTTTCTGAGCTGCTGGCGCATCATCTCGGCGGCCCGCAAGTACACCTGTCCGTAAGCGACTTCGGTGACGTGATCGATGCGCAGCCGCACGCCGTCCGGCCCGCGCTTCAGGCCCGCTTCGTCGAGCAGGCGTTCGGCCTCCTTCGGGTCGAACGCGTATTGCGGCAGTCCCGGCTTGAAGAACTGCTTCTGGTAGCTCGGCACGCAGCTTTGCGCGACATCCGCGAGTCTGAACCACACGATGCGCGCCATCGCGGCCCGGTCGATTGCATGCGCGAACGCCTTGCGCACGCGGATGTCGTCGAAAGTCTTGCGCTTGTAGTTGAAGTCGAAGAAGAACATCGGCGCGGGAGCCTGCCAGCCCACCGTGTCGAGCGCGAGCCGCGGGTCCTTGCGAAGGCGCGCGACATCGCTCTCCGGCACAGGATTGTTCGCCGCAAAAGCGATCTCGCCGGTCTCGAGCGCCACGGCGCGGGCCGCGCTGTCGGGGATCATCTTGAAGACGATCTGGTCGAGGTAAGGCTTGTCGTCCTTTCCCGAGCGTCCCTTGTCCCAGTAATCGGGGTTGCGCTGAAGCGTCACATGACTGCCGCGCACCCATTCCTTGAAGACGAATGCGCCCGTGCCGACCGGCTTGACGTTGTACGGATTCGTCAACGGATCGGTGCCGTCGTACAAGTGCTTCGGCACGATCTGCGTCTCGGTGCCGAAGAGCACCGCCCACAACACAGGCGACGGGCCGCTGAGACGGAAGACGACCGTATGCGGATCGGGTGTATCGACGCCGGTTACCTTGGCGAGGTTCGAAGCGCCGCGCGGATGCGTCTTCTTGACGACGTTCAGAATGGAATACTGCACGTCCGCCGAAGTGAACGGCGTGCCGTCGTGCCACCTGACGTTCTTGCGCAGGTTGAAGGTGATCGACTTGCCGTCGGGCGATGTCTGCCACGATTCCGCGAGCTGCGGCTGCGGGCGATACTCGCTGTCGTAGGTCACGAGGCCATCGAAGATGCTGGCCGAGATCACGACCGCCGGGCTCGATATGTTGATCCCTGCAACGAGACCGCCCGGTTCCGGCGCGACGTTGGCGACGAGCGTGCCGCCGCGGATCACGGAGCCGGGCAGCGCCGCCAGCGCCTGCGCCGCTCGGGCAGAAGACAACGCGCCGGCACCCGAACTGGCCAGCAGCAATTGCAGGATCTGACGTCGGGTGATGCGGGGCGAATCGAAAGTCATGTGCGAAGTGTTAGATGAGATAGGGCCGGCGATGCCGGAAGAACATCAGCGCGCCGGCCCGGACCAGCGCCGCTCCAGCGCACGCGTCAGCAGGCCGACCGGATAGCAATAGAGGAAGAACAACGCCAGCGCGGCGATGTACATGAGCACGGTGAAGCTCGAGTGCGCGACCGTCGTGCTCGCGATCCGCGCGGTATCGAGTACGTCGTGAATGCCGACGAGCGAAGACAGCGCCGTGCCCATCGTGATGATCGAATACACGTTCATCCACGGCGGCAGCATCCGGCGCACGCATTGCGGCAACACGATCCACCACAGAATCTGCCTGCGCGACATCGCGAGCGATCCGGCGGCATCCCACTGCGTTCGCGGAATCGACTGCACCGCGCCCCGGAACACTTCGGCCACGTTGGCGCTCGCGGGCAAGGCGAGCGCGACGATCACCTTCAGCCAGTCCGGAAACGGCACGCCGTGTCCGCCGATGCGGAATTCGAACGGCAACGCATAGGTGGTGAAGAAGATCAGCACGAGCCACGGCGCGTTGCGGAACGCCTGCACCCACAGCCGCGCCAGCCGCCCGGCCACGCCCTGCCTCGACTCCGATGCGCCGATCAGCAAGCCGATGATCGTGCCGAGCGCAAGGGCTCCGGCGCTCATCGATGCATTCACGGCGAACCCGCGCAGCAGCGCGGGCAGCCACTGCGCGAACAGCGCGAGCAGATGCGCGGGTTCGATGTCGCGCGGCGCGAGAAGCCACAGCACGGCGAGCGCGACGGCGATGGTCGCCGCCGCATAGCTGCCGGTCCGGGAAGTGTACGCCGCCGGGCTAATGCTGGCCATAACCGGGCACCGCGAGCCGCCGTTCGATCCATCGGCTGGTCACGGTCACGAGCGCGGTCAACGCGTAGAAGAACGCGAGGATCAGGAGCATCAGCGCGAGCACGTTGTCGCGCTGCGTCCAGATCATGATCGACTGATAGGTGATGTCGCCGACCGCGATCGCCGACGCAATCGCCGATGCCTTCACGAGCTCCACGGCGTTATTGGTGAGCGCCGGCAGCGCCGTCCTGAAGGCCAGCGGCAACTCGATGCTCCAGAACCGCGCGGAACGCGAGAAGCCGAGCGATTGCGCGCCGTCGAGCGTTTCGCGCGGCACCGCTTCGAAGCCCGCGCGCAGGGCTTCCGCATGGAACGCGCCCTTGTTGACCGACAGCACGAGCACGACCCAGAAGAACGGCGCGAGCGGATTGCGCGCGCCATGCGCCTGAAGCTGCTGGGTAATGAGCGTGTTGAGCACGAGGAACGCGCAGTAAAGCTGAACGATGGCGGGCGTGTTGCGCGTGAGCTCGATCACGCCGCGCGTCGCGCCTGCGACGAGCGCGTACCGCGAGCGCAGTCCGCCGAGCAGGACGACGCCGGCCAGCGCGCTCCCTGCCAACGTGCAGGCGACGATGCCCGCGCTCATCGCCATCCCTTCGATGTACGAAGTGCGATCGTAGTGGTCGAACAGGAAACGGTAATCGAAGCCCGCGCGCGCGACCCGTTCGATCAGCTCATGCACGCTCATTTCGACGATACCGTGCTCGACGCATATTTCGCGTGCCACTCGGCGAGCGCGGGCGACGGCGGCGTCAGGCCGTTCTTGGCCTCCACGCCGATGAGCCAGCCCGTACGATGCCAGTCCCGCACGATGGGATCGAGCTTCGCGACCGTATCCTTCTCGCCCTGCCGCGCCCAGATGACCGATGGCGACGGGATCAGCTCCGGCTGCAGCGTGCGATAGCCGCGCCATTCCGGATCGCGCGCGACGAGCGGATACAGCAGCGGCGCCGCGTCATGAACGGCCGCCACGCAATTGCCGCCCTTCAACGCGAGCAGCGACTCCGCCGCGCTCGGAAACGCGCGCGGAACCGCGCCGAAACGCTCGATGACCGGCTTGATATAGCTGCTGCCCTGCGAGATGCAGACCTGCTTGCCGCGCAAATCTTCCCATCGCGCGATGCCGCTCGTCGATGACGTGATGGCCGTGCCGCCGACCTGGTAGTAAGGCGTCGGCACGTGATCGAGGATCTCGTTGCGCTGCTCGGTGTACTCCATGTTCGCCACGAGAATATCCACCTTGCCCTGCTGCAGGAACTGCACGCGCGTCGATGGCTGCACCGACACCAGTTGCACATCGACGTTCAGGCGCTTCGCCAGTTCCTCCGCGATATCCACGTTGACGCCGCGCAGCTTCTGCGTGGCCGGATCGATGGAGCCGAAGGGCCCGCCCGTGATCATCACGCCGACGACGAGTTCGTGGCGCGCATTGATCTTGTCGAGCGTTGCATCTGCGTGAGCCGCGCCGATGCCCGCGGCAACCAGCGCGCTCGCCGTCATCGCACGCCGCACCGCTGTATAGGCCTTGACCGTGAATCGCATCGGCGCCTCGATATTCATGTGTTTGGAGGAACGCTAGCGTAGGCGAGCCCCGTGCCGCTGAAAACCAATCTGTTTTGCTATGCAAAGCATGCGCGATGCAAAACACGCCGCGCGCCGTCGTCCGCGCATATATGGTTGTGACGAATGCTTGGTTCGAAATGCGCCGCTCCATTCCTAGAATGGCTCGTTCCCAATGCTCCGATCGAGAGGCGAAGGCATGACGCGTTTTCCCTGCTCCGCGACCTTGCGCATCGCATGATGACGCTCATCGATGGCCGCGCAGCCGATGCCGATACCGATGCCGAAGCGCACCCCGCGCCTCACGTGTCCGTCCGCTTGCGCGATGTCCACTTGTCCTATGGCGAGACAGCCGTGCTGCGCGGCATCGATCTGGACGTGCGCCGCAATCAGGCGGTGTCGATCATCGGGCCGTCGGGGTCGGGCAAGTCCACCATCCTGCGCTGCATCAACGGGCTGACCGCGCCTCAGCGCGGCGAAGTTCGTGTCGACGGCATCGACGTGACGGCGCTCACGAAGGACGAAGAGCGCATCGCGTTGCGCAAGCGCATCGGCTTCGTGTTTCAGCAATACAACCTGTTTCCGCATCTGACGGCGCTGCAGAACCTCGTCATCGCACCGGTGCGCGTGCTCGGGATGAGCCGCGCCGAGGCCGAGCATGAGGCCCATGCGCTGCTCGCGAAGGTGAAACTCGCCGGCAAGGCGCACGCCTATCCCGGCGAGCTTTCGGGCGGACAGCAACAGCGCGTCGCCATTGCGCGGGCGCTCGCCATGCAGCCCGAACTCATTCTCTTCGACGAAGTGACCTCCGCGCTCGATCCTCAGACCGTCGGCGAAGTGCTCAATGTCATCGGTCAGCTCGTCGACGACGGCCTCACCTGCGTGCTCGTCACGCACGAAATGCGCTTTGCGGAGGACATCAGCGACCGCGTCGTGTTCACCGAAGGCGGGGTCGTCGTCGAGGAAGGCTCGCCCCAACAACTTTTTCATGCGCCGCGCGACGAACGCACGCGGCGCTTTCTCGACGGCGCCTCCGGCCGGGTGCGACGCACGCGCTCGCGCTCATCCGGCGCGTCTTCCCTTTCTCTCGTCTCCACTTCATCGTGACCGATCCTGTCCACTCCGTCGCCCGCGAACGAACACAACACGTCGATGCATTGATCGCTTCCAGCGCGGCCATTCTCGAACGCGATGGCCTCACGCACGACGCGCTCGCCAAAATCGCCGATGCATTGCAGGCGCTCGCCGCCCGCCCCGCGCTTTTTTCGCGCGCGGACTTTCCTCCGCCGGACCCCGCGAGCGGGGACACGTCCACGCGTTATCGTCTCAATCCCGGCGCCGACGGCATTGCGTTGTATCTGAATTCTCTTCTGCCGGGCAAGACGACGATTCCGCATAACCACGACACCTGGGCCGTGATCGTCGCGGTCGAGGGCAGCGAGTTGAACCGCGTGTATCGCCGCACCGACGACCGCAGCGACGACGATCGCGCGACGCTCGAACCCGACCATGAGGTGCTGGTCCAGCCGGGCACGCCGATCGCCTTCCTGCCCGACGATATCCACAGCATCCACGTGACGGGCGAAGCGCCGACGCTGCACTTTCATCTGTACGGGCGCCCGCTCGAAACGCTCTCAGGGCGGCTGGGTTTCGAAGACGGACGCATCGTGCGCTACAACGCGACGCATCTGCATCGGCAGACTCAGGCGGTCGGCTGATGACCGCGCGCGCTCACGCCTTGTCGACGCGCCTGCTGCACGCGGGTCTCGGCGCATTCGACGATAGCGGCGCCGCCCCGGTCAACGTCCCGGTCGTGCGCACGAGCACGGTGCGCTTCGGGTCGGGCGCGGACTACGAACGGCTGCATCGGCTGCGGCACGACGGCGAGAATGTCGCGACCTACGGCCGTCACGGAACCGCGACGCATCGCGCGCTGGAAGCGGCGATCGGCGAACTCGAAGGCGCGGATCATACGCTGCTCGCGCCATCGGGCATGGCGGCGATCACGCTCGCGTTCCTGTCGCTGCTCTCCCCCGGCGACCATGCGCTGATTCAGGACAGCGTCTATGGCCCCGTGCGCGAGCGGCTCGAACCGCTGCTCGCGCGGCTCGGGGTCGACGTGACCTACTTCGCCGCGAAAGACGGCGTGCCGGCGCATGCGCTGCGTCCGGCCACGCGTCTCGTCTACGTCGAATCACCCGGTTCGTTCCTGTATGAGATCGCCGACCTGCCCGCGCTGGGCGCGTTCGCCGAGCAACACGGACTCATTCTCGCCGCCGACAACACCTGGAGCGCCGGATGGCTGCATCAACCGCTCGCGCACGGCGCGCACGTGTCCGTGCAGGCATCGACCAAGTACATCGGCGGTCACTCGGATCTCATGCAAGGCGCGATCAGCACCAATGATCCCGGGCTCGCGCTGCGTTTTCGCGATACGCACGAGGCGCTCGGCCTCGCCGTCGGCGCGGACGATGCGTATCTCGCGCTGCGCGGCATCCGCACGCTCGGCGTGCGGCTCGCCCGCCACGCGCAGAACGCACTGGAGGTCGCGCGGTTCCTGCAACAGGAGCGCGCGGTCGCCCGCGTGTTTCATCCGGCGCTGCCGGACGATCCCGGCCATGCGCTCTGGCGACGCGACTTCTCCGGCGCGAACGGCCTCGTGTCGTTCGCCTTCGCGGATGGCGATATCGCGCGTGCGGGCCGGTTCATCGATTCGCTGCAACTGTTTTCGCTCGGCGCATCGTGGGGCGGCTACGAAAGTCTCGCTCTACTGGCGCCCCCATCGCGCCTTCGCCCGCATAGCTACTTTTCCGGCGACGCGCCCGTCGTGCGCCTGCATGTCGGCCTCGAAGACGCCGCCGATCTCATCGACGACCTGCGCCGCGCGTTTCGTCTCACTTGCACCTGACCCGACCCATGCCCTTTCGCATCGACTCCTTCCGCGCCATCGACGCGCCCACGCTGCGCGCCTGGCTTAACGATGGCCGCGAACTCGCCCTGCTCGACGTAAGGGAAGCCGGCCAGTTCGGCGAGGGCCATCCGTTCTTTGCGATCCCGCTGCCGTTCAGCCGCCTCGAACTCGACGCGCCGCCACTGCTGCCGCGAAAGAGCGTGCGCATCGTTCTGCTCGATGACGGCACGCAGCCCACAGGCGACGGCATCGATCACGCGCCTGTCGCGTGGCGCGCCGCGGCGCGTCTGCGCGAACTCGGCTACGACGATCTCACGATCCTCGATGGCGGCGCGCCCGCGTGGCAACGCGCGGGCTATACGCTCTTTCGCGGCGTCAACGTGCCGTCGAAGACCTTCGGCGAACTGGTCGAGCAGGCTTACGACACGCCGCACGTGAGCGCATCGCGATTGAACCGGTGGCGCGCCGAACCCGGCGGATGCCCGCTCACCGTGATCGACGGCCGCACCCGCGAGGAGCATCGCAAGATGGCCGTTCCGGGCGCGGTGTGCGTGCCGAACGGCGAGTTGCCGGCCTACGTCGACGCGTTCGCCGGACTGCCCGACACCACCATCGTCGTTCATTGCGCCGGACGCACGCGCAGCATCATCGGGGCGCAGACGCTGCGCAATCTGGGCATCCGCCGCGAGGTTTTCGCGCTCGAGAATGGCACGCAGGGATGGGCGCTCGCAGGCTTCGCGCTGGAACGCGGCAGCACGCGCAGCTATGCCGATCTTCCGCCGCTCACTACACCCGAACGCGACACGGCCCGTTCGCGCGCACAGGCGCTGGCCGAGCGATTCGGCGTGGCGGCGCTCGATGAAGCCAGCGCGCAAGCGTGGCTCGACGACCCGTCGCGCACCACCTACCTGTTCGATGTGCGCACCGCCGACGAGCACGCCCGCGACGGCTTCGCGTTCGCGCGCCACGCGCCGGGCGGCCAGCTCATCCAGGCGACGGACCAACGCGTGGCCGTGCGTCATGCGCGCATTCTGCTCGTGGACCACGACGGCATCCGCGCGCCGGTCGTCGCGCACTGGCTCGTGCAAGCGGGCTACGAGACGGCGACCGTCGACGCGGCGTTCGTGTCGGGCTTGCGCGGGTTGCAGCGTCCGGACGACCCGTTCATCACCGAAACCAGCGACGACGCGCCGCCCGATCCGCATGCCGTGGTGCTCGATCTGCGTTCTAGCGAGGCGCATCAGATGTCGCGCCCCGCCGGTTCCGTCTGGACGACGCGCGCGCGCGTCTTCGAGACGCTGCGCGCACGCAGGGCCGATCGCGATACGCCGCTCGTCCTCATCGCCGACGACGCTACGCTGGCCCAGGCGCGGCTCGTCGCGCGCGACTTGCGTGAAGCCGGCCATGCGCGCGTGACGCTGGCCGCGCCTTTCACCGATGATTGGGAGCGCGCCGGGTTCGCGGTCGATCGCGCGGCGGTTCAGCTTCCGCCGCCCGATCGCATCGATTTCCTGTTCTTCGTGCACGACCGCCACGACGGCAATCTCGACGCGGCGCGGGCGTATCTCGAATGGGAGACGGGTCTCATCGGCCAATGCGCGGCGGATGAACTCGCGGCGTTCCGGATCGGCGAAGCGGCCGTCTCGGACCTTTGAGTTCATCGCGACCGCCATATCATTCGTCATCCGAACTTAGATTAGTGTACGGATGCGCGTAAGTGAACGGGTCACACAACAGCCCGTTCAGCGCATACTGCCCGACCGCGTGATACTTCCAGCGCACGCTGTCGTGCAGCGTGTGCGTGCGCGCGTTGCGCCAGTGACGATCCAGGTTGTGCGCTTCGAGCGTCGATTGCGTGCCCGCCAGTTCGAACAGTTTGCTCGATGCTTCGAGCGCGAAGCGCGTCGTCAGTATCTTCGCCTCGGCCGTCGCGACGATGGCGGCGGCGACGTCCGGGCGCGATGCATCGACGGCGCGCGCGGCATCGATCAGGTCGGCGGCACGCCATGACAGCGCCTGTGCCGCGTGAAGATCGACGGTCAGCGCGCCGATGTCGCGCAACGTGTACGCATCGGCGCTCGCCTGCTGCACGCCGCTGCCGCGAGCCGGGTGCGCGAGCGTGCGCAGCAAACGTTGCGTGTCGTCGAGCGCGCCGCGTCCGATGCCCAGATCGATCGCCGCGTGAATCAATTGCGAAACCGCGTTGGCCGCATCGATCCCTTCGCGCCTCCCCCGTTCCACGATCTGCAAGCCGTCCAGTTCAACGTCGTCGAGGCGAACCTGACCGCTCGCCGTGGTGCGCTGGCCGAAACCCGACCAGTCGTCGATCACCTCGACGCCGGGTGCGTGCCGGGCGACGAATGCGGTCACCGGCAAGCCGTCGTCGTCGCGCGCGGCTACCGGTATCCAGTGAGCGAACAACGCGCCGGTCGAATAGACCTTGCGGCCCGAAAGCAGAAACTTGCCGCCGGCGCGCCGGACCCGCGTCTCGTGCTCGGACGGAAGACGGTCGCCCGGTTCGGCGGTCGCGTTGCCGAACCGCTCGCCGGCGAGCGCGCGCGAAAAGAAAAAGTCCTGCTGGCTCGGCGTGCCGTCGTGCCGGAGGCGCTCGAGCGTCGCAAAATGGTTCTGCGGAATCTGCCCGAGCGACGGGTCCGCCGCCGAGACGATGTCGAAGACATCCACGATGGCGCGAAGCGGCAGGTCCGCGCCGCCGAATGCGCGCGGCACGCTGATTCCCCACAGGCCGGACGCGGTGAACGCGTCGATTTCGGCGTAGGGCAGCCGGCGTTCGCGATCGCGCCGCGATGCATCCGCTTCGAACAGGCGCGCAAGACGCCGCGCCGCTTCGACGGCTTCGGTATCGGACCGGATGACCCAAGCCACTGCTGCTGGTGATGGATGATTCACGCGATGTCCTTAGGCGGCATGCGCATGGCGCGCGTATTGGCTGTCCGGACGCGGCAGCCCGAAATGGCCGCGCAGCGTCGCGCTTTCGTAGTCGCGCCGGAAGATGCCTTTGCGTTGCAGGATCGGCACAACATGATCGACGAACACCGCGAGACCCGAGGGAAACACGTCCGCGTTCAGATTGAAGCCGTCCGCGCCGCGCTCGTGGAACCATTGCGCGATGTCGTCGGCAATTTGCTCAGGCGTGCCGACGATGATCCGGTGCGCGCCCGGATTGCGGTCCAGCAGGTCGCGCACCGTGAGGTTCTCGCTCTTCGCGAGCGCCACGGTTGAATCGACGAAACCGCGCGAAATGTCCGAGCGCGCCGTCTTCGCGATGAGTTCATAAGGCAGCGGCCCATCGATCCGAAGGTCGTCCGGCGCGAGGCCGAGCGCACCGGCAAGCCGCCCGACTTCGCGATCGGTATCGAGCAGCGCGTCGAGCTCGGCCTTGCGCCGGCGGGCTTCCGCTTCCGTGCCGCCAATGACCGGGTACAGCCCCGGCAGCAGCAGGAAGTGATCGGGACTGCGGCCGTGCCGCCGCACGCGCTCCTTCATCTCCGCGTAGAAAGCCTGCGCGGTCGGTAGCGTGGTCTGCGCGGTGAACACGGCATCGGCGAAACGGGCAGCGAGCGCGCGCCCGCCTTCGGACGATCCCGCCTGCACGAGCACCGGGCGGCCCTGCGGGCTGCGCGGCACGGTAAGCGGCCCGCGCACCGAGAAGTACGCGCCGCCATGGTCGATCGCATGCACGCGCGACGGGTCGGCATATCGTCCGGTTTCCTGATCGGCGATGAAGGCGTCGTCCTCCCAGCTATCCCAGAGCTTCGTCACGACCTCCACGAATTCCTGGGCGCGCGCGTATCGCTCGTCCGTCGAGAGCGGCACATCGTGGCTGAAATTGGCGGCCGCCGATGCGTCGTAGGTCGTCACCGCATTGAACGCGGCGCGCCCGCCGCTCAGGTGATCGACCGAGGCGAAGCGGCGCGCGAGGTTGAACGGGTCGTTGAAGGTCGTCGATGCCGTGCCGATCAGCCCGACATGCGTCGTCGCGCCCGCGAGCGCGGTGAGCAGCACCGTCGGCTCCAGCGCCTGCGACGGCCCTTCGGCAGGATTGCGCAGCGCGAGCAGGTCGGAGAGGAACACCGCGTCGAGCTTGCCGCGCTCGGCAATCGCGGCGATCTCCCTGAAGAAGTTCAGGTCGATGATCGAGCGCGGATTGTCGAGCGTGCGCCATCCCGCCGGGTGACGGCCGAGCGCGGTGATGTTCGTGTTCAGATGGAGTTGACGCGGCTGGGTCATGAGCTTGTCTGCAAGGAAGGTTGAACCGGTGCCGCGGGCACGCGCAAGCCGGCTTCGACGAGCAGCGGCAGGACCGCTTCGCCGAAATAGCGCAGGTCCGGTTCGAAGTCGAAGAAGGTGAGTTGCACGCCGTCGCATCCGGCGCGCTTGAGCGCGATCAACTGATCGACGATCTGTTCCGGCGAGCCAATCAGATGCAGGTTGCCGCCGAGGATGCGCTGCTCGCGCTTGTGTTTCCCCCACGCTTTCGCATCGCTGCGTCCGTGCATGCCGACGAAACCGTCGAGCGCGCCTTCGTCGGCGTGCGCGACGATCGCGTCGTGATAGGCGCGCGCCTCGCGCTCGGTCGGCCGGCACACAATGGTCGGGTTGATGAGCGTGCGCACGCGCCGCCGAACGCGCGCCGCGCCCTCGCGAATCTTCGCGGTGTGCGCCGGGAGCGCGCCGATCGCATCGGCGAAATCCGCGCCGGCCGGGCTCGTGATGAAGACGAGGTCGGAATGCCGCACCGCGTAGTCGATGCCTGCGTCGGAACCCGTCGCGTTCACCAGCACGGGACGATGAAAGCGCGGACGCGGGCTGACGAACGCGTTGTCGAGCCGCCAGCGCGGCGTGCGGATATCGAGGTTCGCGTCGCTGCGCCACAGCGTGTCCAGCACGCCGACGAACTCCGCGGCGCGCGCGTAGCGTTCGTCGTGTTCGATCATCGGCTGGCCGAACATCGCCCATTCGCTTACAACGTGTCCGGTCACGAGATTGATGCCCCAGCGTCCGTTCGAAATGTGGTCGAGCGTTGCGCCGAACTTCGCCAGATGCAGCGGATGCCACGGCCCATAGAGCACATGCACCGTCGAGACGAGCAGGATGCGCTCAGTGATGGCGGCGAGCGCGCTCGTCGCGATGAACGCATCGAGCGATTGCTCGCGATACTTGAGCGCGCCGCCGTGGCCGTTCTTGCCGAGCCATTGCGCAAGGCCGAACACGAGGTCGAAGCCGAGCGCCTCCGCCTGCTTCGTGAGACGGGCGTTGTAGTCGAAGCGCCAGTCGGTCCCGCGCGGCAGCGTCGAGATGGACCAGCCGCCGTTCTGTATCGGCAGGAAGAGGCCGAGCATCAGCGGCTGCGCGAAGGCGGCCGCAAGCGGGCTGCCGGGAATGTCGGCGGGACTCGTCGCGCCGTCGAACGCGGGAGCGATCGCGCTCATGCTGCGCGCTCCGCGAGGCTCGCGAGGTGCGCGCGGCTGCGCTTCGCGGTCGCCGTGCCGAAATCGATGACATCGATCGACGCGATTCCGTCGCGCTCCACCTGTTCGACGAGCTGCAATTCCCACGCGAGATAGGCGTTCATCTGCTCGGCCACGCGTTCGGCGCGCGCGTGGTACGGGCTGTACCACGCGTCGTCGTCGCCGGTGAGGTTGCCGGCATCGCCGCTATCGCGCGGCAGCCCTAGCTCGATCCAGCGATTCGTGCCGCCCGCGAGCGCCGCGACATGCGCGCGTTGCCCGGACAGTTCGGCGGCGACGAGCGCCGCGAGCACGCCGTCGGCGGAGGCGAGCACGAGTTGCCGGTCCGGCGCGAGGTCGGCGAGGTCGGCGAGCTTTGCATGCAGCTCGCTTGCCGCGATGAAGCGCGCGCCTGCGATATGCGCGCGCCGGAATGCAAGACTGCTGTCGATATCGACGACCTCGGCCTGCCCTGCTTCGAGCGCGCTCGCGAGCCGGTCGGCTTCGATCCATTCCGTGCGCGCGCCGTGCGGCCGCACGCGCAGCGGCTCCGGACCGGCTTCATAGGCGTCCTGCACGAGCGCGGCGCTCGCGGCATCGTCGAGCACGCGGACATCCAGATAGCCGAGTTGCCTTAGCCACGACGCCGTCATGCGCGCACGCACGCCGTCGTCGTCGCGCAGCACGACGCGGGCATGCAGCGTGCCGATGTATTCGTCGGTCGCCTGCACGAGCTGGCCGCCGGGCGCCGAACGCCAGCCCGCCGGATGCCCCGCCTCGTATTCCAACGGATCCCGCACGTCGAACCGGTAGAGCGTGCGCTCGCCGCTTTCGCGCTCGAGCGCCGCGAGCGTCTGGCCGTCGATCACGGAAACGTCCGCCTTGCGCGCCGCCGCCGCCGCGAGTTCGCGCGCGGCGGCGAGCGCGGCGGCATCGGGACGCGGCGCGGTGCGCAATTCGCCGTGGTCGAGTTCGAGGCCCGCGAGCAGCCAGGACATCGATCCGCCCGTCAGCGCGGCGACCGGATTAGGCATGCCCGCATTGATCAGCGACTGCGCGCCGAGAATGCTGCGCGTGCGGCCCGCGCAATTCACGACGATCAGCGTATCCGGCGACGGCGCCGCCGTGAGCGCGCGATACACCAGTTCGGCGCCCGCGCAATCGACGCCGCCCGGAATGCTCATCGTGTGATATTCGCCGAAGGGCCGCGAGTCGAGCACGACGAGATCGTCGCCCGCATCCTGACGCGCCTTAAGCGTCTCCGCGTCGATGTTGGGCGTTTGCAGCCGGTGCTCGATCAGTTCGCCGAACGCCTTGCCCGGCACGTTGGTGCCGCTGAACACTTCGAAGCCGGCTTCGGCCCATCCGTCGATACCGCCGGCGAGGATCGAGACATCCGTATATCCCCAACGCGCGAGCAGCGCGGCGGCGCGCGGCGCGTGCTCGCCGTGGGTATCGACGAGCACGACGGGCGTACCGCGACGCGGCACGAGCCGCCCGATCAGCAAGCCCAGCCGTCCGACCGGCGCGACCGACGAATAGAACAGGCGGCGGCGCGCCGAGACGCCCTCCTCGCGCACATCGAGCACGGCGAGTTCGGTGCGTTGGGCAATCAGCGTGCGCAACTGCGCGGGAGACACGAAGCGGGACATGGGCGATCGATCCTCGAATTTGGAATGAAAGAGACGGCTCACGCGTAGGGCGGTCCGCCGCCGTCCACATAGAGCCGCGTGCCGGTGACGAAACGCGCGTCGTCCGACAGCAGATAGGCCACCGCCGCCGCGACGTCGTCCGGCGTGCCGGGACCGTCGAGCGCGGTAAGGCGCGTGGGCTCGGCGTCGTCCTGAGCGGCCGCCATCGCGGCAAAACGCGGCGAGCCGATCGGCCCCGGCGCGACCGCATTGAAGCGCACGCCCTGCGGCCCGTACTGGCGGCCGAGGCCCTGCACGAGCAGGTCGAGCGCGGCATTCACGCTCGCGCCCGGAAAATGGTTCGGTGGCGGCGCAATGCCGCCGCGCCCCGATATCACGACGACCGCGCCGCGTCGTTGCGCGATCAGGCGGGGCAGCACGGCGCGGATCGGCCGCACGGTGCCGAGCAGCTTGGCGTCGATCACGCGCTGCCAGTCCTCGTCCGTGAGTTCGAGGAAGTCGCCGAACGCGGCGACGTTCGTGCTCGTCACGAGGCCGTCGATATGCTCGAAGCGCGATTCGATCTGCGCGAGAGCCGAGCGCACGCTGCGTTCGTCGGCAACATCGACGGCGATCGGCGTAACCAGGGGCCAATCGGCGAAACGCGCGGCATCGACATGGCGCGACGAGGCGACGACGCGCGCTCCCGCATCCGCGAGCCGTGTCACCGTGGCCGCGCCCAGCGCGCCAAACGCGCCCGTTACCCAGAACACGCGATTGTCGAATCCTGCGCTCATGATGTGCTCCGTGGCTTGTCAGCGATTGCCCGCTTCGATCCGCGCGGTGTACCGGTCATCGACGACGGTGGAAAAGTCCACCGGGCGCGGATAGAACCCGATATCGCCGAGCTTGCGCGTGGCCGCGACTTCGGCCTTGAAGGGCGCGCCATCGGCGTTGACGGGCACGAGCCGGTACGCCCCGCTCTTCGCGGCAAAAAGCGCCTGCTCCTGCGTGAGTTGCTGCGTTTTGGCATAGGCGGCGGCTGTCTCGGCGTCGTGCGTAGCGGCCCAGTTGAGATAGCGCGCGAGACGGGTCATGAAGTCGCCGATGGCGGCATCCAGTTGAGGATCCTTCAGCGCCGCCGTGCGCGCCGTCACCGACACGAAGCCCGGAAAGCCCACTTCGTTCTCGGTTGCCAGTTCGCGCACGGCGCCGGTCGCGAGCGCATCGGCGACGCGCGAACGCGTGGCGGGGGCCGCATCGACCGCGCCCGCGACGACAGCGGGCGCGGTTGCATCGTAGGTGAGCAGGCGCAGCTTCACGTCCTTCAGGCTCATGCCCGCCTTGTCGAGCGCGAGCAGGCCGACCGCGTTCGCATTGCCGCCTTCGTTGAACGCGTAGGTCTTGCCGCGCAAGTCCGCGAGCTTCGTCACGCCCGACGCTTTGCTCGCGATCACGAGACTCGGCGAATAGTGCGTGCTGTCGACCGGCGCGAGCAGCCCGATCAGCTTGATCGGCGCGTTGCCCGCGCTCCAGTTGCGGCGATCTTCGGACGACGCCTTGAGCGCGGCCGTGTCGCTCAGGCCCCAGCTAATGTCGATGGCGTTGCCGCCGAGCGCCTGCACCGTCGGCCCCGCGCCGTTGAGACGGGCCCATTCGATCCGGTATGGGGTGCCCTCCAGGAAATCGGTGGCCTCGATGGCCTCGCGCGTGACATCTTGGAAGATGCCGACGCGCAGCACGGTCTCCGCCGCATGCGAAGCCTGCGAAACGAAGAGCGTGGCGCCGAGCAAGGCGGCGGCGAAACCAAGACGTATCATGGACATGGCGGGCGAGTAGATGAGTGGAAATCAGGCGGCGACGGCGTGCGGCACGCCGAGTTCGGCATACAGACGCGCTCCCAGCGCGCCGCCTTCGACGTGCGCCGCTTCGCGATGACCGGCGGCGCCGTTCACGGATACATCGAGCGTCAGGCGTCCTTCGCGCAGCACGACGATGCGGTCGGCGAGCCGCAACGCTTCGTCCACGTCATGCGTGACGAGCAGCACGCCGGGACCATGCCGCGCGACGAGCTGGCGTACGAGGTCCTGCATGCGCAGACGCGTGAGCGCATCGAGCGCGGCGAACGGTTCGTCGAGCAGCAGCAGCGACGGATCGCGGATCAGCGCGCGGGCGAGCGCGACGCGCTGCGCCTCGCCGCCTGACAGCGTCTGCGGCCACGCATCGGCATGACGCGTGAGGCCCACTTCGGCCAGCGTCGCCAGCGCGAGTTCGCGGGCGCGCGCGGTTCTCGGCACGCCCATCAGCACGTTCTGCCACACGCGCTGGGAAGGAATGAGGCGCGGCTCCTGAAACACGGCGGCGCGCGGCGTTGCAACGAAGCCGTCGCCGCTGTCGAGCGTATCGAGATCGAGCAAGGTGCGCAGCAGCGTCGTCTTGCCGGAACCGGACGCGCCGAGCAGCGCGACGAACTCCCCGCGGCGGATTAGCAGGTCGAGGTTCCCGAAGATCACGCGATCGCCGAAACGCTTCGTGCCTTGGGCGATGGAAACGGCGAGGTCGTCGCTCATCGGCTGCGCTCCGTATTCAACGTGCGATGCCAGGGTAACGCGAGACGTTCGGCGGCGCGCAGCAGCGCGTCGATCGTGAGGCCGAGCAGCGAGTACACGAGCACCACGCCGAGAATGATGTCGGTGCGCAGCGCCGCGCGCGGATTCAGCGCGAGATAGCCGATGCCCGATGTCGCGTTGACCTGCTCGGCCGCGACGAGCGCGAGCAGCGCAGTGCCCATTGCATAGCGGACGCCGACGAGAATCGACGGCATCGCGAGCGGCAGCACGATGCGCATCGCGATGGCCGTGCGCGACATGCCGAAAACCTGCGCGGCCTCGACGAGCTTCGCGTCGACGTTGCGCACGCCCGAGAACGTGTTGAGATACACCGGAAAGATGCACGCCACGGCGATCAGCAGAATCTTCGGCTTCTCGTCAACGCCGAACCAGATCACGAACAGCGGGATCAGCGCGAGAAACGGCACCATGCGCAACATTTGCAGGAGCGCGTCGTAGGTGCGCTCGCCCGCGCGCGACAGCCCCGCGATCAGTCCGAGCAGCAGCCCGATGCCGCCGCCGATCACGAAGCCGATGACCGCGCGTTGCAGCGACGCGAGGAGGCTGTCCAGCAACACGCCGCTGCGCGCGAGATCGACGAGCGCGGCGGCGACATCGAGCGGCGCTTCGAGCACGCGCGGATCGATCCATCCGGCCGACGAAGCTGCCTGCCATGCGGCGAGCACGAGCGCGGGAAAGATCAGGCGCGTCAGTTCCTTGCGCGAGACGGCGGGCCGGCGGCCGGCGCGGCGCGGCGCAAATACGCGCAAGCTCGCGCGGCCTTGACGCACAGGCGAAGCGTCGATGACGGGATGGGCTGACATGGGCGGGTCATGCGGGAGAGGAAGCGCTATCTTCGGCGTGCAGGCGGGCATCCCAAACCGATCTTTTCAGCGATGCTTTTGCACCGGCCGTTGCTTTGCATAGCTACATGCGCGGGATGCATCGTCACGCGCTTCGTCCTGCGCTCTTCCGGCGAAACGTCTGGATTGCTTATCCCGCGAAATTCGTTGGGATGCGCTCGCGCGTCTTCTAATCTGTCTGGCCGGCATCCGCCCCACATGGAGACCGCGCCCATCGCCCATGAATCAGCACATCCACTTCAACGCGTTTCACATGAACGCGCCCGCGCATTCGTGGGCCGGCTTCTGGCGGCATCCGCGCGATCGCTCGGTCGAGCATGCGACGCTCGGCTACTGGACCGATCTCGCCACGACTGCCGAACGCGGTCTCTTCGACGGCGTGTTTCTCGCCGATGTCTTCGGCATCTATGAAACCTACGGCGGCAACGCCGACGCCACGCTTCTTGCCGCGGCCCAGTCGCCCTCGCACGATCCAATGCTGACCGTGCCGGCGATGGCCCTGGTCACGAAGCATCTCGGCTTCGGCGTGACGGTGAATCTCACGTACGAGCATCCGTACGCGTTCGCGGCGCTTTTCGACGCTCGATCATCTGACCGGCGGCCGCGCGGGATGGAACATCGTCACCGGCTATCTCGAGAGCGCGGCGCGCGGCATGGGGCTCGACCGGGCGCGCGAACACGACCAACGCTACGCGGCGGGCGAGGACTTTCTCGCCGCCGCCTACAAGCTGTGGGAAGGCAGTTGGGCGGAAGGCGCGGTCGTGCGCGACCGGCGCATCGGCCAGCCGTATACCGACCCGTCGCGCATTCGACGCATCACGCACGACGGCCCGTTCTACCGTGTCGACGGCTTCAATCTCGCCGATCCTTCGCCGCAGCGCACGCCGGTGCTGTATCAGGCGGGCGCATCGGGGCGAGGCAAGGCCTTCGCGGGCAAGCACGCCGAATGCGTCTTCGTCGAAGGCCAGACGCCCGCGATCGTCGCCGCCGCCGCGCGCGATATCCGCAAGCACGCCGTCGATGCGGGCCGCGCCCCCGACGACATCCTGCTTTACCTCGGCGCGACGGTGGTGGTCGCGCGCACTTCGAAGGAGGCGCGCGAACTGCATGCCGAGTATGCGCAGTACGTCGATACGGCCGGTCAGCTCGCGCTGATTTCCGGCTGGACCGGCATCGACATGGCGGCGCTCGGCCTCGACGAGCCGATCCGCTATGTGCAGAGCAACGCGCTGCAATCGACCGTCGAGAACCTGACGAGGCGCGCCGGCCGGCCGATCACGCCGCGCGACATGACGCGCTTCGATCAGATTGGCGGGCGAGGACCGTTCATCGTCGGCGATTCGCGCGAAGTCGCCGATCAGCTCATCGCATGGATCGACGAAACCGGCGCGGACGGCTTCAACCTGCGCCGGCTCGTGATGCCCGAAAGCCTCGAGGCGTTCGTCGATCTGGTCGTGCCGGAATTGCAGAACCGGGGACGCTACCGCACGTCGTATGCGGACGGCACGCTGCGCGAGAAGCTATTCGCCGGGCGCGGCCCGCATCTCGCCGGCACGCACCCGGGCGCGCGCTACCGGACGCCCTGACCCGGCGAGCGCCGGGCCGAACCATGTTCAGCGCGCCGCCACCGCCTGCGCATCGAACACGGGATTGAACTCGACATCGACCTTGATGTTGTTCTTGATGTCGCCCGACTTGTAGAGCGTGTCCGCGATCTTCTGCTCGCGCGCGACCAGCTTCTTGTCGAGCGGATAGAACACCGAGCGTCCGTTCTCGGCGGAGAACTTCGCGCGCACGGGGCTCTGCTTCATCTTCTCGAGGTAGATCTTTTCGACAGCCGGAACGTTCTGCGCCCACCACGTCCACGAGTTTTTCAGCCGCCCGAGAAAGTCGCCGATGGCCTGGCTCTTTGCGGGATCGCGCAGCACTTCGGTGCGCGCGGCGAACACCGAGAGCGCGGGAATGTCGAGCTCGTCGCTTCGGATGATGACGCGGGCATCGCCCTTGTCCACCGCTTCCTTTACCGGTCCGTAGCCGCCCGAATACACGGCGACCTGCCCCGCGTTGAACGCCGACGCCGACACGTTGCCGTCGCCGAACTTCACGCCCTGGAAGTCCTTCGGCTTGAGATCGGCCTTCACGTAAGAGAGCACGTACTGCAGGTAGTTGAAGCCGCCGAAGTTATAGCCCCAGGTCTTGCCGCGCAGGTCGGCGAGCGTCTTGACGTCCGCGTTCTTGCGCACCACCGTGACGATCGGCGGGTAGCTGCTGTCCGGATTGCGCCAGCCCGCGATGATCTGCAGCGGCGCGGTGTCCGCGGTCCACGGCGTTCGCGCGTTGCCCTGCTCGATGATGAGCGACGTATCGCCCATCAGCCCGACATCGAGGCTTTTCGAGTAAAGCGCCGAGAGCTGCGCGGCGGGTCCGGTGAGCACGGCCCACTTGACCTTGTACGGCGTGCCTTCGAGCACCCGCGACTGCTCGACGATGAGCGGCCACGCGGCATCCTGCGTGCCGATGGTGATGGTGACCGGCTCGTCGGCGAAGGCCGCCGGAGAACTCGCGAACAGGCTTGCAACGATGAGAGCGGTGAGGCGTTTTGCGAGGGGCATTGTCGTTCGATGTGAGGTTGGATCGGGTCATGCGGTTTGGGCGGCGGCGGCTTGCGATGCATCGGCCTGCGTGACGCCGAGCTCCGCAAGCAGCCGGGTTCTGAGCGCGATCGCGGCTTCGTCGCTGCGCGAGCGGGGCCGCGGGAAATCGACGTCCACGTCCGCGCTGATCTCGCCCTGCGACAACACGACGATGCGGTCCGACAGCAGGATCGCTTCGTCGATGTCATGCGTGACGAGAACGACCGCCGGCGTGTGCGCCCGCCACAGCTTCGCGACCAGCTCGTACATGCGGATGCGCGTGAGCGCGTCGAGCGCGGCGAACGGTTCGTCGAGCAACAGCAGCTTCGGTTCGCGGACCAGCGCGCGAGCCAGCGCGACGCGCTGCGCCTCGCCGCCCGACAGCGTCTTCGGCCAGCCATCGGCGTGACGGGCGAGACCGACTTCATCGAGCGCGGCGAGAGCCGGCGAGCGCGCCGCGCGAAGCCGCTGATGACCGATGACCACGTTCTCCCACACGCGCTTGGCGGGCACGAGCCGCGGCTCCTGAAACACGACCGAGCGCGCGCCGGCTACGCGCACGCGGCCGCTGTCGGCCTGATCGAGTCCGGCGAGAATGCGCAGCAGCGTCGTCTTGCCCGCGCCCGACGCGCCGAGCATCGACACGAACTGGCCGCGCCCGATGCGAAGCGATACGTCCTTGAGCACCGCGCGGCCCGCGAAAACGCGGCTGACGGAATCGAGTTCGAGCGCGGTCTGCGGCGCGGCGCGATCAGGCGAGTTCAAAGCGCGGCCTCCACGGAAGAGCGAGATGTTCGAGCGTGCGCATGATGAGGTCGGTGACGATCCCGAGCGCCGCATAGACGAGAATGCCCGCGATGATGATGTCCGCGCGCTGGTTCTGGTTCGCGTTGACGAGGATGTAGCCGATGCCGTTCTGCGCGTTGATCTGCTCGGCGACGACCAGCGCGAGCAGCGCCACCGCCGACGCATAGCGCACGCCGACGAGGATAGACGGCAGCGCGGTCGGCAGGATGATGCGCAGCGCGACCTGGCGGCTCGAGAGGCCGAACACGCTCGCCGCTTCGAGCAGCTTCGGATCGACGCCGCGCACGCCGGCATAGGTGTTGAGGTACATCGGGAAAATGGTGGCCGCGAGGATCACGGCGATCTTCGCGCCTTCGCCGATGCCGAACCACGTGATGAAAAGCGGAATCAGCGCGATGAACGGAATGGTGCGCAGCATTTGCAGCGGCGCATCGACCATTTCTTCGCCCACGCGCCACAGGCCCGCAAAAAGCCCCGCGATCAGGCCGATGCCGCCGCCGATCGCCAGCCCCGTCGCCGCCCGCACGAGCGATACGCCGATCGCGCCCTGCAGTTCGCCATCCGCGACCAGTTCCCTGAGCGCGGCGAGAATGACGGTCGGCGGCGGGAGCGTCTCCGGCGCCACGAGTCGCAGCGAGGACGCGAGCTGCCACAGCACGATGAGCGCCACCGGCACGCCGACGCGAAAAAATCGGGAACGCAGCACGGACCACCACAGCGCGCTGCGGCGCGACGCTGCGCGCGTCGGAAGATCGATCAGCGCGCGGCCCGCGTCGGCGCGAGGATGGTCGGGAAGGCGCTCATCGATGCCCGCGTCCGGGCGTTCGAGCGGCGTGCCCGGATCGAGTCCGAGCGCAGCGGATGGAAAGCGAGGAACGGCCATGAAGGTTCGTCGAAGAGAAGATGAACCACCGATGGTACGGTCGCGTCCGCCCGCGACCAACGAACCGATTTCGCGATGCTAAGCGTCCGCCGGTTCATTTGGATTCCCGCTTGGGCGCAATCGGCCGTTTGTTTTGCTTAGCAGATTCGCTTCGTTGGCGAATGCGGCGTGCTGACCTAACGTGTGCTGACTCATTCAACGGACTCTCTCAACGGACGGACACTCATGGCCACGATCGAAGCGGAAGTTTCGCCAGCCGCCGCCGATGGCGCTCGCGTCGAAGCAGTGACGCCCGGTTCACCGGCGTTGCGCGAACTGATCGCGGCAATCGCCGAGGATGCCGAGGCGCGCGGCAACGGCGAATCCGACCCGCATCGCGCCATTGCGCTCGTGCGGGCCGCGCGGCTCGGTCTTTATCGCCTGCCGGTGGAGGATGGCGGGGGCGGCGCGACGCTGCCGCAACTCTTCGAGCTCGTGCTCGATCTCGCGCAAGCCGACTCGAACATTCCGCACATCCTGCGCAATCATTTCGCGTTCGTCGAACGGGCGCGGCGCGCATTGCCGCAATCGCCCTATTCGCGCTGGCTCGATTCGGCGCGCAGCGGCGCGCTTTACGGAATCGGCGCGAGTGAGCTGGGCAATCAGAACATCGGCGACGGCGATGGCGCGACCTCGCTCAAAGCCCGCGACGGCGGCTTCGTGCTCGACGGCGTCAAGTACTACAGCAGCGGCAATCTCTATGCGGACTACATCGTCGTCAATGCGAAGACGGACGACGGACGCTTCGTGGCCGCCCGCGTCGCGGTGCGCCAGCCGGGCGTGGATGTACGCGACGACTGGGACGGCATCGGCCAGCGCCTGACCGCGAGCGGCACCACGGTGTATGACCACGTGAGCGTCGAGCGCGACGACGTGCTCTACTACGACGACGAATTCAAGGTCCCCTGGCAAGCCACGTTCTCGCAGCTCTGGCTGACGACCATCGTCGCGGGAATCCTGCGCGCGGTGTTGCGCGACGCAGTGGCGCTTCTGAAGCGGCGCGAGCGCAACTACTATCACGCGGTGACGGCCCGTCCCGCCGACGATCCGCTGCTGCAGGAGATCGTCGGACGGCTCGATGCCGCCGCCTATGTGGCGGAATCAAGCGTGCTGCGCGCCGCCGATGTGCTCGGCCGCGCCTTCGATTCCGCGTTGACGGGCACGCCGGATCACGCGCTCTTTCTCGAGGCGGCGCTGCACTCGGCGCGCTCGAAGGTGCTGATCGACGAACTCGCGCTCGATGCGGCGACGCGCCTGTTCGATGTCGGCGGCGCATCGGCGGGCAAGCAGAGCGCGGCGCTCGACCGGCACTGGCGCAACATCCGCACCATCGCCTCGCATAATCCGGTGTCATACAAGGCGCGGGCGCTCGGGGAACACGCGCTGCACGGGACGCCGTTGCCTACGGCGGCGTTTTTTTGAGGGCTGGGCGTGGTTGTTCATGTATCGCGACAGGCAGGTGCGCGGGCGGCCATTTCGTCGATTCGACATCCCGCTCCCGATAAACGCTCGATGCGTGAACACGGCACGCCGTTGCTTCTTTGAAGCTGCGCGTGCTTGCCCATTCATCGCGACAGGCAGGTGCGTGGCCGGTCATTTCCGCCGATTCGACATCCCGCTTCCGATAAACGCTCGATGCTTAGATCGCGTCGTCGAAGTCCGCCGGGACATCGGCGCTCATGCACGCCTCGTGCGCTGACTGACGAAGCCGCAGGAAAGTTCGCGTCTGAGGGACGGGAGATATCGCATCGCGTGACAATAATTCGGATTCCGACGCAAACACGCCCGCATCAACGTGGGAAACGACTACAGCATTAATATGCAATCGATATCTGTTTTCGTTGCTTTGCATCGGCACACGCGCGGGTCAAGATGTTCCGCTACCGTCGATCAAGGACAACGTTCATGCTGGATACCGCCTACGAAACGATCGCGGTCAAGCCGCTCACGCGTCACATCGGCGCATTGATCGGCGGGATCGATCTGACTCGCCCGCTCACGCAGCAACAGGTGGCCGACGTGCGCCGCGCGCTGCTCGCCCATCAGGTGATCTTCTTTCGGGACCAGCCGCTCACGCTCGATCAGCATCTCGCGCTCGGCCGTCGCTTCGGCACGCTGCATGTGCATCCGAACAGTCCGGGGCCAGAGGGCTATCCGGAAATCCTGCCGATCCATAGCGATGCCGCCACGGGCCGCATCGCCGGCGACCGCTGGCATTCGGACGTCTCCTGCGACGAAGCCCCGCCGATGGGCAGCATCCTGCATCTGCACACGCTGCCGCCGCACGGTGGCGACACGCTCTTTTCGAGCGCTTACGCGGTGTATGAGTCGCTATCGCCGGGCTTGCGGCGGTATCTGGAAGAACTGACCGCGACGCATGACGGCGAGCCGACGTATCGGCAACGCAACCGTCTGCGCGGCATCGACGATACCGGCAAGACGTTCCCGAAGGCATCGCATCCAGTGGTGCGCACGCATCCCGAATCCGGCCGCAAAGGCATCTTCGTGAATTCGAATTTCACGACGCATATCGACGATGTGCCCGCGGCCGAAAGCGAAGGCATCCTCCGGCTGTTGTTCGAGCGTTTCGCGTCGCCGGAATTTCAGGTGCGTTTCAAATGGGAGCCGCACTCGGTCGGGTTCTGGGACAACCGCGCCGTGCAGCATCTGGCGGTGTGGGACTACTATCCCAACGTGCGGTCGGGTTATCGCGTGACGATCAACGGAGACAGGCCTTATCGATGATTAAGGCCGTCGCGCGGCGTCACGCGTTCACTTGATCTGGAGCACCGCCTGCCGCACGTCGATGCGGCGCGGGATCACCTTCGTTTCGAACGCAAGGTTCGCCGCGTCCTGCTGCGCGCGAATCACTTCCTCCGTGACCGGATAGCGCACGCCCCACTCCAGACGCGCGATGGCTCTGTTCCAGACATCGAATGGCACGCCGGTATTGCCCGACAGAAAGCGCGCGGTTTCCTGCGGATGCGCGAGGTTCTCGCCCGTCTGCAGCGCGAGCTGATCGAAGAGCAATCGCAGCGCCGCCGGATAGCGCGTCGCGAAGTCGCGCGTCGAGATATAGAAGCCGTACTGCGGCACCGACAAATCGCCGATGGTCAGAATGGTGCGCGCGCCCGTAGCCAGTTCCGTGTCCGCGTAACGAGGATCGGGCACGGCCCACGCATCGACGAAACCGCGCTCGAAAGCCGCGCGCGCATCGCCGTAGGAGAGATACGTGAAGTGCACGGAATCGGCGGCCATGTGCGCGTCCTGCATCGCCTTCAAGACGAAGAGATGCCCCTGCGAGCCCTTTGCGAAGGCGATTTTCTTGCCCGTGAGATCGCGCACGTTCTTCACGGGCGAGTCCTTCGGCACGACGATCGCATAGCTTCTGGCGAGCGGCGGCGCATACGCGACGTACACGACCGATGGCGCCGCGCCGGCCTGCGCCATGATCGGCGGCGTCGAACCGACGGTGCCGAGATCCACGTTGCCCGCGTTGATTGCTTCGACGAGCGGCGCGCCGTACACGAACTCGTGCCACGTCACTTCGACATGATGCGACGCGAAAGCCTGCTCCAGCTTGCCCGATGCGCGCAACGCGACGAGCCCGTCGCCCTTCTGAATGCCGATGCGGATACGCGCGGGATAACCGTCGTCGGCTTGCGCGACGCATGCGGCCGAGAGCAGGCCGAGCGCGACGGTCAGCGTGCGCGCGATGTGTCGGAAAGAAAGGAGCGGCATCGATCAATGTCCGAAGTAAGGGTTCGCGGGACGCGCGAGACCATAATGTCCGCGCAAGGTCGCTGCGTCGTATTCGCGCCGGAACAAGCCGCGCTTTTGCAGGATCGGCACGACATTTTCGGTGAAGATGTCGAATTGCGCGGGAAGCACGGGCGGCATTACGTTGAAGCCGTCGGCGGCGCGGCTCTCGAACCAGTCGGCGATGACATCGGCGATCTTCTCCGGCGTGCCGGACAGCGTGTAGTGTCCGCGTGCCGCCGCGAGTTGCCTCAACAGGGCGCGCAGCGTCGGGCGCTCGCGCGCGACCAGTTGCGTGATGACCGCCGCGCGGCTTTGCGCGGCCTGGACGGTGGAGGGATCGGGGAAGTCATCGACGGATAGCGGATGATCGAGCGGCAGCTTCGAGAAGTCGTATCCGCCGAAGCGATTCGACAGGCGGCTCAGGCCAACGCTCACGTCGGTGAGCGAATCGAGTTCGTCGAGCAACGCGCTTGCTTGCGCTTCGGTCGCGCCGATTGCCGCGCTGATGCCGGGCAGGATCACGATGTCCTGCTCCCTGCGCCCGAGCGCCGTCGCGCCCGCCTTGAGCTCCGCATAGAAGTCGATCGCCGATTCCTTCGCGAGATGCGCGGTGAACACGGCTTCAGCATGGCGCGCGGCGAACGCCTTGCCCGTCGCCGACGAACCCGCCTGCACGAGCACCGGATGCCCTTGCGGCGGCCTCGGCACATTCAGCGGACCCGCCACGCGATGAAATTTGCCCTTGTAATCGATGCGCCGCACGCGCGACGAATCGAGGAAGCGGCCGCTCGCAACGTCATCGATGATGGCGTCGTCGGCCCAGCTATCCCACAGTCGCGTGACCACTTCGAGGAACTCATTCGCGCGTTCGTATCGCTCGGCATGCTCGATCTGCTCGTCATAGCCGAAGTTCGGCCCCGCGCCGCCGACCCACGACGTGACGATGTTCCAGCCGATGCGCCCGCGCGATAGGTGGTCCAGCGATGCGAACTGCCGCGCGAGGTTGAACGGCTCCGTGTACGTGGTCGATGCGGTTGCGATCAGCCCGATGCGGGTCGTTGCCTGTGAGAGCGCCGCGAGCGTCGTGAGCGGTTCTAGCGCGCCGGACGCGACGAACTGCGCGCCATCGCCCAGCGCGAGGGAATCGGCGCAGAAGACGGAATCGAAGAGGCTTCGCTCGGCTTCTACAGCGAGATGGCGGAAGTAGTCGATATCCGTGAGCGCCCGACGCGTCGCGCCGGCATGACGCCAGCCCGCTTCATGATGACCGCGTCCGTGAACGAAGAGATTCAAATGGAGATGTCGGGCCATGAGCAGACGTTGGTTCGGCAAGATGGGCGGACCATTCTAGTGCAGCGTTTTTCAAGCGCTAACCAACGAGGTTTCATATCGATATCACACGCGCATTGCCGACCCGATGCTTTCGCTTGCGCACATCGGTTGCTTTCGACAAATGCTTCGCATTGCAAATCGCCTCGCCGGCACATTACAAATCAGAATTCGTTCGTTCGGCATCGATATGCGCGACCGTAAGATCGCCTTCCTCTAAAAACTCGTGGTTAACACGTACGAAAAGGAAGCAAATGAAACGAGTCGCACTCGCCAGCGCCGCTGGCTTGATGGTCGCCCTTCCCGGGATTGCTCAGGCGCAAAGCTGGGTTACGCTCTACGGGTTGATCGATGCCGGCATCGCCTACACGAACAATCAGCGCGGGGCATCGAACGTGCAGGCGACCAGCGGCAAGCTCAACGGCAGCCGCTGGGGCATCAAGGGCGTCGAAGACCTGGGCGGCGGCTATACCGCGCTGTTCACGCTGGAAAACGGTTATCGCGTCAACGACGGCACGCTCGCGCAAGGCGGACGCGAGTTCGGCCGGCAAGCGTATGCGGGCGTGGGAAAGAAAGGCATCGGCACGCTGACGCTTGGGCGTCAATACGATCCGAACACCGATCTCGTCGCGCTTTTCGCGGGGCCGGGGTTCTGGTCGCCCGCGACGCATGTCGGCGATAACGACAATCTGAACCAGACGTTCCGCATCAACAACGCGGTGAAGTTCAAGAGCGATACCATCGCGGGCGTAACCGTCGATGCACTATATGCCTTCAGCAATCAGCCCAGTAACGGCGCGGGCGCGGGCTTCGGCAACAACCGCGCGTGGGGCGTATCGGCAAGCTACGGGCGCGGGCCGTTGTCGCTCGGCGCGGGCTATGTGCGGCTCGATCATCCGAATGCGACGACGAACACGAGCGGGGCGATCGGCGGTGCATCGACGACGACGGGCGATGACTACAGCGGCGCGCTCTTCTATGGCCTCAACGGTGGCGTCGCGCGTCAGCAGATCACCGTGGCGGGCGGAAATTATGCGATCGGATCGCTGGCGACCATCGGCTTCGCGTGGAGTCATACGCAACTCGACTACAACGACGGCTCCTCGCGCAAGTTCAATAACTACGACGTCAACGGGCGTTACAGCCTGACTCCGGCGACGACGCTCGTAGGCGTCTACACGTTCACGGACGGCCGCGCTTACAGTCTGCCCGGCACGAACGGCGCGACGCTGAAGCCGCGCTGGCATCAGTTCACGCTGGGCGTCGATTACGCATTGTCGAGGCGTACCGACTTGTATCTGTCGGGCGTCTATCAGCTCGCCGCCGGCGACGCATCGACACGAGTCGACGCCGGCTATCGAAAGATCGCTGCTATCGCCGACGCGGGAACTGCGTCGTCGACGAACCGGCAAGTGGCGGCGTTCGGCGGCGTGCGGGTGAGGTTCTAAGCGAGTCGTTATCGCGTTGAGGATCGATGCCCGCGTTGATGATCGATTGGGAGCCATGCATCGACCTTTTTTGCAGCGACGGAATATGTGCGTAATTGCTTCTGTTGGTAAAGTACGCGATCGAACCCGCCCGGACGCGGGATGACAACCCTTCTCGTGCCAAAGCGACAATGCCGACAATCGCCGCAACACGCAGTTCATGGGCCGCGCCGATGCGCGCGGTCGCCCTCTGCGCGCTTACCGCCCTTGCTGCATTCAGCGCCGCGCCGCAATCCGCGCAAGCAGCAAGCAAGACGCTCGTCTTCTGCTCCGAAGGCAGCCCCGCCGGATTCGATTCCGCGCAATACACGACCAGCACGGACTTCGACGCCGGCGCGCACGCCGTCTTCGACACACTGGTGGAGTTCAAGCGCGGCACGCTGGATCTCACGCCGGGTCTCGCCGAGACCTGGGACGCGTCACCGGATGCGAAGACGTTCACGTTCCATCTGCGTCATGGCGTGAAGTTTCAATCGACGTCCTACTTCGAGCCGACGCGCGACTTCAATGCGGACGATGTCGTGTTCACGTTCAGACGCATGATCGATCCGAACGAGCCCTTTCAGAAAGCGCATCCGGTCAGCTTTCCGTATCTGACCGACCTCGGCTACGACAAGAACATCGCGTCGGTCGAGAAGGTGGACGATTACACCGTGCGCTTCACGCTCAAGACGCCGGACGTCGTGTTCGTGCGCAATGTGGCGATGGAGTTCGCGTCGATCGTATCGGCGGAATATGCCGCGCAGTTGCTCAAGGCCGGCAAGGTCGAGGACTTCAATCAGAAGCCCGTGGGCACGGGCGCGTTTGTTTTCCGCGATTACCAGAAGGACTCGACGATTCGCTACGACGCGAATCCGACCTTCTGGAACCGCAGGGACGTGCACATCGACAAGCTCGTGTTCTCGATCACGCCGGACGCTGCCGTGCGCGAACAGAAGCTCGAGAGCGGCGAATGCCAGATCACGTCGTTCGCGCGGCCGGCCGATATTGCGAGCGCGAAGAAGAAGCCCAATCTCGCGGTGCTGTCGGGCGTGGGCTTCAATGTCGCTTACGTCGGTTACAACACGACGCACAAGCCGCTCGACAACGTGCAGGTACGTCGCGCGCTCGACATGGCTATCGACAAGCAGGCGATCATCAAGTCCGTGTACGAAGGCGCGGCGACGGTCGCCACTAATCCGATGCCGCCATCGCAATGGTCGTATAACAAGGCGCTCAAGGACGCCCCATACGATCCGGCACGCGCGCGAGCGTTACTGAAAGAGGCCGGCTTCCCCGATGGCTTCGCCATCACGCTCTGGGCCATGCCCGTACAGCGTGGCTACAACCCGAATGCGCGGCTAATGGCGCAGCTCATTCAAGCGGACTGGGCGAAGATCGGCGTGATGGCGAACATTGTGAGTTACGAATGGGCTGAGTACAACAAGCGCGCAAAGACTAATGGCGAGCACGACGCCATCCTGTACGGCTGGCTTGGTGACAACGGCGATCCCGACAACTGGCTCGGCACGACGCTCGGCTGCGACGCCGTGCACGGCAGCAACATGGCAAAATGGTGCAACAAGCAGTTCGACGATCTGCTCGCGAAAGCCCGGCTTATCACCGATCAGAACGCGCGCACCAAGCTTTACGAAGCAGCGCAGGTCGTCTTCAAGGACCAGGTTCCTTACACGCCGATCGCCCACGCGAACACGTTTCAGCCCATTTCCAAGCGGGTGCACGGATACTTGATCAGTCCGCTGGGCGGACATCGATTCGACGGCATTACGCTTGAATAACTGGCAAGCGCAAGCTTCCGTCGTCGTGGTATCTCGTCGGCAATGTCCGGCTTGTAGCTGACGAGCAGGAGCCTGCGCGCAGGACGACGCTTCGCGCTAGGCGAGGCTTACTACGGGCAAGATGCGTCGCGCTGTTCTGGGGGGGGCTGCGCCAGCGTCCGTCAGCGGCGCTCTTGACGTATTGTTTTGTTGCCAGGATAGCCCGCCGTGCACGGAACTCAATGTAAATCTGTTTGGTCGAAACCGGACCATGATTCGGCCGTGCATGTGCGATACATCGATTGCGACGACCTCAATGAGATCATCGTTAGCCGGGCGGTCATCCGACGGACGATGATCGCTCTCGTGTGCCGGGGAGAAGCCGACCGGGCCAACTGTAATGCTCGCGTGTCATGCAAGGAGCGGACGGATGGGCTGCGTCCATAGCAGGCGCCTGTAAAACGCTCGTGCCCGAGCGGGGCACGCGTTGAAGCACCCAGCGTCCCTCCAGCAATGAGTCAGCTGAACTTTTGTCGATCACATCGACGATGTCGTCCTACCATTCGGCAATTATTTTAGGCAAAATCGGCCGTGTAGCGTTATCACCGACTTCGTGGGGCGAAGACCTTCCGGTTGTATTTGTATCACCGCGGGACCGGCACCGCAGGGCACAATCGGCGCTGGATTCTCCGTTACTTGTCAGATCGGGTAATCGCCTTCTACCGAACGATTGATCTAACCCCTTCTGCGTCGCGTTACGCCGCGCTACATGCAGGCCTTGTTGATGCAAGTAGCCCAGACGGCGGCACCGTCACCATACGCTGAGAAAACAGCTTTGCCGTTGGCTGCTTATCCAATCAGACTGCACGCGGTCGGACGACATGCGAGCAACGCAGCAAATGATCGCTGACATGCTCGGCGTGCGCCGTGAAGGGGTTACCGAGGCTGCGGGGAGATGGCACGACGCCGGACTCATCCACACAGCCACGGTCGCATCAAGGTGCTAGATCGCGTCGGCCTGGAGGCAAGCGCGTGCGAGTGCTACGGCATCGTCAAGCGTGAGTTTGATCGGATGCTGCCGAGTATGCGCCAGGCGGAGGCGCTGGCGTGACGGAGGCGACGGCCTGCATCTCATTTGGTTGGCGAGGGCGCCGGCGATCCGATGCGCCCTTCAACGAAGGCCGATGCGCAGTCTTAGTCGTAGATGTCGGGACAATGTGATGGGACCGATTCATTCATCGAATGGCGTGTCGCAAGACTCGAACGCCGTGCGTCTGCATGTTCAGGCGGTGCATCTGCTTGCCACGTTGCGCGGAGAAGTCATCGGCGGGACGCGGCCGCGTTAGGTGCTATCAGCTGCAACCGCGCGTCGTAGGCGCTCCCGTGCGCGGCGGCCACCGTCACCGCTTAAAATTACAATGCTTTCACTGGTGCATTCGGCGAAGTATCAACGCTTCTTCGAGGCGAAATCGACAGACGCTCACAAGGACGAATTTGCCGCCCGAGCTCGGTTACGTAATCAAATACGGGTAAACGATCTTTTCTGTTATAAGCCCATGCACCATATTGGTTCGGTGTCCGACCGATCCCCGGCGTGACCAACAACGAGTCTGGAGAGCACGAATGCGAAATCGTTCACTTCCGAGGCTGTTTGCTCACGCGGTTGCGCCGCTATTGGCGATCGCAGCGCTGATGTCTGCGCCCGCTTCCTTCGCGCACGATCAGCGAGATGGCGATGTGAGCGACGGATGGCTATCGACTTGGACCGCGAGCGCGGACCGCAACAACAACATCACGACGCCGCAGAACTTCAATGCGGCGACGACGATCCGGCAGATCGTGCATACGAGCGTCGGAGGCAATCAGGTGCGCGTGCGGCTCACCAATGAGTTTGGTCAGTCGCCGGTCACCGTTGGCCCGGTTCACATTGCAGTATCAGCGGGCGGATCGAAGATCTACCCGAACACGGACAGGACTCTGACGTTCGGCGGTAAGACCTCCGTGACGCTGTATGCCGGCGCGCCGATACTTAGCGACCCTCTCGATATTACAGTCGGGCCGTTTGCGAACCTTGCGATCAGCCTGTTCCTACCGCAAGCGACTAAACTTGAGACCGTGCATCAGCTTGCAGTGCAGAACGCCTACGTATCGAGTGGCGACAACACGGCCGCGCCAGACCAGCCTTCGCCCAAGGCTTACACGAACCGCTTCTACTTGTCGGGCGTGCTCGTTAACACGCGCGGTCATACGGACGCCATCGTCGCATTCGGCGACTCCATCACCGATGGCTACTCCTCGACGGTCGACGCGAATCGCCGTTGGCCGGACAACCTCTCGCGGCGGCTCAACAGCGGACAGTCGCGTCACGGAACGGCCATTCTTAATCAAGCAATCAGCGGAAACAGAGTGCTGAGCGATGGCGCCGGGGTGAGCGCACTCGCACGCTACGACCGCGACGTGCTGAGCCAGCAAGGCGTCAAGTGGGTGATCATGCTGGAGGGCATCAACGATATCGGCTGGCCGGGCACTGCGCTTGATCCATCAGCGCCTCAGGCCACGGCGGAAGGAATCATCGACGGCTATAAGCAGATCATCGCACGCACGCATCTGCGGGGCATTCGCATCATGGGCGGCACCCTCACGCCTTTTCGTAATGCACTGCAAGGCACGCCGAACGAAGGCTATTACACGTCTCAGAAGGAAGCGGTGCGGCAGGCCGTCAACAACTGGATCCGCAATAGCCGCGAGTTTGATGCCGTTGTGGATTTCGATGCCGTGATTCGCGACCCCGCGCACCCAATCTCGATGCAGACGCAATACGATAGCGGCGACCATCTGCATCCGAACGATGCCGGGTACGTTGCGATGGCAAACGCGATCGACCTGTCGGTCCTGCGCGGTCGGGACAGGGACAGAGACAACGACCAACAATAATCCAGCTTTGCATCGTGCAGTAAGACCAAGGCCCCGCCACTAGCAGGGCCTTGGTTGTTCTTGAGGTGCCTGCTTCCAATTCGCGAAAGCGATCGCTCCGGGTGCCAACGGTTTCCACTTAGCGTTATATGTCGGGACGTTATCGAGAACACCGGCAATTCCGGCGAAGGCTGCGCGACCATGTAGGTGGCGAAAGTCGCCACCCAAAGCCGACGGTCGGCGCTTCGCGGTTCCAACGGCAGGTAAGACGGGAGAATCAAAGAGGATCTGAGAGTAATTCCAACCCAGGCCGGTTTCGCAAACCGTGCTCACGAACTTTAGCCGCTGATACAACTGACGGCTTGCGCCGTCGCGCTTATCCGTCGGCTCCGCTGGTTCAAACGGGACCTTGGTGCCCGCCGCCCTGAATGCCGCGGTCTCGACCTCGTGCCTCGGCGATGCAAAAAATTCCCGACGGCTTCTTGCAGTTACACAGATGAAAACTTTGCTTCAACCGTCGAAAGTTCATTGTTGAACAGCAAGTAATTAGGGGGCACCGATGGAGAGATTCCATGGCTAATTCCTGACGCATGAATGCTGGCTAAGGCCGAACCGCTGTTTCGGGAAGCCTTCAAGATTCTGCACTGTTGAAGTGCCGAGCGATCCTCATGGGGCGGTGTGCCCTTAGGATTGCTGATGAACTGCAATAAGGGGCGGGAAGTGCGACCACAGAAGCTACGATGTCGTCTGAGCGGAACCGATCAGCGTCCGCTACCTGTGGCGGATTCAACCGGTCGATGCAACACAATAGCGCTATGTAAGCGGCGGGAGTGTTGCGATGAAACAAAGACGCCGGATCTATTACAGTGAGAGTCAGAAAGCGCTGATGTGGGAGCGCTGGCGCGCGGGCGAGTCGCTTCAGCATATTGCGCAGCTATTCGATCGTAACCATTCATCCGTGGCGGGAATATTGGCGCAAACTGGAGGAATCCAGCCCCCACCGCGACGGCGATCGAGACAGTCGCTCACGCTGGCCGAGCGTGAAGAGATCTCAAGAGGTCTCGCAGCGGATGATTCGATCCAATCGATCGCACGGCGCCTGTCGCGAGCACCGTCTACGATCTGCCGCGAGATCAAGCGCAACAGCGGCGAGAAAGGCTACCGGGCGGACTGCGCCGATGAGCTTGCCTGGCAGCGGGCGCTGCGCCCCAAGGCATGCAAACTGGTCGCGAAACCGGCGCTGGCAAGAGTCGTGGCGGCGAAGCTGCAACTGCAATGGGCACCGCAGCAGATCGCTGGATGGCTAAAGCGAACATGGCCGGGTAACGAGGGTCTCCACGTGTCTCACGAAACGATCTATCGGACGCTTTTTATTCAAGCACGCGGCGCGCTGAAAAAAGAGTTGCTGGAGCACCTGCGGCGCACCCGTGCTATGCGTCGCTCGCGTCATCACACGCAGAAGACCGATGATCACGGTCGGATCCGCGATGCGGTTTCGATCAGTGAACGTCCCGCTACGGTCGAGGACCGCGCCGTTCCGGGGCACTGGGAAGGCGATCTACTGTGCGGCAGCGGTAACAGCCAGATCGCAACGCTTGTAGAGCGACACACACGCTATGTGCTGCTGCTCAAGATTGACAGCAAGGACAGTGAAACCGTCGCCAAGGCGCTCATCAAACACGCCGGCAAGCTTCCGCAAGAACTCTACAAATCGCTCACCTGGGATCGCGGCACCGAGATGGCGGGACACAAACGGTTCACCATCGCCACTGACATCGCCGTATATTTCTGTGACCCCAAGCATCCGTGGCAACGCGGCTCCAATGAGAACACGAACGGGCTGTTACGACAGTACTTCCCAAAGGGCATCGACCTGTCGGTTTATTCGCAAGCCAAACTCAATGCCGTGGCGAGAAGGCTGAACGAGCGCCCGAGAAAGACGCTAGATTACGAGACACCAGCTGAACGATTCCATCAAGCTATTGCATCGACCGGTTGAATCCGCCGTCTGGAGCTGACTCTCGAAAGTCCATGTCGCCGGCGGACATGAATGTCCGGATGTGGCCGATTGGGTGAAGTCACCAATGGCCGCTTTATGGCAATCCATTTCACAGACCCTCGATTCGACCGACTGACCGCTTTGGAGACGGCCGTCTGACCGGAGTGGGTCGGACTGAGTCCGTCGGCGCTTCGAACTGATCGCCGCAAAGCGGTCATTGGTATTTCGCTTCCTGACAGCCGGTCGTCAACGGGTAGCGCCGGCCGCCTCGTGCGACAATCCGGTTGGCCCTTGCGCGTCGACCGCGCGTGAGCGCCAACGATGGATTGCGGTACGTCACACCATCTCGCCATACATCATGAACCGACAGACACCGGCCTTGCCCGCCGACTGGGTTAGGCGCGCCGAGCCAATAGAAGGCGTCGAGCGAATCGAAGCGCGGTTTCACGGCAGCGCTTATGCCATGCACCGCCACGACACCTATGCAATTGGCCGCACGCTCTCTGGTGTCCAGAGTTTCAGCTATCGGGGCAGCCAGCAAAACAGCCTGCCGGGCAACACGCTCGTACTCCATCCCGACCAGGCTCACGATGGTCAGGCAGGCACCGAGGAAGGGTTCCAGTACCGGATGGTTTACGTAGAACCCGCACTCCTTCAGGATGTGCTCGGCGGGCGAGCGCTGCCGTTCCTCGAGGGTGGCGTGACGACCGATCCGCGCCTTGCGGCTGCGACCGCGACGTTGCTGCAGCACGTGCGCTATACGCTTGAGCCGCTCGAACAGAGCGATGCGCTTGCCGAATTGGCGAATGCCCTTGCCGCTGTCGCCAGTTCGTCCGCGCCAAAAGCTAAAGGCGACTTCCTCGCTGCGCGGCGCGCACGCGAGTATCTGTGCGCGAATTGGGCGCGCATTGTCACCCTCGACGAACTCGAATCGGCGACGGGCCGGGATCGCTGGAGCCTGTCGCACGACTTTCGTACGTTCTACGGCACCAGCCCCTACCGGTATCTGACGATGCGGCGCCTCGATGGAGTACGTCGCATGTTGCTGACTGGCACCCCGCTCGCCTACGCTGCTGCAGCCGCGGGTTTTGCCGACCGGAGTCATATGACGCGACACTTTACAAGGGCATTTGGAATGACGCCAGGTCGCGGGCGGCGTGCGGCGCGGCTAAAGAGCACCCACGATCGTTCAATACGACCGCAAGGCGCATGCGTACACTCAGCGCATCCACCTTTAAACGGAGAGAACGATGTCCCAATCCTTGCACGATCGCACCGCGCCGGTCACCCGCGGCCAGTGCCAAACCATTGATCTGATCGGCAAGATCGCGCAGATCAACGGTCACTGGCAACAGCGCGTCGTCGCTGAAATGAACGATTATCAGTTCAAGGTCGTAAAGGTCGTAGGCGAATTCCAGTGGCACCGACATGCAGAAACCGACGAAGCGTTTATCGTCCTCGAAGGCGAGCTACATATCGATTTTCGGACGGGGCCTTCATGCGATGGTTCGATCGTATTGCGTGCCGGACAGCTGGGCGTGGTGCCGAAGGGCGTCGAGCACAAGCCCGGTGCGAATGCAGAAGTCAAGCTGCTGCTTATCGAGCCGCGAGGGGTAGTGAACACGGGCGACGGTGCCTAAGGCGAGCGTACTGTCGCAAACGACCAGTGGGTTTGAGCCGCCCACCCGGGTATGACCAATGAGATCGGCGAACGAATGCGGGCGCGTTGTCGCCAATTGGACCCGCCATTTCAACGGCCGCTTGCGGCCGGGTCGCGGTAGTGCAACGGCAATTACGACGCCGAGAACCGGTCATTGAGCAATGGCGCTTGAGACCGTGGCCTTAGAACTGGACGATGCCCTCGACCGCCCGTTTGTGGCCGGATCGCAAGGTGTCACGGCTAGCGGTGCCTAGCGGTGCGCATTTCCAACTTTGGCACCCGATCAAAAAACGACACGCTTAACCGCGTTCGCAGAATCGGTGATGTCACGCCCGAAACCGGCGACCGTGTTACAAGCAGTCAAGCCGATCACAGCCGCTATCATCGTCAACACGACTACATAACGCCCGACCATTTCCTTCTTCCTCATAAGTGTCTGTAGATAGAACGCGCGTCCGCTGCGGCGTTAAGTGGTATCGCCATTGGTCCTCCCGGTTCTTGCGGGTGCGAACCGGCTTGCCTGTGATGCCGTCTGTTTTCCGTGCCCATCATGCTCGAATGATGAGATCCGTGTACTTCGCGACGTTGTCGTCGTCGCTAAGCAGGCGCAGTGGCTCCGTGATGGCTTGTGCCACGAGCATCCTATCAAACGGATCTCGATGGATATCTGGCAGCTCGCGAACTGTTGCAGCGTGCGCCGCTGTTACTGGTAGGTCGCGAAACCCGGCGTCCTCCATGCGCGTGACTAGCTCCTTCACATCGGCGTCGAGCTTCCCGAGTGCAGCCTTGATAGAGATCTCCCAAATGCTCGCAGCGCTGACGAACACGGCGTCGGCGCTGAGCATCGTTGCTTCGGCACGTTTGGAAAGCCTTTTATCGCCGCTCATCGCCCACAACAGAACGTGTGTGTCGATCAAAAGACGCATCAACGGCCCTCGAATGTCGCCAAGACCTCGTCGGGCAACGGCGCGTCGAAGTCGTCAGCAATTTTGATTTTTCCCTTCATCAAACCGAAGCGGAGTTTCGGCTTTTGCTCCACCGAAACTAGGCGCACCACCGGCGTTCCGGCCTTCGCAATCACGACCTCTTCGCCGCTAACGGCTGCCTCTATGAGACGCGACAGTTGCGACTTTGCTTCATGGATATTCACGGTCTGCATGGATCCTCCGTTGGTTAGCTTAGTCTAGCCAACTGGGGATCGGACTGCAACGCGCTCGACGCACCAGGTGTTCTGAAGCCGGACCTAACTCAGACGAGGAAAAGGGCAAAAGACGCGTGAAAAGACGCACCTTTCGCCCGCGCAAGAAGGAGCAGTTCGGTCTCATCAGGTTTTGGCAGCTTCGTCAGCGAATGACGCGGCCAGTGCAACCCGGGTGCCGCCGGCGGCAAGTTTTTCCTAACCGCGGTAGCGGTCTGGGTCTCTGGTCGGGGTCGAGCGCTATCGCGAACATAGGCCCGAACGACGCGGATTATCATAATGGCAGTTATCGCACGACCGTTCGTTTACGGCACGGCTTGTCAGCGTCGGATAGTTTCCCCGGGGAAACTGACTTTCAGTTTGTCTACTGACCCATAAAAGTTTCACCGGTGAAACTGGCTCGGTCGCATAGATGCGGTCCGACGCTGCAGCGGCATGGACCGCCTGCGCGCGAAGTGCATCGATGGGTGTGCCTCGCGGGACACTACGAGCTTCACTATGGGGTGCTGCCCGCCTATGCGGAAGAACCCACTGCTATTGCAATCCTTCGCGTCTGAGACACCCGAAAAGACCGTCAAGATCGCCGCCCCTGCGGTGCGCCTAACATTCGCGCTCCGGACCTGGTCCTGCCCTCGGAGCTTCATGCCTTTCAACAATCTGCGTTGCGGCCGCGTGGCGCTTCCTAGCCAACGTAACGTAGATCCTAACGAACGCTTGAATGTTGGGAAATCGTTCGTCGAACGGCTCTGGCGGGAGCGCGAGGCCGGGTGAGTCGTCGTCGATCTTCGCGAGTCCGCTGAGCAAGTCGGCGACCGCGGAGAACTGATGGTGCATGACATGACAGCTATGCAAGAGTTGCTCAAGCCGCCTGCGCCAATAAACAAGCGGCAGCGCAGAGTTTGGCTCCTGCAAGACCGCTCCAATAGCAAGTCGAATATGGGAGATATCGGCGTCGATCACCCGGAGTTCGAATGCCCTTAAGCGGTCAGTGTCACGGGTGTCCCTGTCTCCATAACGGCATGGGTGCGCGACTGGTGAAGCGCGACTGAAATCGATGGGATCGCCGATTTGCGGAACGCCGCCGCTGTTTAGGTATTCACTTCCAAAACGTACCGATTTTCACTTCTTCGGACGGGCGAGGGCGCCGATTTCGCCTCCCGCAGCTAATGAACCGAGCGTGCCGACGAATGCCCCTTGCGCACACGCACGACGGACTAACAGTGCTGAGCCGTGCACTCGCCCGCGAGACTGCTTTGCGCTGCGGGGGCGCCCGATGCGTCGAAGAGGACGCGCCGCGCGCGCGTTACTATACTAAAAACGAAATGTATAACAACACAATTACTATACAAAACGCGTTTTGTACAGTAATGTCCTTCGATGAACCCGCTACTGCACACCGAACTCTCCCTCGGGGCTCAAACCGCATATTCTGAGCTCTTCGAGCAGACCCGCGTCTTCGAACTGGAGCGGCTCGCGGGACTCAAAGGCTCTTTCGGGAGACGCAATATCCGCGGCCGCGAATACGCCTACTTCAGCTTCAAAGACATCGACGGAAAGCTCCGCATGGCGTACGTCGGCCCGATTGATGATCGGATAAACGCCCTCATCGAGCACTTTGAGCAGGTGAAGGCCCCGAAGAAGCTTGCGCCTGTCGCGCAAGCGGCGATCGCGCTGGGCTGCACGGCTGTCGTCCCGAAGCACTTCCGCATTCTCAAGCAGCTTGGGAATTACGGCTTCTATCAGGCCGGGGGGGTTCTGATCGGCACGCATGCCTTCGTCGCGATGGGCAACCTGCTCGGGGTGCGTTGGACACAAGCCAACCAGACGTTGGACATCGACTTCGCGCACGCGGGCAACAACATCTCCGTCGCGCTGCCGGCAAGCATGAACATCTCCGTGCACGACGCACTGACGTCGCTGGAGATGGGCCTGCTGCCGATCCAGCAGTTCGGCGGTCACGCCGGCGGTCAGTATCAGAACCCCAAAGATCCCGAGCTTCGACTGGATTTCGTCACGAGTCGGGGTCGCAATGACGAGCCAGTCGTCATGAAAGACCTAGGCCTCACGCTCGAACCGCTGCGCTTTATGGAGTACTCGTTGGAAGGCACGACGCAAGCCATCGTGCTTAGCCGTGAGGGGTCGGTCATCGTGAACATCCCGGCTCCCGAGCGCTATGCGGTTCATAAGCTGATCGTTCACGGTCTCCGGCCCCTTGCCGAGCGACCAAAGGCGGTGAAAGACCTTGTTCAGTCCGCCGCGCTCGCCCAGTGGCACATTAAGAACGGTCAGCAGGAGGTGTTCGCAGCCGCCTGGGCAGACGCGGTGGCTCGCGGTCCCAGTTGGAAGAAGCACGCCACGGCCGGCCGCGACGCGCTGCTTCAGCGTTATCCAGACCTTGCCTCACCCTCATTGTGGGAGATGCCGCCCGGATGACGCCAGCATTACTGGCTACCGGATGGCGTACTTGCGCCCTGTCCGCGTCCGACCGGGGACAGTACGAAGCCAGGCCACGCGGCAGCGGGCAGGAATGGGCATGGCAAAGGTGCGCGGATGCAGCGGCCACCGATGCGATGCCATGCGGCACCGTCCTTGTACATCGGCAGAAAGAAGTAAGACAGGCGTGCAATCGAGGACGATCTCGCCTTGCGCGTCGCAGCGGAGGTCAAGGGCGACCTGCTCTGCGAAGGCTACTTCTTCGTCGAGGGCGGCAAAGACGCGCACGAGGATGTGGCGTTCCCGCTTGTGCACGCAGTCTCTGCTATCAGCGAGCATTTCGGCGTCGACGCCGAGACGTTGGAGCGCACGCTAGAACCCGCGAACGTGGCGGCGCTCAGCTTCGCAAGGGACGCGGAACTGGCTTCGTTCCTTAACGACCATCCGGAAATTAGCCGGCGCCGAAGCAATCCGCGAAAAGCATAGAAACGTGCAGGCTGTGTTGGCTGCGGAATTGGCCATCGAGTTGCGAGGCGAAGTAAGGCACTAGCACCGTGCCGCCCAACGCTTAAGGCCAAATGAGCGTCGGTGACGCCCGCGCGTCCAGCCATTGGCCACTCGCCCGACAAACCATCACCGCCGCCGATCGCTGACAACGCGAGGGGCAGCGAAGAGTATCATCCGCGTTTGACCGAGCAATGGCAGCCGGCAGGATGGACGAGTACACAATCACTGATATTGAGAACGCCATCAACTACTGGCGATCGCGGCAGGCGGCGACGGATGACTTCGCGGTCTGCCCAAGAGCAAGGGTACTGGCCGACGCCTACGGAGCGATGATCTATCATCAACGGGATCGCATTTAAGCCAGAAACCTGACGCCAGAGCAAAATGAAGCGATAGGTCTTGCGCTCGCCCAGAAGGAACTTTTTTGATCCCAACGAGAGGGAGCAAACATGTCGAACGCCGTTAGCGCCTTGGTGTGGGTCGACGCTGTCGCCGGTGGTGGCCGCGTCGAAATCTATTCGCGAGAGGTGTCCAGGGCGGACGCGCTGCGCATGTTCGCCTCAGCCAGCAGCGACACGCGGGCTTTTGAGGAAGACCTCACCGACTGGGTGGCAACGGAGATAATCGGCGACGTTCTATACGCGGGCTATTTCTGCCCTGAGAGCAAAGGCTTAGACGAGGAAAAGCAAGTCTCGTTCGCGCTCATACATGCTTGCGACGCCATCAGCAAGCATTTCGGCATTGATGCTAGAGTCCTCGAAAGCGCATTGCGGCCAGAGAATTTGGCGAAGTTGGTCACCGCACGGGACGCAGACATCGCATCTCTTGTCCATGATCTTCCCGAACTCACGAAGGACGCCGAGGCCGTGCGAGAAAAGCATGCGTCCGTGCAGGCGGCGCTTGCCGACGAACTTGCAAAGGCCATCGCTGCTGGCAAGATCACGTCCCACTGAGCGTCCCAGGCGACGAGGACCGCACTCGCACCTGGGCTGTGCAAGTTTCTTCTCCTGTTTTGCATCTTCTATCGACGCCGCGCTATGGGGACAATTGTCGAACCGATCCAACGCGCTGACGGCTAGTTCAGCTAGTTCGACGCGGCGCCCGTCCTCACCAGTTTTGATTCCCGGCTGCAACGTTTTGCGATTTGCCCCTTATGGGGAGATCGTTCTTCTCGAGTGTCTAAGCAGACCGTCGTCGCAAACGTTAAAATGCCGGGCGACTTTTTACAATACGTTCATTCGGCCCGGATGGTCCCAATCTGTTGGTTTCATAGCTGAATCGAAAGTCACTGGCGCGCCCCGTCGCATTCCCCTCGCCGGTCATTTGGTATGAGCGTTGGCACAGCTCTCGCTTATGTATGACCACGCACAAAATAAACAGCCAGCACTGTCTGCGAGCGGGCAGCGCGAGGGTGCATGGGGCCGGCCAGTCCTTCAGCGAAGTAAATCACGATCGGGAATCGGGCCGGAAAATTAGAGCGCAACGCGCATAGACCAACGAGAGAGTATGTTGACCCTTCAGTCGGACCTTCACGGAAATTACTTATTAGGCGCACTTCCCAGAAATGAATGGCAGGCGATTGCGAGCGACCTAGAGCTCGTTCAACTGCGCGCGGGGCAATTGCTTTGTGATTCAGGCAGACGCATCCATCACGTCTACTTCCCCACTACCAGTGTCATCACGCTCCTGCACACGATGGAAGATGGTGGATGCGTCGAGGTCGCTGCCGTCGGCCGGGAGGGAATGACAGGTGTACCGGTGCTGACGGGCGGCGACACGATGCCAACGCGCGTTCAAGTGCAAAGCGCAGGGTCCGCTTATCGTATGAGCGCCAACGCGCTGCGTGAGCATTTCGGCCGTTCGGATCTTCTGCGGCGCGTGACGCTGCTCTACATGCAGGCCTTGTTGACGCAAGTCGCCCAGACGGCGGCATGCAACCGTCACCATGCGCTGAGCAAACAGCTTTGCCGTTGGCTGCTTATCCAATCAGACTGCACGCGGTCGGACGACATGCGAGTGACGCAGCAAATGATCGCTGACATGCTCGGCGTGCGTCGTGAAGGGGTCACCGAAGCCGCAGGGAGATTGCACGACGCCGGACTCATCCACAACAGCCGCGGCCGCATCAAGGTGCTAGATCGCGCCGGTCTAGAGGCAAGCGCTTGCGAGTGCTACGGCATCGTCAAGCGCGAGTTTGATCGAATGCTGCCGATTATGCGCCAGGCGGAGGCGCTGGCTTAATCCGGGCGAGGACCCGTCTTCTGATTGAAATGGCAGGGGCGCCGACGACCGAATACGCCCCTTCATCGATGCGTTACGCTGAAACGTTCCTGGTTGAAAATGCCGGTCGGGTGTGACACGCGCTTTTGGACGTTATCCGGAGCGAACAACGAGGAACGCGAGAAGTCCTGCGCTTGACAACGCCAGCTAGTCGCTAGCCTATGTAATGAGCCGCGCAGCCCCTGTTCGGCCATTTCGAAGGAGAGTCAGGATGGGCTTCAGTGTCGACGCAGGGACTATCAAATTCGAGCATACTCGCCGTGGCGTCAACGCTACCGCGACGATCGTGGCCGAGGACGGGACTCAGGCTGGTCAGATTCATGATGTCGCGAGATGATTGTCACGGACGTCATGTTTGTGTCGGCCGAAGCGCGAATCGCATTTGTTGCGGAGGCCCGACGCGTGAATCCGGTAGTTCTTGGTCGCGCCGACCACAGCGACGATGTCATTGCATCGGAGTACGCACGAATGCTTCTCGCAGAAGCGGACAAGGTCCTACTCTAGTATGTGACCGTCTCCGCATCAGCGGTCTTTATTTGGTGGCGCACTCGATGGGTCCGGTGGCCCGCACTCCATTCTTGTACGGCAGTACCTCCGCTGGCCGCATATCGTGGCGCAGCCATTGTCGGAGGTTGGCAGCGCGAAGACGACTAGTTGCATCCTATGCAGCGTCGACTGAGGAGCAGCCATTGATGTCGGCGAATGGCTGAAACCGACCCGTTACCGCCGCTCGCAAGCCGTATTTGCAATGGCCGTTGTCAGTAGACTTCCAGCCGTTTCTTATGCTCGGCGTAATCTCTTCCACTCGCGTAACCGCGCTTAAGAAACGCCGACCAGGCGATAACCGACGCCCGTCTCAGTGATGATGTGTTCCGGCTGCGCCGGATCGCGCTCGAGCTTCTGCCGTAAATGCGCCATATAGATGCGCAAGTAGTGGTTACTCTCGACGTGCGACGGGCCCCAGACGTCGTTAAGCAGCTGCCGGTGCGTCAGTACGCGACCTGCATGGCGCACGAGCGTCGCTAATAGCCGATATTCGAGCGGCGTCAGATGGACGGCCTCGCCGTCACGCGCGACCTGACGCAGCGCCAGATCGACGGAAACACTTCCGAAATGCACTTGCGGAACTCCCCCGGCGTCATTGCGCCGGCGCAAATGCGCGCGAATTCGCGCGAGCAGTTCCGATATGCCGAAGGGCTTCGTCAGATAGTCGTCGGCACCCGCATCGAGCGCGGCCACTTTTTCGTCTTCCCGGCTGCGCGCCGACAGCACGATCACAGGCAATCCGCTCCAGCCACGCAGTTCGCGGATCAGGTCGATGCCGTCGGTGTCGGGCAAGCCGAGGTCGACGATAACGAGATCCGGTTGGCGCGTGGCCGCTTCTATCAACCCCTGTTTGCCCGTCGGCGCGTCGTACACGGTCATGCCTTCACCCTCGAGGGATGTCCGCACGAATCGGCGAATCTGCTGCTCGTCTTCGATAAGTACGACGGTGATGCTCGCGGCGCGCATGGGCAATGGTGGTCCGTTTGATTCGTTGTTCACGAAGCCGTGGTTCGTCGCCCGTCACTCTGGACGTCAGCTATTCGAGCATGTCCGGCATGGCGGGCGGAGTGTCGACCGGCAGCGTGAACCAGAAGCGCGCGCCTTCCACGCGCCCATCGGCGGCGACCCGGTTGATCGCGCCGATTTTACCGCCGTGCGCTTCGGCGATGGCGCGGCAGATGGCGAGCCCGAGCCCGACGCCCGGCGTCGACGATTCGCTATCGCCGCGCATGAACTTCTCGAAGATGCGGGTCTCCAGGCCGAGCGGCAGGCCCGGGCCAGCATCGTCGACAGTCACGCGCACATACGGCTTGCCGTCTTCTTCGATGCGCGCAGCGCCGATGGTCACCGGCGTACCGGCCGGCACGTACTTCGCCGCGTTTTCCAACAGGTTCGCGAAGAGGCGCTCCATCAGCACGGCGTCGAACTGCAGCAGCGGCAATCCAGCAGGCAACACCACGCGAACGGGGTGCCTCGCGAGGGTGCGCCGGCAATCGCGCAAAGCCGACCCGACCGCCTCCTCCAGCAGCGACCACTCCAGGTTGAGCTTCGGACTGCCCGCCTGCAGACGCGCCATGTCGAGCAGGTTCGTGACGATCGCCGTCATCCTCGACGCTTCGTCCTGGATTGCATCGACCAGTTCGTTCGATGCCTCAGTGCGCTGGTCTCGCTGCGCCGCGAGCATCGAAGACAAGCCGACGATTGCAGTGAGCGGCGTGCGCAAGTCATGTGAAATGGCCGAGAGAAGCGAATTGCGCAGACGCTCGGATTCCATGCTGACAAGGGCATCCTGTGCGATTTCGACGTAGTGGACGCGTTCGAGCGCGAGCGCAATCTGTGACGCGAAGGTCGCGATCATCCGGCGCTGTTCCGGAATCGCAAGGTCGAAGGCGCTGCGAGAAGAAAATGCGAGTACGCCGCGCGTGCGCATTGGCGCTTTGAGCGGCAGATACAGGGCTCGGGCAGCCGGCAGCGTATCGGTGCCCAGACCTGCCGGTTTCTGCTGGTCGTAGACCCACTGCGCAATGTCCAGGTCCAGTTCCGACTTCAGGAGCGTCGAGTCGGGACTTGCGTCGTCGACCTTCTGCTGTACCTTTTCGCCGCTGTCCGGCAAGAGGATGGCCGCGCGCGCCTGGAACACCTCGGCAATATGCCGCGTGCCGATCTCGATGATCTGCCCCGTCATGAGCGCGGCGGCGAGTTCCTTCGTCATCGCGTACATCGCGCCGGTGCGGCGCTCGCGCTGCGACGCGATACGCGCCTGGCGCCGCAGGCTGGACGTCAGATGACTGATGGTCAGCGAGGTGAGCAACATGACCGCGAAGGTCAGCAGATACTGCGTGTCGCTGACCGAGAACGACATCACCGGCGCGACGAAAAAATAGTCGAACGCGGCAACCGAGAAGAAAGACAGCATCACGCCGGGTCCGCGGCCCAGTCGCACCGCCGCGAAGACGACGCCGAGCAGATACAGCATCACCAGATTCGTCACCGCGAACTCGCGGGAAGCGAGCGCGCTTGCGACGAGCGTGATCCCCGCCCCGATCGCAAGCGCATAGCCATACACGCGCGGCGGCGAACGCATGCCTTCCTTGAGCGCACCGAACGTGAGCGGCGGCTTGTGGCTTTCCCGCGTGCCTGTCGATATCAGCGTGACGTCAATATCAGCCGCCTGCCGGATGATGCGTTCGCTCACGGACCGGTCGATATAGCGCCGCCAGCCTTGCATGGAAGGAGCGCCCGTGACCAGTCTGGAGACGTTGCGCATGCGCGCATAGTCGATCAGCGTCGCCGCGGCGTCCGCTCCGTCGAGGGCGACCGTTTCCGCGCCGAGTTCGGACGCGAGCTTGAGGGCATCGAGCGCGCGGGCGCGGTCGTCCGCGGCAAGGCGTTGCAGCTTCGGCGTTTCGACGTAGACCGCGAGCCAGTCGGCCTTCAGCGCGGCCGCGAGCCGCGCCGCCGCGCGAACCAGCGCCGCGCTTTCCTTCCCCGGTCCGACGCAGGCGATCAGCCGCTCGCGCGCGCGCCAGATGCGTTTGATGGACTGATCGGCGCGATACTCGCGCATCTGCGCATCGACACGATCGGCCGTGAGACGCAGCGCCAGTTCGCGCAGCGCGATCAGGTTGCCTTTGCGAAAGAAGTTGCGCACCGCGCTCTCGGCCTGCGCCGGCAGGTAAACCTTGCCGTCGCGCAGACGGTCGAGCAACTCCTCGGGCGGCAGATCGACGAGCGTCACGTCGTCGGCCAGATCGAACATGCGGTCGGGCACCGTCTCCCACACGCGGATGCCGGTGATACGCCCGACAATATCGTTGAGGCTTTCAAGATGCTGCACGTTGACGGTGGTGTACACGTCGATGCCCGCGTCGAGCAGTTCCTGCACGTCTTGCCAGCGCTTCGCATGGCGCGACCCGTGGACGTTCGAGTGCGCGAGTTCGTCGACCAGCAGCAGTTGCGGCTTGCGCGCAAGCGCCGCATCGAGATCGAACTCGGGAAGGAGGCGTCCGCGATATTCGATGCGCGCCGCCGGCAGCGTCTCGACGCCGTCGAGCAGCGCGAGCGTCTCCTTGCGTCCATGCGTTTCGACGACGCCGACCACCGCGTCCACGCCCTCTTCCTTGCGCCGCCGCGCTGCCTGCAACATGGCGAAGGTTTTGCCGACGCCCGCGGAAGCACCGAAGAAGACCTTCAGCCGGCCGCGCTGGCGCTTCTCCTCTTCGCGTTGCAGCTTGTCGAGCAGTTCATCGGGGTCGGGACGGTTCATCGTTCTCGCTTATCCATGCATTGCGTGCTTGCCGACTTGAATCGGCTCAACTCCGCGCCGCATCGAGCGCGAGGTTGAGCTTCAGCACGTTCACGCGCGGCTCGCCGAGCACGCCGAACTGGCGCCCAGCGGTTGCCTGCGCGACCAGCGCCTCGACTTGCGGCACCGTCATGCCGCGCGCCTTCGCCACGCGCGCCACCTGATACGCGGCCGCGGCCGGGCTGATCTCCGGATCGAGGCCGCTGCCCGACGACGTTACCAGATCTACCGGCGGCGGTGCCGCGTTGTCGGCGTCGGCTGCATGCAGCGCGTCGATGCGTCCTTTGATTTCTTCGGGGAGCGAGGGGTTGGTCGGCCCGAGATTCGAACCGCTGGAACTGCCCGCGTTATACGGATTCGGCGTGGTGGCCGAGAGCCGTCCCCAGAAATAGCTGGGCGCATCGAACTGCTGGCCGATGATCTCCGAGCCGTAGGTCTTGCCGTCCCTCTCGATCAGACTGCCGTTGGCCTCATGATGAAACGCGGCCTGACCGATCGCGGTGACGACCGCGGGATAGATCAGCCCCGTCATGACCGTCAGCGCGACGAACAGCACCAGTGCCGGGCGAAGTAGGTTTTTCATGATGTCGTTTCCTTGATTGCCTTGAACGTGCGACATTCGACCGATGCTCAGTTCCAGCCCAGCGCCGTGATGACCATGTCGATTAGCTTAATGAACGGGAACGGCAGGACGATACCGCCGAGACCGTAGACGAGCAGGTTGCGCCGCAGGAGCGAAGCCGCGCCGAGCGCGCGATACCTGACGCCCTTGAGCGCGAGCGGAATCAGGAACACGATGATCAGCGCGTTGAAGATCACCGCCGACAGGATGGCCGACGAGGGCGACGCTAGATGCATCACGTCCAGCACGCGCAATTGCGGGTAGGTCGTCGCGAACGCGGCCGGGATGATCGCGAAGTACTTGGCTACGTCGTTGGCGATGGAGAAGGTGGTGAGCGAGCCGCGCGTCATGAGCATCTGCTTGCCGATCTCGACGATCTCGATCAGTTTGGTCGGATTCGAATCGAGATCGACCATGTTGCCCGCTTCCTTCGCCGCCTGCGTGCCGGTGTTCATCGCGACGGCCACGTCGGCCTGAGCGAGCGCCGGGGCGTCGTTGGTGCCGTCGCCGGTCATCGCCACAAGCCGGCCTTCGGCCTGATGCGCGCGAATCGTCGCGAGCTTCGTCTCTGGGGTCGCTTCCGCAAGGAAGTCGTCGACGCCCGCTTCCGCTGCGATCGCGGCCGCGGTCAGGCGGTTGTCGCCCGTGACCATCACGGTCTTGATGCCCATCTTGCGCAGTTCGGCGAAGCGCTCCCTGATGCCGCCCTTCACGATGTCCTTCAGCTCGATTACGCCTAGAGCGCGCGCCTTGCCTTCGACATGTTCGGCGACCACGAGCGGCGTGCTGCCGCGACGCGCGATATCATCGACCGCATTCAGCACTTCTTGAGGAAAGCGTCCGCCGTTCTGCTCGACGTACTTCTTCACTGCATCGGCCGCGCCCTTGCGGATCTGGCGATTGGGCAGATCCACGCCACTCATGCGCGTCTGCGCAGTGAACGACAGGAAGGTTGCCTGCAACGCGTTCATCTCGCGCTCGCGGATGTCGAAGCGCTGCTTGGCCAGCACGACGATGCTGCGGCCTTCCGGCGTCTCATCGGCAAGCGACGAGAGTTGTGCGGCATCGGCCAGATGGCGCTCGTTCACACCGGGCGCCGGCGTGAACGACGACGCCTGCCGATTGCCGAGCGTGATGGTGCCGGTCTTGTCGAGCAGCAGCACATCGATGTCACCGGCGGCTTCGACGGCGCGACCGGACGTGGCGATCACGTTGGCCTGCATCATGCGGCTCATGCCGGCCACCCCGATGGCGGAAAGCAGACCGCCGATGGTCGTCGGAATCAGGCACACGAGCAGCGCGACCAGCGCCGTGATACTCACGACATGCCCCGCTTTGGCGGACTCGACCGAGAACATCGAAAACGGCAGCAGCGTAGCCGTGGCGAACAGCAGCACGAGCGTCAACGCGACGAGCAGGATCGTGAGCGCAATCTCGTTCGGTGTCTTCTGACGCTTGGCGCCTTCGACCATCGCAATCATGCGGTCGAGAAACGCTTCGCCGGGATTGACCGTCACCCGCACGACGATCCAGTCGGACAGCACGCAAGTGCCGCCCGTCACCGACGAGAAGTCGCCGCCCGACTCTCGGATCACCGGCGCGGATTCACCGGTGATCGCCGACTCGTCGACGGACGCCACGCCTTCTATCACCTCTCCGTCGGCGGGTATCACGTCGCCCGCTTCGACCAGCAAGACGTCGCCCTTGACCAGATCGGTGGATGTCGTGATGCGGATCGGCGACTTGGGATGAGGCTCGTTGAGCTTCTTCGCCATCACGTTGCTCTTGGCGCTGCGCAGCGACGCCGCCTGCGCCTTCGAGCGGCCCTCGGCGAGCGCTTCCGCAAAGTTCGCGAACAGCACCGTGAACCACAGCCACAGCGCGATGGCGACAATGAGGCCGGATGGCGCTTCCGCCCGGCCGCCAAGCGCCGCGATCCACAACACGGTCGTGAGGATGCTGCCGACATACACGCAGAACATCACCGGATTGCGCAACTGCGTGCGCGGCGCAAGCTTTCTGAGCGAATCGACGATCGCCGGCCTGACGAGCGCCGGGTCGAACATCGAAGTGACGGCCGTGCGTGCGTGCCCGGTGTTGCCCGGACGATGCATCGGCGTTTGATTCGGTTGATTCATGCTTTCCTAGAAACTCAATGACCCGAGACCATCGCGATGTGTTCGACGATGGGGCCCAGCGCGAGCGCGGGAATGTAGGTGAGCGCGCCGACCAGCAGCAGCGTGCCGAGCAGCAGCACCACGAAGAGCGGGCCGTGCGTGGGCAACGTGCCGGCCGTGACGGCCAGGCGCTTTTTTGCGGCGAGCGAGCCTGCGATGGCGAGGATCGGAATGAGCGATCCGAAGCGGCCGAACCACATTGCCATGCCGAGCATCACGTTATAGAACGGCGTATTCACCGAGAGGCCCCCGAACGCACTGCCGTTGTTGTTGGCGGCGGAGCTGAACGCGTAGAGCACTTCGGAGAATCCGTGCGCCCCCGGATTGGCGATGCCCGCGGTGCCGGATGCGGTCAGCACCGCGATCGCCGTGCCGGCGAGCACCAGCATCGGCGTGAGCAGGATCACGACCGACACCATCTTCATTTCGAACGACTCGATCTTCTTGCCGACGTACTCGGGCGTGCGGCCGATCATGAGACCCGCGACGAAGACCGCCAGCAACGCGAACGCAAGCATGCCGTAGAGACCCGAGCCGACGCCGCCGAAGATGACTTCGCCGAGCTGGATCAGGAGCATGGGAACGAGGCCGCCGAGTGGCGTGAGCGAATCATGCGTGTTGTTCACGGCGCCGCAGGAAGCCGCCGTCGTCGCAACAGTGAAGATGCCCGACTGCGCGATGCCGAAGCGCGTTTCCTTGCCTTCCATGTTGCCGCCTGCCTGCAACGCGGAAGCCGCGGTGTCGACCTTGAGCGACGCGAAGACCGGATTGCCCGCCTGCTCGGAGGCGATCTCGCTGCCGCACGCAACCGCGAACGCGATGGTCATCGCGGCGAGCACGGCATAGCCTTGCCGTTTGTCGCCGACGGCGCGTCCGAACACCACGCACAGCGCCGCCGGGATGACGAGCATCGCCAGCATCTGCATGAAGTTCGAGAGCGGCGTCGGGTTCTCGTACGGATGCGCCGAGTTCGCGTTGAAGAAGCCGCCGCCGTTCGTGCCGAGCATCTTGATCGCTTCCTGCGAGGCGACCGGGCCCATCGGAAGCGTCTGCTTGTCGGCTCGTGCATCCTGCCTCACCGGGTTGCCGCTGGCGTCCTTCATGGGATTGCCCTCTGCGTCGGTCTTCGGCGTTCGATACGTCGTGACCTGCAGCGTCGGCACATCCTTGTAGGCGGTGAAATTCTGGATCGCGCCCTGGCTGATGAACGCGACCGAGAAGACCACGGCCAGCGGCGCGAGGATATAGAGCGTCGTGCGCGTGAGGTCGACCCAGAAGTTGCCGATGGTCTGGGCCGTGTGCCGCGTGAAGCCGCGAATCAGCGCGATCACCACGGCGATGCCCGTCGCTGCGGACACGAAGTTCTGCACCGTGAGGCCGAGCATCTGCGCGAGATAGCCGAGCGTGCTCTCGCCGCCGTAGTCCTGCCAGTTCGTGTTGGTCACGAAGCTGACGGCAGTGTTGAAGGCATCATCCGGCGTCATGCCGGCGAAACCCTGCGGATTGGCCGGCAGCAGGCCTTGCAGACGCAGCGTAGCGTAGAGCGCCAAAGCGCCGATTACGTTGAAGAGCATGACGGCCAACGCGTAATGCTTCCAGGACATTTCCGCTTCCGGATCGACGCCGGCCAGGCGATACAACACACGTTCGACAGGCCGGCCGATTTTGCGCACGACGACGGACGAACCGTCGAGCACCCTGGCGATATGCCGGCCGAGCGGAATCGAGAGCGCGATCAGCACGATAATGAAGATCGCCGTCTGCATGAAGGTATTGGCGTTCATTCGAGATCCTCCGCGCGCAAAAGCGCGTACACGAGGTACACGAATAGCAGCAGCGTCGATGCTGCGGCCAGCCATATCATCCAGGCGCTCATGGACGGACTCCCGTCGCGCGGCGGCCCAATCGCTCGCAGCCACTCGTGAGCGCCACGCAGAATCCCCAGAACAGGACGATGCCGGCGAGATACATGAAGTCCATTTTGTCGTGTTCCCTTGTGCAGTTCAGGACAAGCTGGAGAGTACGAAAACGGATGTAAAGGCCGTGAAAAAAGTGATGCAGACGATATAAAAAACTTGTAAAGGGCTACTAGAACTTCAAATATGAGAGGCTTTCTAGCCCATGCCGCTGTGCCGTTGTTGGATCGGCGAACGGCCGTTTGTTGACCAAAATCGCCGGCCGAATGGCGGCAACTAAGCATGAGCGAATGACGGAAAGTGGCCGTTTCCGGCCCGGCTGTGGCAAGTCGAAATCGACATCAGCGTCGGTTGGCTCGCGATAGTAAGGCGAGAGTTAGGAAAAACGTCCTTCGCAGATAGCACTGCTCGATGTGTAGATTGTCAATTACGATGGCCGCCCGGGCGACAACTATCTTGGCCGGTCGATGGGGTTAGTTGTCGCTGCTCACCTCGGCATAGTTGTCGCTCCTTCCGATTCGGGGTGGTGTAATTGACGCCGTCGCGCGCGCTTGTTGTCGTCGGCACTGCGACGCCGGTAGCTTTCGACGTTCAGCTCGAAGATCGTCGAGTGATGGACCAGTCGGTCGATGGCGGCCACCGTCATTGAGGGATCGGGGAAGACATCATTCCAGCCAGAGAACGCTGCGTTGGCCGTGATCAGAAGGCTTCGACGCTCGTATCTTTCTGCGATCAATTCGAACAGCACGCTCGTTTCGGCTTGGTCCTTTCTTACGTACGACAGGTCATCCAGGATGATCAGATCGAAGCGATCGAGCTTGGCGAGCATCGATGGCAACTGCAGGCTTTGGCGTGCCGCCTGCAGCTTCTGCACGATTTCGCCGGTGCGAGTGAACAGCACCCGGTATCCGGCGTCGATCAGCGCATGACCAATGCCGGAGCCTAAAAGACTCTTCCCGGCACCCGGTGGCCCAAACAGTAGGATCGTGGCGCCTTTCTCGAGCCACGAGTCGCCACTCGCAAGCGCCATTACATGTGCCTTTGAGACCATCGGTACCAAGCCGAAGTCGAAGGCCTCGAGCGTCTTGCTTGGATCCAAACGCGATTCGACGCGATGCCGCTCGATGCGCCGTTTCGCGCGCTCGGCCAGTTCATGCTCGAGCAGCGCGCCGAGCAGGCGCGTCGATGGCCAGCCTTCTTTATCGGAGCGCTCAGTGAACTCAGCCCATAGCCGCGCGATCGTCGGCAGGCGCAGCTCGGTGAGCATCAGCCCCATACGGGCGGCATCGTAGATTGCGGGCGCGTTCATACCGATGCCTCCTCGTCAAGCAGCGTGTCGTAGAGAGCTGCCGTCGGCATGTCGACAGCCACGTCTGGGCATTGCGGCTGCCGCGGCGCGAATTCATTCTGTAGTTGCTCGAGATCGGGCAGCTCGCCGACGGCGAGCAAGGCCTCGAGCCGCCCAGCAAGAACGGCCTCAACTCCGTGATTTGCGGCCAGTTCGAGTAAGCCGACCATGGTCTTGCAGGCTTCGCGCTGCGTGAGCCGAGCCTCAAGCCGCTCCCACGTCCGGCGGTACGCCTCGCGGGAACAGGTCGTCGCGAAACGCCAGCCCCTTGAACGCCTGGGGCTTGCGTTTGAGCGCCTCAATGAAGTGCCGGTAGTCGAGCTTGCGACGGCGGCTATTGGCCGCATGCGAGCCGCGTACTGTGCTGTGCACGAGCGCGCCGGACAGATAGCAGTCGAGGTGATCGGCAAAGACGCGCACCTTCAGACGGTGGCCAATCAGGCGCGACGGTGCGCTATAGAGAATGCCCCGCACGGTGAAGGTGCCACAGCGTGTCACGCGTGCTTCTTCTTCGATGAAGTCGGTCGTGCGATGTGCGGGCAGATCGCGCAAATGTTCGCGCTCAGGGTTGAACGCCGCTGCGTTGCGACGGTTACGGCGCATGACGACGTCGCGAACGAACGCCTCATACGCAGCACGATCGTCGAAGTCGCGATGACCACGCAGCATTAGCGCCTGATCGATCGCCTCCTTTAGATGGCGGTGCGAGGATTCCACACTACCGTTCTCATGGGCCACGCCGACGTTATTGCGCGTTCCGACCATGCCGTAATGCATCAGCAGTGCGTCATAGCGAGCCGTGAAGTCCTCTTCAGTCTGCAAATTCTTGAACGCTGCCGATAGGCTGTCGGTGCGATGCTCATGCGGGCAGCCGCCGGCCTGCCACAGTGCATTCTGTAATCCGGTGGAGAGGGCCTCGAAACTCTCACCACCTTCGAGAACATAGGCGTATTCCCAGTGCGAGAACGCGAGCACGAAGTGATAGAGCCGGTGATGGAGGGGCGCGCCCGCGACCGTGACGCGCAGATCCCGCATGTCGGTGAAGTCCGAGAGCCCCTGCACGCCGGGCAAGTGCTGCTGCGGGAAGAATATCTCCTTGTCAGGTCCCTCGAGTGCGCGCCATTTGTTGACGCGCCGTTCGAGCGTACGCCGCATGCTGTCGGGGAAGAGGCCGGGATGCGCCTCCTGCAGCTTGGACAGCAGCGTGATGGCCTTGAGCCGGGGCGCGTGGCGCAGCAATGGCACGACCTCGCTCTCCCAGACTTCCGCGAACGGATCGGCACGTGTACGCCACGTGCGTGCTGGCTTCTGCGACGGCAGACGGCCGTCATGCTCGATGCGCCGGGCCGTGCGAACGCTCATGCCCGCCATCGCCGCGGCGACTTCCTGAGTGTGATGTTTGCGCGCGCTCATATAGAGTCGGACCTGCTGGTCCGTCACGTAGGTTCCAGGCATGGCTGTTCGCTTCTTGTTCGACGCGATCAGCCATCGTAAAACCCCGCTACTCCGGCGCCGCCGGTAGTTCGTCGTCTCCGGCGGCTACGCCGCCTTCGAATCCTCACCACCGGCCAAGGTAACTGTCAAAGGACCGGCCAAGATAATTGTCGTTCTTCATCGATGAGCTAATCATGAGTTCCGAATACACTCACAATTTTTGGCGTCGATACGCAGCGGCCCTTAGGGACACAATCGGTTGATGCCTTGTTGCGACATGCGCACACTGCACGGAAAAGATCTTCGACTCTTTGGCTGACGGACTCCCTACGCTCAATTGTTGGCTTCATTATTACAGTCGAAAGATGACCACGGTCGGCACGCGCCACGCACGCTGTCTTCGGCGCTGACCCGCACTTAAGTAGGAAGTCCGAAATCGCTCTCGGGCGATACCTGCAACCACTCGCCAAGTGTCTCTCGGACGCATCGCTGGCATAAATCCAGGGAAATTAAGTGACCGTCACCAAAGATCGAACCGTAACCGCCCCGGAACGAGATAGAGAGTCGTTCAAGCCATTCCACGCTGTCGTCCTCCGGTAACATCCGCCGCTTACAGCGGTCGCAAATGCAAGCGGCGACTTCTACAACCGTCTGATTCCGAAATTCAAGCATCACTGCCTCGTATCGAAAATTAACTGTACTCGTACATTGCGACCACGCGCACACTCTCGTTAGCCGTCTTGAGTGCGGCACCGAACAGGGCCGTGCCACGTGTGTTTTCGAAAAGGTCGAATTCCTTAAGTTGTGGCCACTCCGACGCGGCGCTGTCACCTCCGATCAACAACTTTCAACCAAGCGCCAGCACGAGATTTCGGTGTATCCCTAACAGTGCGCCTATCGCTTCGTATTTGCTCCTCTTAACGGGTACTCATACTTGCCGCCAGCAAACTGCGCTCGTTTCAAGAACGCCAAGCTCGTGCTTCGGTCACCGAAATCGCTGCGCCTCACTTACGCTACCAAATTCAATGACCCTCACCCGATGACGAGTTGGCTTGTTGGCCCAACGCTAGGCGTTGTTGCAACTCTCACTCATCTCGTCACTTGATCCTAAAGCTTTTCACACTTTACGATGAAACCCATTTGTCGCATTTTCGGGAAGTCCCACGAATGATGAGCACTGCCTCTTGCACATACTCCACCGCAGAACGCTTATGGTCACGCGCCGGCCGCACGCCCGCGACTTTCGCCACTTATTATCCTTTTGCTTTGAGAAAATCTTCCACCACCTGATGATCGACGTATCTACCGATTAGAGCCTGCTGCAATTTACCAATTGAGCTATAAATCATTGTGAAAATTGCAGCAAGCAACCGTAACTCAGTATCTCGATTATTCTCATTAGGTTCCGTTTCACAGTCAACGCGCCGGGCGTTCCTGCCTAGCGTGGCGAGCATGTCGAGCGCCAGTTCGCTGTTCCGCTGCAGTTCGGCCAACACGCCCTCCCCTGGGTGAAGCTGGCCGAAATAAATACGTTTGATGTGCGGGCCGATCTCGCGATCGCCCGATAGCGCCATCTGTCGGCGCATCGCCGCTTCTTCTTCCACCGTCAGCCGAACACTCAATACTTTAGTCATACGCCCTCGCCCTTGTATAAAAAGCGATTTTAGGCCCTTTCGTATGACACGGGAAGCGCTTTTTGTGGTGTCGAGGCCTCCGGTGTCCTTGCTGGGCAAGGCTTTGTAGCACATCGCGAGAGGTGCGTATGGTGTGTGTCTCTTAGGACCCTCTTCCACCCTCGGATTTATCTCGCCAAAGACGACTCCTGAACCGACCAAGTCATCCATAAGAGCGTATTTCGACCGTTTCTGGGAAACGTCGCGAACCGACAACACGTCTGCAATCGGAAAGAATCAAAAAATTAATCCATGTTGTATCCTATTTTGACGCAGAAGAAGTACCATGTGGCTTGGATCCGCACGGAGCCATTACCGTTTGTACATTTTTAGTTTCCCTTTTATACATCTTTAGTATCTTTTGTATCCTCTGTGTATCTCATTACTATGTTGGACGAGCTAACTGTGTTGTCAGCGATCAAGGAGCGATCGATCGCATTGTTGGAACAGCCGCGTCGTTCGCAGACGGCTGTCATCAAAAGCCTTTTGCCCCTGATAGATCGTGCCGTGGCACTTCGGTTTTCCCATCGAGTGATACGCGAAGTCCTCAAGCAGTCCGGATTCGAGATAGGCGCTTTCAACTTCAAGACGGCGCTGCAACGTGCGAGGGCGCAGCCGAATTGGTCAACGACCCTAGACAGCTTTCGACAACCGTCGTGTCGCGATGCAGCCGTAACCTACGCGGATGAATCGCACAGCCTATTCGCTGAAACGATCGGGAACGAATCGCAGCAGCAGCCAGAGCGGAACGTTGCAATGAACGTTGATCGGACAGAACGTACTCAACGCCCTTCGATTGATGCGGACGGACAACTGCCTCGAAGCGGCGAACCAAAGTATTTCGTGAAACCGAAGGCAAAGGTGGAATGGTGAAACGAGGATTGAAGGTAGAACTTAACCTAATACATCATGAAAATTGGGGAAAAACAATGACAGCGATTCATCTCGTTCTACAAGGGAAAGGCGGTGTCGGTAAGTCACTTATTGCTGCGCTGCTTGCGCAATATCTCGCCGGCCGCTCGGATAAACTCTTCTGCGCCGACACCGATCCCGTAAACGATACATTCTCACGGTATGAAGCGTTTCAGGTCCGCAAGCTTGAACTGCTTACTAAATCTCAACAAATCAATACTCGTGAGTTTGACGGCCTGGTCGAATCGATCCTGCAACACGATGGGAACGCAGTAATCGATAACGGGGCCTCGACGTTTCTCCCGCTCTCCGCATACATGGTAGAAAACGAAACCGTTCAATTCCTGAATGCGAATGGGAAGAAAGTTGTGCTGCATACTGTCTTGACTGGCGGACAATCGTTCGACGACACGACGCAAGGACTGCTCGCGTTGCTTGCTAATCAGGACGCTCCTGTCGTGGTCTGGGAGAACGAGTTCTTTGGACCTGTCGAGAAAGATGGGCGGAGATTCCGAGATTCGAAGTTATATGATCAAAACAAATCGAGAATCAGAGGCATTGTCACGATCGACAGGCGAAACGAAGACACCTTCGGAAAGGATATCGAGATGCTTGTGAGCAACAAGTTGACGTTCGACCAAGCGATGGAATCCCCCCTGTTCTCGATCATGCCGCGACAACGCCTCAAGATCGTTAAAAAGTCTATTTTCGATCAACTTGATACATTAGCCATCTAACATGGACGAAAGCGACGTGAGGAACCTTGTCGGCGAGATATTCGAACTGACCGGACAGAAAGTCGAGGTGTCAGATCCGATTGTTAGTGCCGCGCTGATCCAAAGCGAAATGTTGCGCAAAGCGGGGGCTGAGGCTGCCGCATCGATCACTGCTGCCAGCGTTGCTGCTGCGACGAGAGCAAGGCGTCCGTCGTCAGTCGCAGCGGTGGACTTGACTGACCTCAACATTGTGACCGCGAAGCTGTTAGCGGCACATACGCCTAAACGCCTCTGGATAACGTCGCTCACTAGTGCATTTGTAGCGTCCGTCATATGCTTGACCACCGTCGCCATCACGGGACGCCAGGGAGACGACGACGCGCGCATCGGGCGGGCTGTCAGTGCCGCATTTCCTTTGCTTGATCGAGCTACGAGGGAAAAGATCCAAACGGCCATCAACAAGGCCGCAAGTACAAATGGGCGTTGAGCGCCGCCCCTCGATAGTCTGTTGGTTTCGAGCTTGGAGAACGAACGGTAATTCGCCAAGCCTCGTCGCTCTGCGCAAGAGCATCAACGGCGATGGGCTTTTGGTCAAAGGAACCTGGCCCGTAGGGAGTTGAGATAATGACGTCCGAAGAGGAATTCGAGTTCTTCAAGTCGCTCGATGAAGCTTTGCGGGAGGATGACGGCGCAGCGGCTCGGGAACATCTGGAAGCAGGGTTTCCCATCTACGTTCAGACGGATGAAACACCGTCTGATATCGTCGAAAAGAGATACCCGGACGGCCGTGTCGAGTTCGTAACGTTCGATCAATACGGGGAACATCTCGTCAGCCGCGCTAGCGGCTAAGTTGCACCTGCGAATGCATCGAGTGAGAATCTGGACGTCATGGAAGGCTGCCTGCATTGCCGGCTGAGAGGAGCGGTAGCTTCCTCCAGCCTTTGGCGATGCTGTATTGCGCGTGTTCGGCGCGGCGTTAGATGTAGAATCGTTTGCATCGAAGCAAGGGCAGCTCGACGTGAACATGTTCACTCTAACGCAAGCTTTTTCTTCAAAAAGAAGCGTTTCTGTCCTGGCGGAAAGTCATCAATTACGCCAAATACCGAATAGTCGAGCCGCTCATAAAACTTCAATGCGTCTGGGCTGAATGTGTCAAGCCATGCTCCCGTGCAACTGCGGCGGCGTGCCTCTTCTTCGGCTCCATGCATCAGTCGGCGGCCTACCCCTCGCCCCCGTAAATTCTCGTGCACGTATAAGGCCAAGACATGCAACTGGCCATACTTTGTGCCAGCGTGAAGGCCCGCCATCACGTCGTCCGTCCCTGGCACAACCATCACCACTGAGAGCGGCCAGTAATCGTCTGCGTAGCCGCTAGTTTCCTCAATGTGCTGGCCTAGAAGATTTGTAAGCTCGGCCACGTGCTCCAAATCAAGGATGTCCGTCGTAACAATTTCAAAGTTCATGGCGATATGTCACATGAGTGGTCGGGCGCACGTCGGATGCCGTGAGTGTGACGGGGTTGGAGAATTTTCCTCAAGCAGTCGTCCATCGTCTTGAGCGCATGTCATGTGCGCAACTCCGCGACGCTCGACAGCCATATTCCCAGCACAGTCAACCTTTCGGGCGTAAATGAACACTTTAGATTGTAGCGCTAAAGTGTTCAAAATGCGGTGATCAACTCTTTTTGTATGGAGTTGGCATGTCGCATCCGATGGGCATTGGGAAGGCGATTCGTTTGGTGCGCAAAGCGCGCGGTCTCACCCAAGAAGATTTTTCAGAGGTGTCGAGTCGCACGTATCTCAGCAGCCTCGAGAGAGACCTCAAGTCGCCGACGCTAGACAAGCTGATGCAGTTGGCGAACGTCGCCGGCGTCCACCCCGCAACGCTAATCGCGGTCTCGATGCTTCCTACATTAAACGAGTCGCGCGTTGATGCCCTCCTATCTCTGCTTGAGCGGGAGCTACGCGGTCTGGTGTCGGGCGACTAGAGCTTACGAAGGTTTTCGGCTGTATTGAATGACTCGGGGATGGGAAACTGCAGGATGTCTTGCACATGTGCGTAGTACGCCCTATTTGTTAGCGCCGATGTAAAAATGACCCTGGCGCCGAAGTAAACATGACCCACCTGGGAGACGATGCCGGCTTTTGCCGCCGATGCTGACTCAGGAGCAAACAGTGGAAATCAAGGTATTGGCCCGGCGCGGGACGGCGGTACGTGAGATAGCAAGGCAAACGGGTTTATCACGCAACACTGTGCGCCGATATTTGAGGGATGAGCAGGCGAGCCGTTACAGCCAGCGTGAGCCGCGAGCCACGAAGCTCGACCCGTTTAAGGACTATCTGCTGGAGCGCGTCGCCGCCGCGCGGCCGCACTGGATTCCGGCAACGGTCCTGCTTCGCGAACTGCAGGAAGCTGGGTACGAAGGCGGCATCAGTCAGCTCAAGGCATTTCTGATGCCCTACAAGCGTCCCGAAGCTGAACCGGTGGTGCGCTTCGAAACCGCGCCGGGCAAGCAGTTGCAGGCCGATTTCACCGTTATTCGACGAGGGCGCGAGCCATTGCTCGCGCTGGTCGCGACGATGGGTTACAGCCGTGCGAGTTTCGTGCGTTTCACCTCGCGTGAGGACGCCGCGACGCTATGCGAATGCCTACGTGAAGCACTCGTCTATTTCGGTGGCACGCCAGAACATGTGCTGTTCGACAACGCGAAGTCGGTGGTCATCGAACGCGATGCATTCGGCGAAGGCGAGCATCGCTGGAACCCACAGCTGCTTGCGCTGGCTGAGACCTACGGCTTCACGCCGAAGGTGTGTCGTCCGTATCGCGCGAAGACCAAGGGTAAGGTGGAACGCTTCAACCGCTATCTCAAGGAGAGCTTCGTTGTGCCGCTTGCCGCGACGCTCAGGTCCTCGGGGTTGAAGCTTGATGTTGGGGCCGCCAATGCGCAAATTGGCCGTTGGCTATCAGAAGTTGCCAATGTACGCCGCCACGCGACGACAGGTGAGCGTCCGGCGGTCCTGCTTTGTTCGGAGCAGGCGGCGCTCCTGCCGTTACCAACCCAGGCGCCAGCGCTCGCAGCGCCAGACAACCGACGGGTGCTGCCACGCGAGAGCCTGCAGCATCCGCTAGCGGTCTACGACGCATTGCTGGAGGTCGCAGCATGAATCTGCAACATGAACACATGAACGGATTGGCGCGCTATGCGCACAACTGAAGCTGGACTGCGTCGCGACCGATTGGGCGCCGCTTGCACAACGCAATGCAACGACCGATTCGAGTATGGCCGACTTCCTTGAACAACTTCTGCAAGCGGAACTTGGCGCGCGCGAGCAGCGCAAGCGTCAGGTGCTCACGAAGCTGGCAGCGTTGCCTGGCATCAAGACGCTTGAGCAATACGACTTCAGCTTCGCCAGCGGCGCGCCACGTGCGCAGATTCAGGAACTGGCAAGTCTGGCGTTCGTCGAACGGGCCGAGAACATCGTGCTGCTCGGACCATCCGGGGTGGGTAAGACGCATATCGCGACCTCGCTTGCTTACCGCGCTGCGCAGGCCGGCATCAAGACGCGGTTCATCACCGCCGCTGACCTGATGATGCAACTGGCCGCTGCCCGGCAGCAGAACCGCCTGCGGGAGTTCTTCAATCGCGCGGTCATTGGACCCCGGCTGCTGGTTATCGACGAAATCGGCTATCTGCCATTTGGACGGGAGGAGGCGAACCTATTCTTCAATGTCGTGGCGAAACGCTACGAGCGCGGCTCAATCGTATTGACCAGCAACCTGCCGTTCACACAGTGGGCGACAGCATTCGCCGATGACCAGACGCTGACGGCTGCAATGCTCGACCGGCTCCTGCATCACGCTCATATCGTGCAAATCAGCGGCGAGAGCTATCGACTAAAGGACAAAAGAAAGGCGGGACAAACAGGCACGCGGGCCAGCACGAAAGTAGCCGCGTGATCAACGACCCGGGTGGGTCACATTTACTTCGGCGAAACCCAGAAATGTGGGTCAGGTTTCAGTCGGCGTTGACACCTATTCCCGCCGTGACGGATGACAGCGCCGGTGTTGGCAAAGAACGCTTCTGCGTGCTCGATTAACTTGAGGGGCTCTCTCTCCACAGACTTCGTTGGGTACGGTATTCCGCGGGCAAATTCTCGATTTGGTCGACGTTGAACAAGGGAACACGATGTATCCCTTCATGAAAGGAATGTCGCGTTCGATCTCGTCGCCTTTGTCGTCGGTCTCGCTCTTGGTGACATTGTTGGCGTAGACCACGAGGCTTCCGTGCTCGCCCCTACGGACGTTTGCGTTGAGCGCCTGCGCTTGCTTGAATGTCATCCAGCGATTGGATTGGAAGCCTTTGTCGAGCTGCGCGCCCTAGAGAAGCAGAATGTTGATGCCGTGAGAAGGGACGCCGTTGTGACGCACGGGGAGCGTGATCCGGCCGTCGGTGTTCCGACCTTTACAGGGCTTGACCCATGGCCTGACGCCCTGCTCCAGGTCGGCGATGATCTTGTCGGTCACCCGGCTGTAGATGTCGGGAAGAGCGGTCTTCGTTTGCGCTTTCATGGCCTTCCTTTAGGCCTCGGGGTGGATGTTCTGGGGTTGCGCACATGCACCCGATGACCGTCGGGCGACGACGGGGAGGCAAGCTGCAAGGGCTGGACGCGGGAGGGGGATCACCCGGGATTTTTTCAGCGCTCTATCGAAAAATTTTGGGGAGAGCCCGCGGCTAGGGCGAAGCCATTTCCCCTGTAGCGCGCCAGGAGCAGCGGCCCTTAGTTCGTCCCGTCTGATCGTGCTCTTGACGTTGCGAAAGGGATCGTCACCGAATGGCCGGACGGGGTTTGGGCCCGGTAAGCAAAGCGAATAGAGCCCGGTCCGACGACAGTCGGATTCGCGCCGAACTTGATCGCCACCACTCCATCACATCCTGCCAGGACGTTCGTGATTCGAGGCAGGATGTCGGCCAGACTATTAGTTGCCGTTGGAGGAGTGACAGGGACGTCGCAGGGCAACTTTAAAGAAATCCTAAATTTATGACATTTTTTGGACCGCAGACCGAGTGTTACAAGGGCGCTCCGGCACAGATCAACGGCCGGTGAGGCCGCAACCGGTGAGAGCTATGAGTGCATCGAGGGCGACCGGCGACGCATTCTTCAACGGAGCGGCGCATGCGACGGGATGTGTCCAACAGGATTGCTGGTAATCGTAGAGGACGTCCGCCGCTCATTTACCGCGACATGCGGACCTGCGGCTTGATACGTCCGAACACGAACTGACCGAAGTACCACGCAAGATCCGAATGTCCAAGGATGTTGCAGTCGGATAACGCCGATGCGTCCAGCTGAAGACGCTTGAGCGTGAGCTTTCCCTGCGCTGAAAGTACATACGAACGAAAGAGATCCTTACGGGTCTTGGCGTCTGCAGCCTCGAAATGTTCACGCCCGAGACGGACTTCGTTGTTCATGCGTTCGCGCGCTTCTTGATCGCGCTGGGCGACGCTCTTCGCCACCGTCTCACTCGCCGCCGATTTCGCGGCCGCTGCGGTATCCACGGCTTTCGCCCGTTCCTCCTGAATGACGACCATCTTGCGCTCGGCCTCGGAAACGCGCCAGTTGTGGCTAAGGGCCTGCATTAGATACCCCGCTGGACTCTTTGTCACTTTGCCTTGATTGAGACGAAAGCGGGTGTATTCGATCGCTTGTTGGATGCGGTCATCTGTCCAATCAAGGCGATGCTGCGCGATTGCATCGAACTGCTTCGTGTCGAGGCCGAACTCATTGCGCAGGATAAGCAGCAAATCCTGGGATTCAGGCTGGCGCGCAAGCATCGACGCGACCGTGTCCTTGCGTTTGATGCGGAAGCGAATTCGATTGATCCTTTTCGAGCCCGGCGTGTCGGCACGTGTTTCATACGCGAGGTCGAGATCTGAGAGCTCGTTGATCTGCTTCACCGCCGGCTCGAGATACTTCTGCCGGAAATGCTTGAACTCGGACGCGCTTTTGCCAAGCTTGCCAGGCCAACTACGCATTACGTCGAGATCGAGCCAGTCAGTCAGGCCGTCGTGGACATGCGGAAGCACATGATCGTAGATGGCACGCGAATAGGTCTGCGTGAACGACGCTGTAATGCAAAGATTTAGCCAGTGATGCTTCTCCGGGCCGGTGATATGCCGAAGGATGAGCGGGGGTATCCGAAACTGGACGCGTCCCTTCCCTATCCCGACGGTACCCATGAGCTGCTCAGAGACCCATCGATCGTCCTCCGTGGGCGCACGGTCCGGGGGGGTGTCTGTAACTTCGATGAGCGCACGCTGGGCATCCTTGATCACCGAGCGAAGATGACGGACGTTGCGGCTGTCATAGCGCATCAGCCATTTGAAGTAGTTGAGGTCGACATCGTAATAATCGCGGGGAGCCGGGTCTTGGGCTGCGATGAAATAGGCAGCATCGATGAAACGACGAGGAGCGAGGCCGAGTCCGCTGATCGCCACAAAGAGGTTGTTACGCTTAAAGCCGATCTCCTTCGTCGACTCATCGATCGGCTGTCCCGACATGTCCTCGAATAGCTGCAAGGACATCTGCGCAGACGTTGCCCCTTGCCCTGCTTGATCGTCCATCCCTCCTCCGCATAAGTTCCGGCGGACTGTACCACTCCCGAACGCAGAGTCAACACAATAAACGTTACCCTCGGAGCACATCGCTTTTACTAGCGCACAAGAACCGTGCCTCGGTGCACAACATCCGTTACATGGCCGCTCATAGAACGGTACCTATCAGCACAAGGACTGTTACCGTTGGCACAAAAAACGTGACGTTCAGCCAGATAACCTGTTGATCTAACTCATTGAGACGTTGCTGTTGGTAAGTTGGTAGGTTCTTTTGTACTTATAAAAACCAACCAACACCTGCGTGGAGATTGTCGTAGCGAGGTCGGTAGCGGCAAATCGAGCATCTGGCTAGCCTGCGTGAGGTCTGCCCATTTTGGATGGTGGTGTTTTTTGTGCAATGCATTTACCCAAGGTAACGTTTTTTGGGTCGGAAGGATGAGACAGGTGCCATGAGGCGCGTTCGTAGCTGTATCGTCGCGTGCGAGCACACCGCGAGCGCCCGGGGCAGGGGTGAAAGTGACGAATTATGTGCGCGAATCGTCCGTAGCCGTGTCGCGCACCATCCTGCCATGCCAAATAGGCAAGTAAGGTAACGGTTTGTGTGCGCCTGTGACTTTGGCGCCGGCCGTGCCTAGGCCGGCTGCACAAAAACCGACACCTTCCCGCCTGGCGCGTCCGTTCGTGAATGCGAAAGCGCACAAAAATCGTTACCTTAGCTAGCGATTTTCGAGCGCGCCGCGCCGTGATTTCATTGTCGTTCGTCCGCGAGAAGTCCCGCTAGCTGAAATTTTCGAAAGAATGCGATCTGCGCAATGGGAACTTTGACGCTTTACGTGTAATCTTCGCTTTATCCTATTTTTCAGGAAAAGCGTCTAAATGGCGAAAACCATCGAATTGCCGGAAATTGATCGTCGGATCGATCTGCAAGGGGTTATCGAATTTGCGGAGGAAGCGGCGACGCTCTCTGACGAACTTCGGGAGATGATGCTCGCGCCGCGGCCGCGGAAGACGGCGCCACGATTTACCTCAGCCCAAGTTGCGGAACTCTGTGGAATCGATAGAGCGAAGCTGAATTATCTCGCGTCCCGAGAAGGCAGTGAACTGCCGTCTGGCGAGGTCCACGGGTCTGGGCGCAGTCGCGCGTTCTCATTGAGTGAGACGCGGGCGTGGGTGCAGAAAGTTTCTGATATCTATCAGACACCCCTACATACAGGCGTGCGCGATGGTAACGGTAAGGTCGTGCTAGTCGCAAACTTCAAGGGTGGCTCGACCAAAACAACGACGACGATGTGTCTTGCGCAGGGACTGACTCTGCGAGGGCGCAAGGTTCTGCTGATTGATCTCGATCCTCAGGCGTCGTTAACGGAGCTTTGCGGTCTCTATGCGGAAAAGGAAGTCACCGAGGAAAACACGGTGTTGCCCTTCATCTATAACCCGCAGATGGAAGGCGGCCTGCTCAATTTTGTGCAAGAGACGTATTGGGATGGGCTTGATGTGATTCCTGCCCACCCGACGCTGTTTTCCGCGGAGTTCCACATCCCCGGGTCCGTCATCAAAAACCCTAACTACAAATTTTGGTCGTTGCTCCGCGACGGGATGGAGCCGCTGCGCAAGCGCTACGACTACATAATTCTTGATACGGCGCCGTCGCTATCGTATCTGACTATCAATGCGCTGATGGCGGCGGATTCGATGGTGATGCCGCTTGTACCTGAAAGCCTGGATTTCATTAGTTCGGTTTCCTTCTGGGGGCTTTTCTCTGATCTCGCTCAGAGCATCATGGAACATGGCGATACGCGCACGTACGACTTTATCTCGGTCCTTTTGTCGAAGGTCGACAATGGAACCTCTTCGTCCGCACCAGTCGTGCGCTCTTGGGTTCAACGGACGTACAAGGAATGGCTAAGCGGGCTTGAAGTGCCGGCGAGTTCCGCAATGAGTAACGGCGCGCTTGCCATGGCGACGGTTTTTGACATCAGCAAGGGTGACCTGGCCGAAAAGACCGTTTCGCGTGTGCGCCAGCCGCTAATGGACTACGTGCGTTGGCTGGACGAGCTTTACATCGAACACTGGAGGACCGGCAAATGAGTTCGTTTCGCGAGCGGATGCTGAAAAAAACCGCCGAACTAGGGGCAGGCGTGGAGCGCCAAGCGAAGGCGCAATCCGCGCAAGGCGAAACGCGTCGCTCGAGTGCCTTCAAGACAGGTCCGGGAATGCTCGGGGCACTGGCCGCCGCGGAGCAGCGCATCCAGCAGTTGGAGGCTACCAGCGACAAGCTAATGCTGTCGGTCGAGGCGATCGGGCCGAATCCCTGGCAGCCTCGTAAGGTTTTCAGCGGCGAGGCTCTCGCCTCACTCGCTGAGTCGATTCGCGAAGTGGGACTTGTTGAGCCCGTTGTCGTTCGTCGCGTCGAGGGCGGATATCAGTTAATTGCAGGTGAGCGCCGCCTTCGTGCCCACAAGTTACTCAAGCTCGAAGAAATCAAGGCAGCGGTCATTGAATGTTCCGACGAAGACATGGCCGTGCTTTCGCTCGTCGAAAACGTCGGTCGCGAAGACTTGACTGACTACGAGATTGGTCAATCTCTGCGCGTGGTGGAGTCGGAGTTTCCCAATAGAAAACGCATGGCAGAAGCGCTGGGCATGTCGCGCAAGGGATTGTATCGCTTCCTCGCGTTTGAAAATCTTCCAGACTTCGTCCGTCAGGATCTTGACCTGAACCCGCATTTGCTTGGCGGAACCGCTGCCGATGAAGTGGTGTCGGCTATCAAAAAGCACGGGGACGCGGGTTTCGAGGCGGCTCGCGCGCTGTGGAGCTCCGTGGTCACTGGTGCCCTCGACCAGGGGAAGTTCGCCACCGCAATCGGCCAGTACGTCGCGAGAGGGCATCGCCATGAAGGCGTACACGAACGGAGTATCGAGAAGATTTTCGCAGGGAAAAGCCATGCTGGCACCATCACTAGAGATTCGAGTAGCTTTACGGTGAAGATCAAGACCGGCGTCCTGTCAGACGATCAAGAAAGAGAGATTCGGAAATTGATTAGCTCGTTATTCAGCGTAAGACCCAGTTGATCTTTAATAAATGGCCGCCACTGAGCGGCCATTTATTCTTCTCGCTGCGAACGGGGCAGACTCTGCTAGCACTATCGAAGTGCTCGGGCGTTGTGGCCGTTCAACGCACGGTTGCAAGTGTGTCGAGTCGACACACGATCGGCTTCGGCGAAAAGCGTGTGTCGAGTCGACACACCCACGAACCGGGTCGGCTTTGACCTCAGCTTTGCGGCGCTGAGAGTCATATCTGCAGACCCTACCGCTGCAACGGTCGCCTCGATCGTTTGTCTCGAGAGTGCGCTGCCAATCCAGCCGACGTTTTACCCACCGCCTAAGCTGTCTGCGATGGGCGAGCTTGACGTGCTGTCGTCATTTAGGCGCGGTACTTCGCGGGGGCTTTTTGGTTGCGCGGAAATAAAGACGTTGTCGACACACCGTCGTATCCGCCGCCGTCTGCCATATTTGCAGACGAAAGCGTTCTCACCGGCGGTGCGCTGCGATCGACGCGGACCGTCTACCGCAGCGTTGCCGACGCGGAAGCCCACCGGTCTTGATCGATCGTCGCGCCTCGAGCGCGGTCCGTCGAGCCCGGCCTGTTTGGTCGCGCGTATCTCCATCGGACCGCGCACGTTACTGCCCTGCTAGGTCTCGTCGGTCCCCATGCGCGCAGAGTGGCGAGACTGCTTCCTTCACCCGCACGGGCCTCCCCGCCCGAGGCTCAATGTTCATCTCCGTAACGTCTGCCAAGGTGGCGAACGGTGGAAATTGTAAAGCCCCAACCCCTTCTGTCTTTCAGATTAGGCAACTAGGTCACTTACCCGCGGATCTGCAACGCCTGCGCATTCTAGGTCTCTTCGATTTCTTGATTTTCAAACGCGAAGCGCGTGAGCATGGCAAGCGACTCTCCGACGTGGCCGAGGCTGGGCCACATGATGACTTGCGAAAGCGCCGGTCGCATATCGCGCGCGGCCCTCCGCCATCCGGTCCATTTCGCACACGTCGCGCGTCGCCCCATGTGCCGGTCTGCGGCACGCGCGCAGAAGCAAGTCGAAGGAAGGCGACCGCCCTTAATACGCCGGCCGCACGTCCATGGATACCGACAACCACCGCCAGTCCGTGGTCAGCTCGGTTGGCGACCCGTCGACGATTTTCAGCCTGACCGAATATCCAGCGTTCCCTTCCTGTTGGACGCGACGTACGTCGGGGAAAAAAGGAAGCCGGGCCAACAGGACTACGCAACTACCGATCTTCTTTGCGAACACCGTGGCTGTCGAGTCGGAAGAGGGATCGCACGAGGCCGCCGACCTGGCTGGCAAGCGGCCCGATTGGGCTGGATAGCGCCGCCGCCGGATTAGCTCGATGGGGCCCACGAGACTGGGACGCGTCGCCGGCCTGATACGTGCGTCAGTTGAGGGAACAATCGACTACCTTGGCCGAGTACTCGACGGCCGACATTTCGACATCGGAGGGCGGTATGACGGGCAATCCCGAAAGTACGCACAGGTTGCATCTACAGCGCACGGCGCATGAGGTGCCCCGCTACATAGACGCAAATCGCACGTGCAATGTCGCCACCGATTGTGATTCGCCGGCAACCGAGGAGGCGGCGGCCGTGGCCGCAGGCGTCCAGACCGAGCACGCTGGAGTCCGACGCCTAAGTCGGGTCTACCATTGCCGCATGCTCGAGAAAGCCGATCGGGACATCGTCCGCGCGCGCGAACGCATCCGTGAGCAAATGGACCGCACGGCGCGGCTCGAGCGCGACGGGCATGACGCTGCGCAGTCGGGCGACCTCCTGCCGGTGTTCAGCGACGCGTTGCACGCGATGCTTGAGCGCCGCCAGGTGATCGTCGAGCAAATTGACCCGCTGAAAGCCCGAGACCGCGTGGCGTCGTAAAGGTGCGCCGTCAAGGGCGCCGAGCTTGCGCATTGATCGCGACGCCGGCGGCAGATCCAAGAATCCGAGGCTCCGATGCGGGGCGGCTAACTCGGCCGCAGATGCGCTCTCTAACTGCCTCGTGCGCTTTCCTGCCCAGCGGAACACCCGCGGTAAAGCCGAATCTCGATTTCAGCCCGCACCACGCAGTGATGACTTGAGTGCCCACTGGAATCGCTTTACTCGGACACGATGGCATCCGCAGGTGCCTCTTCGACATTGCAGTACACAAAACGAAAAGGGTATACGCCCCAGCGACGGACGTCAGCCTGTGATCGCCGCTCGCGTCCACAAAGACAATTCAGTCGCTGTACATGGAAGCTTGCGTTTCTTGCATCGGGCGATCCGAGCGGATCGGCCCACTCGATGCGGCTGAAGCAGGAAGAGGGGCCGCGAATTAGGCAGCCGGACGGGAAGGGCGGCTGCGAAATTGGAGCGCCCGCGTTGGGTCGAGCCCGATAATGGCTGAATTCGGATCTATTAGGGGCAGAGCAAGGCGTCGAACATCAAGCCGGCGTAAGCCACGGCGTCTTGGCGATCAGAGCGGTTGCCGGGGCGCTGGTAGAGCAGGGCGGACGCGAAGAAAGTCGCCCGCCGACTACCAGAACACCCGAATACTCGAGCGTACCTTATCTGCTAATTCCTATTAGCAGTGAACGGTTTAATCAATAGAATGTGGTAAGGTTCGCCTTACGCTTCGTTCTGATAGGGAAAGGGTATCATTTGGGCTATAATGACGGTTCAAATGATTCTGGGGGTCGCCATGTTACTCGTGTCGCCGGAACAGATCGCTGCGGTGATGGCGCTCACGCGCATCCCGCACTCGGTGGCCGAACTCGATGAACAAGTCCGCGAGGGCTTGCCGAAGTCCGCCTTAAAGGAAGGCGTCGAGCACGCGACGCGCAGCGCCGAGGAACGCCGCGCGCTGCTCGCTCGCATCGTGCCGGAAGCGACGTTTAAACGGCGCCGCGACAAGCTGAGTCCCGACGAGTCGGAAAAGACCGAGCGGCTCGCGCGGATCGTCGCGACCGCCCGTTACGTATGGGACGACGAGGGCGACGCACGGGAATTTCTAAATACCGCGCACCCGCTGCTCGAAGGGCGCACCCCGGTCGAGGTGGCGTTGACGGAACTGGGCGCCCGACGTGTCGAAGAATTGCTGTGGAAGCTGTTCTACGGATTGCCGGCATGACGATGGACCGCGGGACTCTCTATATAGAGGTGCTTCAGCATGAGCTTGGAGTGCCGGGCTGATGCGGATTTTTCGGATCGCCGACAGCCGCCATCCCATCTGGAGCGGCACCGGCGCGATGCTGGTCGGCGGACGTTTTAATAGTCCGGGCCGGCCGGTGATTTATGGCGCGCTGAACTTCGCCGGCGCGATGCTCGAGGTGCTGGTGCACGCGCGGATCGGCAGAGTCCCCAAGCATCACGTGTGGGTCCAAGCCGAGGTGCCGGAGGACGTGCCGATCGAGCGGGTGGAGATTGACGGCCTGCCGCCCGGGTGGGACGCGCCCGATGCGCAGGTCGCACGCCGCTTGGGCGACCAATGGCTCGACGAGGCAAGGTCAGCCATTCTAGTGGTGCCGTCGGTGGTCGCGCGGGCGGAATGCAATGCCGTGGTCAATCCGGCGCATCCCGACGCGGCGCGTCTGGTGGTGTCGGCGCCGCAGCCCGTCGTCTGGGATCAGCGGTTGTTCGCAGTCGGACGGGACGGGTCGCCCGAATAGGCTGACCGTCGCCTCCTGCAAAGCTTCACTTTGTTGACAGTTGGAAGTCACTTGCTTCTTTCATCGATGGACCCAGGCACATCGCGATGGCCAATCAACCGCAACAGCTGACGCTACCGCCGCCGCGGACCTACACGCGTACCGACTTCACCGCGCTGCGCGCGTTCGTGCAACGCCTGCCGGCGGCCACCATCGCGCGGCTGTACTACGATCCCGATCACGCGCCGCACGCGGCGAGCGCCGACGCGATGGAGCGGTATCTGCGCACGATGCGCGATGACCTGGTGCAGCTCGCGTTACGGCACGGCTCCTCGGTGCTGGCCGATCACCTGAAGGCGTCGATCAAACAGCACGGCAGCGCGAAGCTCACCGCGATGACCTTGCGCATGGTCGAGCAGGCGTCGACGCTGGCGGCCGCCGTGCCGCTCGCCGCCCACCCGGTACAGCTGTGGTTCCGGCCGCTGATCGCTCAGCGTCTGAACGGGGAGGGCATTGGCACGCTCGGCGCGCTGATTGAGTACTGCAATGCGCGCGGTGGCAGCTGGTGGCGCTCCGTGCCCCGCATCGGCGCGTTGCGCGCGCGGACGATCGTCGCGTGGTTGCGGCGGCATGAGGCGACACTCGGCGTGAAAGTCGCCGCCGATGTCGACACCGCATCGTTGGTGCCGGCGCGTGCCGGCGAAGGGAAGGGGGCCGACTCCGTCATTGTGGTCGGCGGCGATCCGGCCGAGCCGCGGCTGGCGCCGTTCGAGCAGCTGGCGGTGCCGGCCGAATTGTCCGGGGCCGCGGGATTCAATCGCGCTGCGAGTTTTGCGTTCATTCGTGCCGAACACGATCTCGCCGCGGTGCACGCGTACCTGCACCGCTACCGCGACCGGCCGACGACCTTGCGCGCGTACACGCGCGAGCTCGAGCGGCTGATCCTGTGGAGCGTGGTGGTACGAAAGAAGGCCCTGTCGTCGCTGACGGTCGAGGACTGCGAGGCGTACAAGGATTTCTTGCAGGCGCCGCTGGCGTCGTTCACTGGACCGAAGCGACCCCGCACCAGCGGCCGCTGGCGCCCGTTCGTCCCGCAGGGCTTGTCCGCCGACAGTCAGGCGTATGCGGTGCGGGTGCTGCGCGCCGCGTTTGCGTGGCTAGTTGAAGTGCGGTATCTCGCCGGCAATCCGTGGAGCGCGGTGCATGAACCGGCGACGGTCACACGGGAATTGTCCGTGCAAGTCCACCGGGCGCTGCCCGCGAGCTTATGGACGCGGGTGCGTCAGGCGCTCGATGCCCGCTGCGACGGCATAGGCGGGGACAACGTGGAGTCCGAGGAAGAAAGGCGGCAGTGGCGCGCCGCGCGGGCGGCCATCTTACTGATGGGGGATTCAGGATTGCGGCGCTCGGAAGCGGCGCTCGCGCGGCGCGAAGACTTGCGCCTCGCCGAGGTGGCCGCGGACGGACGCGCGTCGCGCAGTCCCTCGCCGCGCTCGGTGTCGCAGACAGCGTCGTCCCCAACGTCGTCGCGCTCCGTCGATTCCGCCGAGTCGGGCCGCATCGCGTCGTCGGTCTGGACGCTGACCGTGATCGGCAAGCGCCGCCAGCAGCGCACGGTGCCGGTCAGTGGCGCGACTATCGCGGCACTGCGCGAACACTGGCAGGACCGGGGGCGCGATTTTGATGCGCCGCATGTGCACGGACCCTTGATTGCGCCGCAGTGGATCCCGGGCACACGCGCCGCGCTCGAGCGACACGACGCCAGTGCAGACGACGCGCCCTACACCGTCGATGCGTTCGGGCGGCTCGTGCGGATGGCCGTGCAACGGCTGGCGAAGGAGAGTGCGCCGCTGGCGGACTTCAGCACCGACGACCTGGTGCAGCTGGCGAACACGTCGGCACATGCTTTTAGGCACACGTTCGGCACGCGCGCGGTCGCGCGCGACATGCCGCCCGATGTCGTGCAGGCCATTCTTGGGCATGCGTCGTTGCAGACCACCTCGATTTATGTGCGTGCGGAGCGACGCCGCATGCTCGAGGCGGCGGCCCGCTATTACGCGGATGAAGCGGAATGACGGACCGCTCGCCCTCGACATAGTCGTGCTTGACCGAGGTGGTGCCGGCGGGCCCCGGCGCGGGCGGACCGCAGTTTGCTCGGCAGGGGTGATGATGTCCGCCGTCCCCGGGCGCGTCGAAACGAAGCCTGCAGGGCCTGACCGCGGCTAGGTCGTGCCCCCCGCGATCACAGACGCGGTCCTGCGTTCTCGGCCCACACCCACAACATGAGCGAACCTGACGAAGTGACTTCTCTATCCGTCTACCAGAACGCCTTCCGCACTTTCCCTGCTGCCTGCCTGCTTCTATCCACGGATATCGATGCCGTCGTGCTCGCAGTGACCGATGCGTTTGCGCAGGCGTTTTCGATCCTGGCAAGCCAGATCGTCGGCGCCAGTCTTTTCGACCTCCCTCAGCTAGCGCCTGCCGATCGCGCATCGACGCGTGAAGTGTTACGTCATTCGATTTCGCTCGCAGCCGCGAGCGGCCGGCCGAACCGAGTCGTTGTCGCCGCCAGCCAACTGGCGTGGCCTGCCGAAGCTGCCGCGCAAAACAATGAGACTCGCGAGTGGAGCGTCGAGCACGCGCCAGTGCACGACGGACGCGGTGAACTTATCTGCATCCGCCAGACGTTCACCGTTCCGCCGGAAGTGCCAAACACGGCGCCTGATGCGACACTCCCCGACAGCGAACTACGTTATCGAACGTTGTTTGAGCAGATTAATCAAGGCTTTTGCATCATCGAGATGCTATTTGATGGGGACGGAAGGGCTGCGGACTATCGGTTTCTGACGGTGAACCCAGCGTTTGAGGCGAACACCGGGTTGGTCGATGCAACCGGGCGGACCATGCTGAAACTGGTGCCCGAGCATGAGCGGCACTGGTTCGAAACCTACGCTCAAGTCGCGCGAACCGGCATCCCGGTGCATTTCCAAAACCAGGCGGCGGAGCTCAAACGCTGGTACGACGTGCATGCATTTCGCCTGGATCCGTCCCAGCCAAATCAAGTGGCCATCCTGTTCTCGGCTATTACCGAGCAGCGTGATGCGCAGCTGCGATTGACGCGCAGCGAGCGCAGCGCCCGCGCGGCCGCTCGCTTGGCGGAAGCGGCCACTCGCCGCCTTGACGCGCTGCTCGAGGTCGCGCCGGTCGGCATCGTCGTCAGCGACCGCCATGGCGCCATGGAGCGTGAGAACCGAACGTTTGCGCAACTGTGGGGTGAGCATCATCCGGACCGGACCCAGCTCGATGATTTGAGAGAGTGGAAGGCTCGCTGGGCAGACCACTCCGAGCGACATGGACAGCTTCTGACGCTCGACGACTGGACGACGGCGAGGGCACTGCGTGGTGAAGAGGTCGTCGGTGACGTGTTCGAAATCGAAAGTTTCGACGAACCGCCGGTGCGGCGCGTGCTGTTGAGCAACGGCGCACCAGTCCGCAACGAAAACGGCGAGATCACGGGCGCGGTCGTTGCGCAGTTGGACATCACCGAACGGATAGCGGCCGAGGAGGAATTGGTAGTCGCCGGGAAACGCAAAGACGAGTTTCTGGCCATGCTATCTCACGAACTGCGCAACCCGCTGGCACCCATTGCCTCCGCGGCGGATCTGATCCGGACCTTCCCCAACGATGAGCGTCGGGTGAGTGGCGAGTGCGATCATTGCTCGCCAGGCAAAGCACATGACGAGCTTGATCGATGACCTGCTTGACGTCTCGCGCGTCACGCAAGGCCTCGTCCAATACCAGTTCGAGGTGTTAGACCTGAATCGGGCAGCGGCGGATGCGATTGAGCAGGTGCGGCCCGTGATTGAGCGAAAAAAGCACCGGCTCTCGCTCCACACCTCTCCGGTCGCCGCGCTTGTGCGCGGCGACCACAAGCGCTTGGTGCAAGTGCTGGCTAACTTGCTCAACGACGCCGCGAAATACACGCCGGAAGGAGGGGCGATCGAATTTAGCGTGGGTATCGAACGCGGGCACGTTGAGTTGGTTGTGTCGGACAATGGGATCGGTATGACCCCGGAGGTCACGGCGCGCGCGTTCGAGTTGTTCGCCCAAGCGGAACGCAGCGCTGACCGGTCGCAAGGCGGACTGGGCATCGGTTTGGCGCTCGTACGCAGCCGGTCACAGCGCATGGCGGGTCTGTCTACGCGTGGAGCGCGGGCCTGCGGCAGGGCAGCACGTTCGTCGTCTGCCTGCCCTGCCTTGAAGTCACCCATGCGGTTGCCGATCGCGTCGACAATGAGGCGGCACGTGAGTCGTCTTTGCTCGCGGGCCTGAAGGTGCTGATTGTCGACGACAACGCTGACGCATCGGAAGCCCTCGGAATGTTGGTTGAAACCGCGGGCAATGAGGTCCAGTACGCGTCACACGCAACCACGGCGCTTGAACTCGCCGCACGGTGGCGGCCGGACGTTTGCTTGCTCGACATTGGTCTTCCGGATATCGGCGGCTATCAGCTGGCTGGCCTCCTTCGCAGCAAGGCTGAAGCAGCGAAGACGGTCCTAATTGCCGTCACCGGATATGGACTCCCGCAGGACAAGCAAAAAGCCTTGGCTGCCGGCTTTGATCATCACTTTGTTAAGCCGGTTGATTTCAAGGCGTTGCTGGGACTGTTGGGTGAAATTGCGTCAACGAAAATCTGATTGCACCAGCGGTGTGATTCAATGGGTGAATGGCGGGCTGCCCCTGAGGCGCGGCGCGGGTCCCGCAGATGGGTAGTGCTTAAGACGGCCATGGCGCGTACTTGCTCGATGCGACCCGGTCGGCTTCGCACGACATCACGGTCTCAAAAAATAGACGAAGAACACATCTGGACGGTCAGCACTCCCGACGTTTTTGACCGCGGCGTATCATCGAGCCAGGTCACCAACACTGCAGACGGAGCGATTCTGCACGGCGCAAGCTGCTTTCGCGCGGCGCCGGGCGTCGCGCACCGGTTGGCCGCTGGAGGCGTGATGCAACTAGCCTTTGAACAGGATCAGCTTCGCCGGGCTGACGAACGGATTGCGCTGGCTACCGCGCGTATCGCGCGGCAAACCGAACTCGTCAGGACGCTGACGCGAGAGGGACGGGACGCAACGGAGGCGCAAAGACTGTTGAGCCTTTTACGCGTCACACTCGACACGATGATGGGATATCGGGGCGTCGTCGTGGAGCACATCATCCGGCTCGAACGACGCCGATGCGAATCCGATTGAAATCCTCCACTGGCTTGCCGCCGGTGGGTTCTGGCTCGATCGCGCGCGTCCCTGCCAAAGCCGCCGATCGGGGCTGCTCAAGCCTGTGTCGACCGCTAAATTCGTTGCCCTGCCGTAACACGTCAATGGTGCACCTCGACGGACCGCAACGCCTGTCAGGGGTGACCGACAAGCGGCACCGCCCAGCATGGCCCTTCTCTCGGAGCAGAGGATCTCGTCCATCTGAAATACGCACTTGTCGATGCGGGCGCTTCAATTGAACGATAGAAGCGCACCTGTCGTGAAGGCCCAAGCATTCAAGGCGCTGGAACACGTCGTGCTCCGAGCCCCATGACTGCAGTGCTGCGACTTTCGAGATGAGCCGCGTTTTATTGATTGACGATGACCGAGCCGGTCGGACCGCGTTGGAAGCGGTCCTGACCAACTGCGGCCATACCGTCGCAGTAGCAGACAACGGACTCGATGGTCTGTGTGCAGCAATCAACGAGCCGCCGGACGCGGTCGTCTCCGACGTCAATATGCCGCTGGTGGACGGGCGGGACGTAGCGTGGATCCTAAAGACACTGCCCGAATCCACGAACGTGCCAGTCGTGCTGGTGTCAGGCGAGGTGCCGAGCACATCGGCGCCGGTGGCCGCGATGCTGCAGAAGCCGGTGGACGCAGCCCTGCTCATCACATTACTTCATGCTGCGATGGACGGAAGAGCGGCTGATGAGAATTACAGCGCGATGGTGCGATGGTGTATAAGCGTGCCGGATCTTCCACCTCGCCCGTCCGCGAGTCCACCGTGAATGCGAAAATCGAAGCCTGCACCGCCAAGATTCGTCGCGGCATTCAGCTCATGCACGCGCAGCGGGAACGGTTGGACGGCATGTACCGACGCGGTGCCGACCCGCATGATGCATACGTCCTTTACGAACGTTTATATATGAGTGTGTTGACGCTCGTGCGCTTATGCGCCGGTGCCGAGCTAGACGCTCGCTGGTAGCACGGCCTCGTCAAGCGCTGCGGATCGCTCGCTCGCGTATCGCGAGAGACTGCCAGTCATCCGAAGCCGAATAGGCGCTCTGACGCTGCCGGCTTGCCGCGTCGTCGCGCCGAGGTGCGCGTGCGCCCCATTGCGCGCAAACTGGCGAAAGAATCCAACGCACGAGTGCTTGACAGCCAAGGCCGAGCTTGGCAATGCGAGCATCGGCACCCAGATCGAGGTTTTCAGTGTCTGTCTTTCCTGACGCGCAAACACTGGCAAGATGACCACAATCCGCTGCAAGTCTACGTCCTGAGGCTCGTTCTGATATGGATAGCGGATCGCTCGCTGCGCTTCCTGCATTGGGAAAGAGCGTTGTCCTAGCCCACCGACGCTCGAATCGATGAGCGAAGGGCCGCCAAAACCAGCGCTATCCAACGCAATTGGGGGCGCGATAACAAAGGCGAAAAAGAGCCGACGCGGAGGGCGTCGGCCGGAGAACACCCGCCTCCAGTCACAACAGCGGATGCTGAGAGAAGTTTAAGTATATGCCTAAGGCAAACGTTTGCTAAGACGATTGCGGAATTCGAGCTCGGGCCTCAGCTCGCTCAGCCAGTCAGTATCGCGCTCGACGACGGCTAGGCGAAAGCGCTCGACTCTCAGCTGACCGGTAAGTCACAGTTCTTCCTGGCCCCCGGGTTCGGCGCCGCGACGGAGAGCTCAGGGGATGGCGAAGGTCAAGACCGTGCCCAGCGGCTGGGGCAGCTTGAGACTAACCGCTGAAGAGAAAGGGCGGCGCAACTCATCAAAACATTCTTATCGTTCGCTTATTCCCCCCGTGTCGTTATCACCGTCGAATCGACGTTGCCGTGATTTTTACGGATTATGCTTTCACGACGAACTTCCGCCATCCGTTCCAGCCACCCATTGCACTCGCTGATCGCTCGCGGAGCTCACTTTCCATGCCCATCAGAACGTCAGCCAGATTTCCATAGGCTTGCGCCCATGCAGAGATGATGTCGTCCGTTGCAGCGTCGCCCAATACGTCCTTGATCGCGCCCAAGAGGTGCTCGCCCACAATTGGGTAGTGCTCGGGTCGCACATCGAGGCTGGCGTGCTTGTTTGCGATGTTCTTCAATACCGCCGCCAGGCTCTCGGGTATCCGCGAGCAGGTCGCCGCCGCCGATGATCGAATGAATAATCGGTTTCTTGCCGGCGTCTCGAATCGCATCGAAAGCAAAGTTGGCAATCAAATACGCCAGCAGGGGCGAAAACGTGTTTGCGCCTGTGTCGATCACATAGTTCATACCATTTTCAGATTCCGGGGACTCGAGGATATCAATCATCAGCTTGTCGAACTGCTTTGGGTCGATCGTCCGGTCGGGCTTCATTACCGACAAGTGCGTGACTGAAAGGGCTTGGTAGTGTGCCAGCGTCGTATTCTCTTGATCCAGATCGTAAGCTTTAACTGGCGCCCCGATTTTCAAAAACCACTGGTCAAGTATCGTCGAGACGAGCGACTTGCCTACGCCAACGAACGTGACGGCACTCATCAACCAGGCCGTCGCGCAGTTCGTGAGAGAAGAGGGACTCCGAGACGAGCTTCGCGAGATCGAGCGGCGGTTGACTGGGAATACTATTCAGACGCGGAAAGAGACGGCACGGGTAGGTGATGATGTTCAGTTACTCATCGCGCAGGTCGATCAGTTAATGAAGTTCGTATTCCAGGCAACGCCAGAGATTTTCGACAAGGACGCAGTCAAGCGCGATCGCGTTACCGGCGTTGTAGTGCCCGACGATACGGCACGAGCGCAGGCAATGTGCGCGATTCACCGGATACCATCATTCCCGACCGATCTGATGATGCGCAGCTGCGGCCGCCGGGCTCGATGGTTCCAAATGCGTCCGCTTGACGCTTCAAGACAAACCGGCAGCGGTCCCAAGGTGCACGGGGACGCTGACCGTCTTCGGGTGGACAGCCGGTAAGGCGTTGCGCGGCTGTTCCTCAGACCAAGCAATCGTCACCAATGCTGGAACTTCCTGCAACCCGATGACGTTGACCTGATTGACAACATCGGCGCGTGTTGTCATCATTGTCAACATGAACGCAATTCCCCTCTTGAAGCGCCGTGTCCCTGTCGATGAGGCGTCATTTGCGGCTTTACTTGTCTGGAAGGTTCCGCACCCTGTCGACGGCAGCGCACACTTCTACAAGTACAGTGCCGCGTACATCGTGAGGAACGTATGCGTGCTTCGTTACGATAACGAACGCGGGAAGGGCGACCATAAGCATGTTGGTGCAGTCGAGACGCCCTATGCATTCACGACGCCGGAACAGCTTATGGCTGATTTCTGGTCAGACGTAGACCAATGGAGGGCCGCACAATGACCACGGTAACGCTTGGGATCGCCTCTCGCGACGACATCACCCGAAGCTTCGCAGCCGCAATGCGCGGCGAAGAGCAGGGCGAATTCATCAGCTTCGCAACGCCCGAACTGTTGCTCAGGACGCTCACCCAACTGCGCTGGGACATCCTCAAGAAGATGACAGGCGCGGGCGCCATGTCGATCAGAGAACTTGCCCGGCGCGTCGATCGCGATGTCCGCCGCGTGCATGATGACGTTCTCGCGCTAATCAATGTGGGCGTCCTGGAACGTTCGGACAACGGCGACATCATTTTTCCCTATGATGCTATCCACGTTGATTTCACGTTACAGGCCGAGGCCGCCTGAATGCTGTTAGGCGTGGATGCGCTTTACCGAGATTCACCCGCGATGATCTCGGAAGGACCGTGGGCGCATCGGACAGCTGCTCCAATCCCTCCCTCCTAAGCCTCCTAAGCCTCCTAAGCCTCCTAAGCGCCATCGCTTGTGATGGCGTGCTGTCTATCCCTTACCCACCGGTGGCGCATCGCCTTCATCCCAGTGCGGAAGTGTCCGAGCTGACGGGCCGTCGCGCTGGGCAGCCGTAGCAGCACCGTGCCGGCCTTGGCCCCCCAAAGACTGTCGATCATCACGACGTCGGCTTGCACGCCTTCGAGTTAGAGGTAGACCACATCATTCTCGAACGCCTCTTCATAGAGGTGCCAGGATGGTCCTTTCCTTCGCCGTAGTGATACCCGATAGATGTCTTGGTGCTCATGGGGCGCCTTAAGGATTGATGGACACAGAAGCCAGTTTATCGTCGACCAAGCTGTCGTCCAACAGTCCAAACACATCAGCGAAGAGACGGCGGTTGCCTCAGCGAAAGCTGTCAGATCGGCCCTTGGCTCGCCAAGGCTGTGCGCCATTCGAAGTCAGAAGGCGTGAGGCACGACGACGTTGCGGAGTGAACGTCAGATGGCTCAGTGCGGCCAATAGCCGCCGCTGACAGGTCTACCGATGGATCTCGTCGAATGGCCGAACGATGACAGATATCCGCCCTTAGAAAGGTGTTCCGTCTGAGGCGGTATTCTAGTGGGGCGACCCAATAGCTCGAACGCAAGACAATCAATCTAATACGCTGCAATTGGATTGTTGAGGACGGGAGAGATTAGCGCGGCCTTGCTTATTAAGCGTGCGCCCGACGGCGAGGTCAACAGGTCAACACCGCAAGAACGCAGGAACCGGCGGACCGTCTGACGGCGATTAGATGCGGTCGATAGCACCACCGCTCAAAAAAAGGGCCGGCGTTAGCCGACCCGAAGATTCTGAAACCAGTAACGCTGTCAGAACCTGAAAGACAAGTAGCGTTTGTAGGCAGGTTAATCAGCCGCACATAGCGGCATCACGCATAGCTGATCTATGTGGCCGACTTGCGGCAATTGCAAGCGCGCTGCATAAAAACAGTAACGCGCCGGAAGAAAAAAACACTGCACGCAGCCCGGGATGGACTCCGATGACCCCGCCAACCAGCGGCCCAACGACTTGGCCGAAAAATTGTGCGGATTGCAGCACCCAAGCATGCGGCCGGTGGAATGTTCCGGCACTACGTGGCGGAAGACTTTCCCAATTGAAGGCGGAAGGCGGTAGTCCGGCGAGCGACATCCCCATCAGAAAACGAAGGCTTGCTAGATGCCACCATTTTGCGACGAACGCCTGCGGGATCACCACAAGACCGGTCAGCACGAGGCAACTGGTTATCACCTTCCAGCTCCCCACGCGGTCGGTGTTAGCCAGCAAGACCATCATGGCGGCAATCAGCAAGGCGCCAACGATCCAATATGATGTCCGCTTATGAGTAGCGAAGCCTTCTGCACCTCGTGTCGCTGCGTCTTGTTCCGACCGGAAGTTTTCCTTTACTAAGCCGATCGTCAGCGCGGCCGCACCGCCATCATAGCGCCGCCCGCGAAGAACGTCCCTCGAATGCCGATTCGTCCGGGCAGCAGCTCGCCAACGAGCGGGCCAATCAGGCTACCCGTCAACGCGCCAGTAGACACTAGGCCAAGCGCCCAACCGGCGCGTTTAGGCGGTGCCTGTGTGCCGACAAGCACGGTCGAAGCGGACACATACTGGCTCCGACTCACCGTTGGAAACAGTCTAGCCACGGCAGCGCGGTTGAAGAATCCTCCGACGGCAGACATTCTTCCGCAATTCGGCGCGTTCGCCGGACGGTGCGTGCTTCACAATTACCACTGGTAGGCGGCTTGCCGTGTAGCTGTTAATGGCCCGCGCTCTGTCCGCCATCGACGTGCAAGATTTCACCCGTGACGAATGACGCATCGTCGAGGAACAAGACAGCGTCGACGACGTCGCGCATTTCGCCCATATGCCCGACCGGATGAAGCGCATGGAGCGCCGCATGCGTTTCCTCCGGATGCATCGGCGATTTGATGATGCCCGGCGACACCGCGTTCGCACGGATTCCGCGTTTAGCATATTCGATCGCCAGCGACCGCGTTGCAGCAGCGATGCCGCCCTTGCTTAGTGAAGCTAGCACTGACGGTACGCCGCTGATTGGATGATCAACGAGGCTCGTCGTGATGCTAACAACATGCCCACTGCCCTGTTTTTCCATTTGCGCGACCGCATGCTGCGTGACGTAGAAGAAGCCAGATACGTTTACGCCTATGATCGCCGCATAGTCCTCATCTTTATAAGCCGTGAAAGGCTTCGCGATGAAAATGCCCGCGTTGTTCACCAGCGTATCGACGCGACCGAAGCGCTCGATCGCTTGCGATATCACCCGCTGCGCGGTTGCAGGGTCGCTGATGTCCCCCGCTACAGTCACAACATTCGGATCGTCCGATTGTTGGATGGATCTCGCGGTCGCGACGACGCGGTAGTCGCGAGCGCGAAGCGCTTTGACAAGTTCCGCTCCAATGCCTTGTGAGGCACCTGTGACGACAACCACCTTCGTTTGCTCATTCATTTTGTTGGCTCTGGTTCATGGTTCATTGATTGACTGTCGGAAGCGCAGGGGCGCGGTGTTCCGGTTGACATGAATGTAGGCGTTCCAGTGCCGCATTCGAAGGCACGGCGCATACCAACAGTTTTGCGTCGGCGTCACAAATGCGGCTGACCCTTCAGGCCGGAAGAACTAGCGCAATCACAACAAGCACGACTGCAGCGTCGGCGGGGAGTTGCGAATGCGAAAAGGCGGACCTGGCGTGCCCCGCCTTGTCCCCGAGTACGGCGGCGAAGAGGTCAGACGCACCATCCAGCACCGCGGGTTGACCGTGAAAGCCATCGGCGGAACTAACATGACCCTCGACGCGTACGATATGACTTAAGCGATCGAAGCCGCCAAGATGCCGCTTGATCTGGGCAAGCACGTTTAGGGCGGTCAGTTGAGCAGCTCGTCGGCCGTCTTCCACCGTGAGTTGCTCGCCGATGCGGCCGGTGTATGCCATCTTGCCGTCGGCAAGTGGGACTTGTCCGGAGATGAAGAGCAAGTCACCAGCTTCGCTTACGGCGCGATAGCTTCCGAGTGGTTGAGGCGGTTCGGGCAAAGCGAGGCCGAGCCCGGCCAATTTGTGTTCCACAGACATACGTTTCCCCTTGGAGGTGAATGAGCACGGCGTGTCGCTTACCTTACGTCACGACTCACCTACCGTAGTTGACGCTGCTGCAAATCTCAACCAACCGGAAGTAGTCTTGACCAACACAGGTTAGCTCTTATGCGAGATAAGGCGATAATCACGTCCTTTGCGGCCAATGCTGCACTTCGACCATGCAACGAAAATTTGATGACCTTCTGCTGGGGAGTATCGAGCTGTTCTGTCTTGCCGCGGAAGCAGGCAGCTTCACGCTCGCGGCCAACGCGGCAAGCGTCACGCCGGCTGCGGTGAGCCGATCCGTCTCGCGGTTGGAAGAACGACTGGGAGTACGACTTTTTGTCCGAACCACGCGCCAGATTCGACTCACCGATTCGGGCCGACGTTACTACGAGCAGTGTCGGGATGCCTTATCGCAACTAGTGGAGGCGGAACGCGAAGCAACAGGGCAGCAGCGTACGCCGGCCGGCGTGCTTCGAATCAGCGTACCTACACCGTACGGGCACTATCGGCTGCTGCCTTCGCTTCCTGCTTTTCGCGAACGGTATCCGGATGTGCGCGTCGAAACGCATTTGAGCAACCGGAACATAGACTTCGCCGATGAGGGATTCGACCTCGCGATCCGAGGCCGCGCTCCCGATGACTCAAGCCTCATAGCGCGCAAGCTGGAAGATGCCGAACTGGTCGTGGTGGCATCACCCTCATACTTGGGTCGTGCAGGAGTGCCGAGGTCTATCGATGACCTTGCGTCGCACGAGTGCATTCAGTTTGAGATGCCGAGTAGCGGCCGGGACCTCTTGTGGACATTCAGCGACGGAGCTCGTGAAGTCGAGGTAATCACCCGCGGAAATTACCGAACGTCTGGAGATGCGCTCGCCGGGGTGACGCTAGCGCTTAGCGGGGCCGGATTGTTTCAAACCTATCGCTTCGTTGTCGATGAGTACCTTCGCGCCGGGCGGCTCGTGGAGGTACTGAGAGATCACGGTGGCCCGTCCCGTCCGTTCGTCCTGCTGTATCCGCATGCGCGATATCTGTCTTTACGCGTGAAGGTATTTGTCGATTTCCTAATTGAGCGACTGCGCCGCGACGGTGTCGCCACACCCTAAATGAGGGGAATCGGTCGAGACGTTCGAGCCACATACGATCGTATGAGTGCGCGTGGTGATGTGCTCTCCTACACTCCCTGTGCTGACTGCAGCGCTGCGCGCTGCATCGAACGGAGGCCTCGCCATGACTGATGTTATCGATCTGCAACGTCGACGTGTACTTCGCTCCTCAATCGCGGCATTAACTATGGCTCGTATGAACGTCATCGACACTGCGCACGCGATGACATCGGCGACGTTCGGTCCTATCCGGCAGATCAATGCTGGCTTGCTTAGTGTTGGCTATGCGGAACTCGGCCCCGCCAGTGGTAGCGTCGTCATATTGCTGCACGGCTGGCCGTACGATATTCACAGCTACGTCGACGTGGCGCCTCGCTTGGCGGGCGACGGATACAGAGTCCTAGTGCCGTACCTTCGGGGCTATGGCAGCACACGTTTCCTCTCGCCGAACGGGGTGCGCAATGGACAACAGGTCGTCACTGCGATCGATATCGTCGCATTGATGGACGCTCTCGGAATTGACCAGGCAGTCCTCGGCGGATATGACTGGGGTGCGCGTACCGCCAACATCATCGCCGCCCTATGGCCCGAGCGCGTGAAGGCGCTCGTTTCCGTAAGCGGATATCTCATCGGCAGCCAGGCGGCAAACGCCCGGCCGTTGGCACCACAGGCAGAACTGCAGTGGTGGTATCAGTACTACTTCGCGACGGATCGCGGCGCGCACGGGTATGCAGCTAACCTAGATGCGTTCAACAGGCTGATATGGCAACTGGCATCACCCAGGTGGCAATTCGATGACGCAACCTATCAGCGCTCGGCCGCGTCTTTCCGAAACCCCGACCATGTTGCGATCGTCATACATAACTATCGATGGCGCCTTGGTCTAGCGGGCGGCGAGGCGGACTACGACAGCTTCGAACAGCGGCTTGCCAGTGCGCCAACAATCTCTGTGCCGACTGTCACGCTAGAAGGCGATGCTAACGGTGCACCTCATCCTGAGCCGGCCGCCTATGCGCGCATGTTTGTCGGCAAGTATGTGCATCGGAACATCAGCGGAGGCATCGGTCATAACTTGCCGCAGGAAGCCCCCGAGGCCTTCGCAGACGCCGTTCGCCAGGCAGTGAGCCTGTGACTAGCTAGTAGCTCAAAATGTTCGTGGCGGGGGGGCACACGTTCGACACTATGCACGACGCGCAAGCTGGCCGCATCGTCATTGCGTGCAGCGTTGAGCACCGATCCAAGGCGAACTGATGCTGACCCGGCGCAAGTGGACTGGAGCGACTCCGCTTTCCGGACCAGATCGGGCAAGCTCCTCGCTGCCATCTTCTTCATTACCTGTCCGCGATGGATCTTTACGGTGACCTCGCTGAGATTCATCTCGTAAGCGATCTGCTTGTTCAGCAAGCCCGCGACTACATATTTCATCACTTCCTTCTCGCGCACAGTCAGCGATCCGTACGCGGCAAAAACGCCGGCTTGCGCTTGTTCGCCTGCGAGGCGTTGGGCATCTCCCTTTAGGGCGTGCGCGATCGCATCAAGCATGTTTTGATCACGAAACGGCTTTTGAAAAAAATCCAGCGCCCCGGCTTTCATTGCAGTGACCGTCATTTCAACGTCAGCGTATGCGGTCATGAAAATTATTGGTATGCGCAGGCCCAGTTGCGCCATGTCTTCCTGAAAACCAAGGCCGCTTTCGCCCTGAAGACGCACATCAAGCACGAGGCAACTCGGCACATCGTCTTTAGGCCAAGCAAGAAAAGCGGCGGGCGATTCGAAGGTCTGGACGCGCAGCCCGACGGACCGCACGAGGCTATGAAGAGTAAATCGAATCGATTCGTCATCGTCGATGACATAGACGATGGACGTCTCGCTCCCTGGCATCCTGCGGTCCAAGTTCGTATCAAAACGAGGGCTCATCATTTCTCCACTCAGGGTGATTAACGAACATCGCAACACTACGTTCCGAGCATTTCTTTGTGCGAACGTCAGACGATAGAAGAACCGGTTCAAGGCGGTCGCATTTGCTTGCTCAACGTAGCAGAGTCGTGAAGCGTTGAGTGGTCGCGACGTCAAGCGAGTACCGTTTTGGTGCTCCGCCTGGCGGCGCCGCGACAAAAACGATCTTACTGATACTGCTGAATTGCCGTCTAACTTTAGCAGATATTTGCAAGGCTAATTCTCGAGTTTTTACAGATGACCCAATTCCCGATCAGACGCGTCGACGACTCGATCTAACAATGTCATTAAGACCTAATACGTTGGTATAGAGCGGCCCTCCGGTCCGCAGTTGTGAACGTATAGTGGTGTGACCACGGCATCGCGTGGCAAGACAAATTTCATTGGACTCGGTGCGACCATGAAGATACTGATGGTAATGACATCGCATGACGAACTCGGCGATACGGGTAGAAAGACTGGCTTCTGGCTTGAGGAATTTGCTGCGCCGTACTACACCTTCCTCGATGCGGGCATCGAGGTTACGGTGTGCTCTCCGAAAGGCGGACAGCCGCCCATCGATCCGAAAAGCGATACGCCTGAAGGCAAGACGGACCTGACAGAGCGCTTCAAGCGTGATGTTGCCGCGCAGCACGTGCTTGCCAACGCGGCCGTATTGGCGGACATGGAACCAGACAAGTACGACGCTGTCTTCTATCCCGGTGGTCACGGGCCCTTGTGGGACCTTGCTGAGGATCCCATCTCTGTCGCGCTGATCGAGCGCTTTTATAACGCGGGCAAACCGGTGGCGTTCGTGTGCCATTCGCCCGGTGTGTTGCGCCACGTCAAATTCGATGGCGAGCCACTGGTTAAAGGAAGGCGCGTCTCGGGCTTCACGAACTCGGAGGAAGAGGCGGTGCAACTCACGCATGTCGTACCGTTCCTCGTCGAGGATGAACTGAAACGTCTGGGCGGCCGCTTTGAAAAAGTCGCTGACTGGGAGGCGCTGTCGATCATCGACGGCCGTCTCATCACGGGCCAGAATCCAGCGTCTTCGCAAGCGGTAGCGCGAGATCTGTTAGACATGCTGCACAGATAGGCCGAGCGACCGAATCGGACATTCACTTCCCGGAGAACGACATGAATCAAGAGAGCGCAGATGCGCAGATCAAGGTCGAACGTCGCAGCCCTTGGTATTGGCGAGTAGTCTTCGATCGTCCACCATTCAACATTTTCGGGCCGGATACGATGCCACAACTGGGCGCGGTGGTGACCGCACTCGAAAACGACCCCCATCTGAAGGTGGTGGTTTTCGACAGCGCTGTGCCGGACTTCTTCCTCACCCATTACGACTTCGTCCCTCCGCTCGAAGTGACGATGAATCTGCCGCCCGGCCCGACAGGCATGCCGCCGCTACCGGACATGCTGGCGCGCATCGGGCGTGCTTCTGTCATCTCGATTGCGAAAATTCGCGGGCGTGCGTCGGGCGTCGGCAGTGAACTGGCGCTTGCAAGCGATATGCGCTTTGCCAGCAACGAGTATGCGTTGCTGTCGCAATGGGAAATCGGCGCCGCGCTCGTACCGGGAGGTGGTCCAATGACGCGTCTATCGCGGTTGATCGGACGGGGCCGCGCACTCGAAGTGTTGACGAGCGGAAACGACATCGATGGTCCACTCGCTGAACGCTACGGGTATGTCAACCGCTCGCTGCCCGACGGCGAACTCGACGCATTTGTCGACGGTCTTGCGACGCGCATCAGCTTATTCGATAAGCAGTCGCTCAGTGCCATCAAGCAGCTTGTCAACGCACAGACGCTGCCGCCAGACTCTGCGGTTGCGCCGGAGTGGGATGCGTTCATTGCGTCGGTCGGACGGCCGGCCGCGCAAGAAAAGATCGGCCAGTTGATGAAACTGGGCCTGCAGAATGAATACGACGTCGAAGCGCGACTCGGGCACTATAGAGGCACACTACTCTGGCGTTAGTTGCTGCGCGGGACAGGGCTGTGAGGTTGGTAGCGCTTCCCATGTTAGCCTGTGTCCGGTTTAGTGAGCGATGTGACTCGCACAAGAGTACAGGTGCGCATCGCGCTTGCCGGATATCAGCGAGATGAGGAGCGCCTCGAATGGATCTGACTGGCTTTTCGCTAGAGCCGCTGCATGACGATGGTGACATGCTGCTTTGCCGCGCGCGCAAACCCGGCGCTCCGGGCTCGGTGCTAGCGCTTGTGGCTGCGAAGCCAGCGTCGCACAGCATCAGTCGGCTCGAACGCGAGTACGGCCTTGCATCGTTGCTCGATCCGGAGTGGGCTGCACAGCCGCTCGCACTCGACCTCAGCCATGTGCCGCCCGTGCTCATTCTCGACGACAGTGGCGGTGCGCCGTTGAGTCGCTTGCTCAATCGACCGCTAGCGCTTCCGCGCTTCTTGCGCATCGCCGCGAGCCTCGCACAAGCAATCGCGCGGGCGCACGCACGCGGCATCTTGCACAAAGACATCAAGCCGGCGAATGTGCTGGTCGATGCGAGCGACAACGTGCGACTTACCGGTTTTGGAATTGCGGCTATGTCGCGGATTGAGCGTGATGCGGCCGCTTCTTCCACGCTGATTCGGGGCACCCTGATGTACATGGCGCCCGAACAGACCGGCCGTATGAACCGGCCTCCCGATGAACGAAGCGATTTATATTCGTTTGGCGTGGTCTGCTATGAGATGCTTACGGGCACGCCGCCATTCTCCGCGTCCGACCCTATCGAATGGATTCATTGTCATGTCGCTCGCCGGCCGGTGCCGCCGTCGGAGCGCGTGCAAGACTTGCCGCTAGTTGTCGAGCACATCGTAGAGAAGTTGCTGGAAAAAAACCCGGAGGACCGCTATCAGACAGCAACAGGGGTACACGTCGATCTGCTACGTTGCCTATCGGAGTGGGAGACTCAGCATGCGATCGCACCGTTCGCGCTCGGCACGCGTGACGCATCGTACCGGATACAAATCCCGGAGAAACTTCATGGCCGGAATGCGCAGATCGACCAGCTGATCGCGACGTTCGACGAGGTAGCGACTCAGGGCGATACTCAAATCGTTTTCTTGTCGGGCTATGCGGGCGTCGGCAAGTCCTCGATGGTGAGCCATTTGCAGAGCGCGCTCGCGGGCGCACGCCCGCTGTTTGCATCTGGCAAGTTCGATCAGTACCGCGCCGACACGCCGTACGTGCCGCTCGTGCAAGCGTTTCAGTCGCTCGTGCGCGACTTGCTCGTTAGCGGCGACAGGGAGCTAGAACAATGGCAGCACGCGCTGCCGGAGGCGCTTGCGCCCAACGGCCGGCTGATGCTCAATCTCGTCCCCGAATTGGCGCTGATCATCGGGGAGCAGCCCGCGGTTCCGGACTTGTCACCGGACGATGCGCGCAACCGCCTGTATATCGCGTTTCGACGCTTCCTGAGCGTATTCGCGCAGCCTGGGCATCCTCTCGTGTTGTTCATCGACGATCTGCAATGGCACGACGCTGCCACGCTCGATTTCTTCGTGCATTTGGCCACGCACCGCGACATTCGGAACATGCTGCTGATTGGCGCTTATCGGAACAACGAGGCGGGTTCGCAAGTTCGGCTCGCAACGATGATCGATGACATCCGCAAAGCTGGCTCGAAACCGCATCTGTTAGAGCTGTTGCCGTTGAGCATGACGAGTGCTGCGGAGTTCGTTGGCGATTTGCTGCGCTGTCCGGCCGCAACGGCTGCGCCGCTTGCCGAGCTTGTCCACGAGAAAACGGGCGGCAACCCTTTTTACCTGGTTCAGTTTCTCACCGCGCTTGCCGACGACGGTCTCATCGCGTTCGATCATCAGGCCGGCATTTGGACATGGAGCCTGCCGCGAATTCGCGATAGAGAATTGACCGACAACGTCGCCGGTCTGATGGCGGCCAAACTATACCGCTTGCCGCATGCCACGCGGGAGGTTCTAAGTCAGCTCGCGATACTGGGCAATATCGCGAACCTGGACGCGTTGGCACGGACACGCGATGAGCCAAGGGCATCCGTGGATATGAAGCTCTGGGATGCTGTGAATGCGGGCCTGCTACACCGCGTCGGGGACGCGTTCATGTTTGCGCACGATCGCGTCCAGGAAGCCGCGTATGCGCTGATTCCGGAGGCAGACCGCCCCGCGGCGCATTTACAGCTCGGCCGGGCCCTCGCATCCGAGGCACCGGCTGATGCGGCGGATCCGGCCATTTTCGATATCGTCAACCACCTGAATCGTGGTGCGTCGCTTATGACAGATGAAGCGGAGCGCCAGCGCACTGTTGCCTTAAACTTCGCGGCAGGACGGCGGGCAATGAACTCCGCTGCTTTCGCGTCGGCGCGTAACTATCTCTCTAACGGCGTAGCTCTGATTGCCGAGAATGCCTGGTCGCGCGACTACGATGGCACCTTTGATCTGTATCTGGCGTTCGCCGAATGCCAGTTCGTTATGGCTGATTTTGCCGACGCGGATGCGCTGTTCGACGCGATCCTGGGCCGCGCCCGTTCGAATCTGTATCGCGCGCGGGTTCATGCCTTGCGCATGGAGCTGTACCAGGTTGCGGGGCGATACGATGAGAGCTTTGACGTGGCTCGCGAGGCGTTGCGCGAATTCGGCGTGCTGCTGCCGTCCGAGGACGAAGGCGCCGCGCTGCAATTCGAGGCGGAGCTGCGTGACGTTGCTGCGAACCTGGCGGGACGCGCCATCGATCGGCTTGTCGATGCACCGGTCGCATCGGATGATGCTGCCCGAACCATCGTGGATCTTTTGGTCGAATCGATGCCTTGCGCTTTCATCGCCCGTCCGGCGTTCTATCCGCTCGTGACGCTAAAGGCGGTCAACCTGTCCCTGCGTGTAGGTAACACCGACAAATCAAGCTTCGCGTACGGTAACTACGCGTTGATTTTGGTGTCGCGCATCGGCGACATCGTCTCGGCCGTGCAGTTCTCCGAGATGTCGTTGCGTCTCAATGAGAGATTCGACAATCGACGGTTCCAGGGCAAGCTGCTGCATTTGCACGGCAATCACGTCAACTTTTGGCGACGGCATATATCGACCGACCTGGCGATTCTCGAGCGCGCTAGTGCCGCATGCCTCGATGTCGGCGACCTTGCCTTTGCCGGCTATCTGGCCTTCACCACGGTGTGGCAGACGATCGAGAAAGGCGCGCCGCTCGCCGACGTTCAACGCACGGCCCAAACGCACGCTGCATTTGCGCAGCAAAGCCACAACGATGCGGTCTACGAGACAATTCGCCTGCAACAGGGTTTCGTCGCCGCGTTGCAAGGCCAGTCGGGTCATGCGCTCGATGACGATGCGTCGTTAGCAGTGGTCATGCGGGCGAATTTCGGCTGCGGCATCGCGTTCTGCCACATCATGCGGATGATCCACGCCTTCATGGATGGACGTTATCGTGCAGCCCTCGGGGCCGCACGCGAAGCGCAGTCGACGCTAAATGCCGTGATGGCGCTTCCAATCGAGCCTACGTTCCATTTCTTTCATGCATTGACGCTCGTCGCGCTCGATGCCTCGGAAAACGAAAACCAGCAAGCAGAATCGCGCCGCGTCGTTCATGCCGTATGTGACAAATTCGAGTCGTGGGCGAAGCATTGCCCCGCAAACTTTCAGCATCGGCATGCGCTTCTTCGCGCGGAAGTCGCGCGCGTCGAAGGCCGCGACTCGGAAGCGATGCTACTGTACGAAGAAGCGGTGCGCCTGGCCCGCGAGCACGGCTTGATTCACGTGCAGGCGCTCTCGCACGAGTTGGCCGGGCGCTTCTACGCAGAGCGTGGGCTCGGGACGATTGCGGATAGCTATATGCTGAACGCTCGCGCCTGCTACGAACGCTGGGGTGCGACCGGCAAGGTCGATCAACTCGTGCGGCGTTACACGGCCCTCCAACAGGATGCATTCAAATCCGACGGCGCCATCTCGACATCGAGTGAGCAGCTCGACCTTGCCACGGTCGTCAGCGTGTCGCGGTCGCTTTTTAGCGGCCTCGATATGAACGACCTGATACACACGCTGATGAGGCTCGCACTCGAACATGCGGGCGGAAGCCGTTGCGTGCTGATACTGAAACGCCCGAAGGGATTGGTTGTGGAAGCGGAAGCCGCGACGTGCGCTGATGGCGTGGACGTGCGGCTTCTGAAGATCCGTTTCGAGGAGGCAGATCTGCCCGAATCAGTGCTGCGCTATGTGATCCGCGCGTCCGACAGCCTCTTGCTCGACGATGCGTCCGCGGTCACGCCGTATTCCCTCGACGACTATGTCCGGCGCCACGGGTCGCGATCCATCTTATGCCTCCCGCTGATTAAACAAGCCAGGCTAATCGGCGTGCTGTACCTGGAGAACAACCTTGCGTCGAACGCGTTCACGCCGGCACGCACGGCGATGCTCCGATTGCTTGCTACGCAAGCGGCGATGTCTTTGGAAAGCGCGCGGCTCTACGCCGATCTTCAGAATGCCGAAGCGCTGCTTGCAGAAGCGCAGCGGCTGAGTAGCACGGGCAGTTTTGACTGGCACGTGCGAAGCGGCGAGCTTTTTTGGTCGAGAGAGAGCTTTCGGATCTTCGAGTACGAGGGCACGACCACGCCGACCATTGCATTGATGCTTGCGCGCGTACACCCGGAGGACGCGGCCTATGTGCGGCTTGTGCTCGACCGGGCGACCCGCGACCGGGAGCCACTCGATGTCGAGTGTCGACTATTGCTGCCGGACGGCTCTGTGCGGCATCTCCAACTCATCGCGCGTGTGGTGGTCGATGCTGACGCGGGGATGCGCGTAGTCGGCGCGCTCAAAGACATTACGACGCGCAAGCGCGCGCATGCTGCGCTCGCGCGCAGCGAACATCGATATCGCACGCTGTTCTTCGATATGCCAGTTGGGCTATGGCAGGTTGATGCCCAACCGCTCACGACGTTGCTGGCGAAACTGCGGGCGCAGGGCGTATACGACGTGTCCCGTTACATCGACGAACATCCTGGCTGGCTCGATCGCGCAATGGAGCTGCTGCGTGTGGATGAAGTCAATATTCACGCCGCGCAGATGTTCGGCGCACGCGATAGGACTGTGTTGCTCGGGCCCCTGCGCTGGCTATGGCGTGAGCGGCCGGACACCTTTCGGCGCGTCCTCGAAAGCCGATACGGCGGCGCATCGCTGTTTCAGGAACAAACCAAGCTTCCTACGCTCGACGGACGGAGCATCGATGTACTGCTCACAGTTGCACATCCCGGTGGCGCCGAAGAATCAGGTATGGTGTTGATCAGTCTTGTCGATCTGACAGAGCGCATCCGCGCTGAGGAACTGCTGCAGCAACTGCAAGCGGAATTCGCCCACGCGGCCCGCGTTTCCATGCTCGGGGAGCTAACGGCATCCATCGCGCACGAGCTGAAGCAGCCGCTGGCGGCTATCAGAATGAACAGCTCGCTCGGCAACCGATGGCTAGACCGGTCTGAACCGGACATCGCGGAAGCCCGGCTTGTCAATCAGCACATCACGGTCGATGCGCAGCGCGCCGTCGAAATCGTCGATCGCATTCACGCAATGGCGACGCGGCGCGAATTGAAGCGGGTCGCAGCGCCGCTCGATCCGCTCGTCGATGAGGCGCTGCTTTTCCTGCATCACGAATTGCATAAGCGGGGCATCGCCATCGTGCGCAAACGCGCGGCTGGTGTGCCGGTGGTAATTGTGGACAGGGTGCAGTTGCAGCAGGTTGTCGTAAATCTCGTCGTCAACGCGATGCAGGCAATGGAGGCCGCAGCGGTCACGGGCGGCCAGATTACTGTCGCGACGCATGCTCTCGATACTTCGTCGGTCACGTGCTCCGTTGAGGACGGCGGGCCGGGCATCGACCTGGGAAACGTTAAGCGCGTTTTCGAAAGCTTCTACACGACGAAGGCAGGCGGCATGGGTATGGGACTCGCCATTTCGCGCTCGATCATCGAAATGCACGGTGGGACCATTGCCGCCGACAACGCGTCTCCGCATGGGGGCGCGCGCTTTTTCTTCACACTTCCGCTTGCTGCGTCGCCGGCGGAAGTGAACGAGGGTGCTGTCTAGCGGGGTTCCTTTCGTACGCGGAAGTCATACGTATGGATAGCATCCCAATACCTCGCGACAATTGAAGCACAGCAAAAAAATGCCTGTAATAGAGCCTGATTTCCGACCCTTGCGTGATGCGCCGGGTCGTCACCCTCAGGAGCCAAGGTATGCAAACGCGAGCGTTCATTCTATCCATGGCGGCCGTGACGGCGTTCTCCGCGACGTCGCTGGCGGAAATGCCAAGGGCCTTCGCCGCTGATCTTTCTACCACCGGCGTTGATGCGCCTACCAAGAAACAGGTCCACGCGGAAAATCGTGCGCTGAGCCACGCCGTCCGACAGTCCTTCACGCACACGCGCGGGCTAGACGCTTCCCGCATTAACGTTGTCTCACGCGGCAGCACCGTCACGCTTGCCGGTAGCGCGCCGGATCAAGTCCAGATCGAGGCCGCCGGCGCTGCGGCGTCAAAGGTGGCCGGCGTGGGTCGTGTCGATAACCGGCTGACGGTGAGTGAGCCGGGTCATTAGTCCGATTCGCAATCAATAGCGTTTGAGCGACAGGCCGTTCTGCATCGACGAACGAGACAACGCAAGCAAGGAGTCAACGATGAACCAGCCCAGTCTCGACATGAAGCTCGAGATCGTCGTCATTGCAGTGTCGGATACCGACCGCGCGAAGCAGTTCTATGGTGGTCTTGGATGGCGGCTCGACGTCGACTTCAAAACCGACGATGGCTATCGCGTCGTCCAGTTCACGCCAACCGGTTCGGAGTGCTCCGTTATCTTCGGCCAGAACGTAACCGACGCCGCTCCGGGCTCCGCGCGCGGACATTATTTAGTTGTTCCGGACATCGTTGCGGCTCGTATGGAACTCCTGAGTCGCGGAGTGGAAGTTAGCGAGCTGACCCTGCCTCCTTTCCACGTACAGCAAATTATGCAGCGATCATCCTAGCCTCGTAATCGACGGGAGTGGAGAAATCGATAGAGGTGTGCAGGCGTTGTCGATTGTAGTAGCCCTCAATCCAGTCGACGATATCCAGACGAGCCTGAGCGCGGGTTTCGTAGCGAACCTGATAGATTCGCTCGACTTTCAGGGTTTTGAAGAAGCTTTCCATTGGCGCGTTGTCCCATGCATTAGCGCGACGGCTCATCGAAACGTTCATCTTGAAGTCGGCGGCCAGTTTTCGGTACGCCCGACTTGCATATTGACTTCCGCGATCGGAATGTAACAACAACCCTGGCGGGGGCTTACGGTGCCAGCACGCGCCGCGCAGTGCCTGGCAGACCAGTTCCGCGTTGATGCGCTCTGACATTGACCAGCCTACGATGCGTCGGCTTGCCAGATCCAGAATGGCAGCTAGGTATAACCAACCTTCGCCGGTCCTGATGAAGGTGATGTCGCTGACCCAAGCCTGATCGGGCTGCCAGCCGTCAAAACGACGATCAAGCAGGTTGGGAGCCACCGGTAAGCGGTGTGTCGAATCCGTCGTCACCCGATACGGGCGTTTATAGACCGGCCGCAGCTCTAAGCGTTGCAGGCTACGGCGTACACGCTCAGCGCTGGCCGGCTGGCCCTGGATCCTTAATTGCCTTACGATCCGAGGACGGCCGTAGCTGCCGCGACTGGCGCGATGAATCGCTGCCACCTCCCGATCAAGCGCGGCGTTGGCCTGCGCTCGCTGACTTGGCCCGCGCTTACGCCACTGGCAATATCCGCTGCGCGACACCGTCAGGATGTGACACAGCCGAGTAACACTGTACTGGTCGCGGTGCTCGTCGATCCATGCGTACTTCACCGCGACCCCTTCACGAAGTACGCCGTCGCTTTTCGAAGGATCTCGATATCAAGTCGCGCACTGGCGAGCTCTTTGCGAAGGCGGCTGTTCTCCGCCTCCAGTTCGTTGACCGGGCGCGTCGGTCGCGTGCTCTTCACTTCGTGACTGTCGACCTCGCCGATACGTTGAGCAGCGCGACTGCGTCGACTCCAATTGCCCAAGGTTGCCACGGGCACTCCAAGCCTACGCGCGGCTTCGTGCTGCCCGACTGATTCGGCAAGCCTAATGGCCTCGACCTTGAACTCGTCCGTGTACTGCCGCTTTGGCACTAGCTTCTCTGACATTAAAACCTCCGTACAAACAGAAATTAGCAAATTCCTGCTGTACGTGAAATCGAGGCATGGTCAAGCTGTTTCACGATGCAGGCGGCGTCTTTCACCGAGCCGACGGAAAGGGACGTTCAAGCGGCGCGAGTCCAGGTCGGAAAAGCTATGGCTCGTTCGCGATGTTCGGCGATCCGGACGGCAACCGCTGGGTCCTTCAGGAGGTTACCGCCCGCCTCTCGCCTGATGTCGAGCCGGGCGATCAACGATTCAGCAGTCAGATTGTCGAGGTGCTCCATCGTGCGAAGAGCGCGTGACGCTCAAACCGGAGAAAAGAATGGCCGATCTTTCTTATTGCGCTGAGCGCACAGGACTCTTGCTGATCGATCCGTACAACGACTTTCTTTCTGACGGCGGCAAGATTTTTCCAATGGTCAAAGAGATTGCCGAAGACGTTGGCCTGCTGGACCATATGCGCGCGATTGTCGCCGCCACGCGCCGCGCGCACGTACAAGTACTGCACGTGCCGCATCGGCGATGGCGACCGGGCGATTACGAGAATTGGCATCATCCAAATCCGACGCAGCGGCGCATTCAGCAGCGCCATACGTTCGAAGAGGGAACGTGGGGCGGGCAATGGCACCCAGATTTTTTGCCAAGCGCCGATGACATCATCATAAAAGAACACTGGGCGCAGAGCGGCTTCGCTAACACGGACCTTGATTTTCAACTGAAACAGCAGGGCATCACGCATGTGATTCTGATCGGGCTGCTGGCCAACACCTGCGTTGAATGTACGGGCCGCTTCGCAATGGAACTGGGGTATCACGTCACGCTTGTGCGCGATGCGACCGCCGCCTTCACGCGCGAGATGATGCGTGCCGCGCACGAACTCAACGGACCGACGTTCGCACACGAGATTGTGACGACGGCGGAACTGATTGCGGCACTCGAAGCCACGCACGGCGCGTAATCGGTTGCTTACGGTCCAACACTGCAGCAAAGGAGCTTGCATGCTCGACGACAACTTCCTCCGAACCGCTTCACGCCGAGGCTTCATCGGTGCGGCAGCGGCTGTGCTGGCTGCGGGTGCATGGAGTCGCGGGGCGTTCGCTGATACGACGGCCGCGCCCATGGTGCAAATCTCGCAATCCTCAGCCGACGACAAAGCCGGCCTCCGCAGGCTGCGCATTCACGCGAGCAACGCGGAGCTGGCCGACTTGCGACGCCGGGTTCAGGCGACACGGTGGCCGACGCGCGAAACGGTGAACGATGCTTCGCAGGGCGTTCAGATTGCGACGATGCAAAGTGTCGCGCGGTACTGGACGACAGCGTATGACTGGCGCAAGGTCGAGGCGAGATTGAACGCATTGCCGCAGTTCGTTACCTCTATCGACGGGCTGGATATTCACTTCATTCACGTGCGTTCAAGACAGCCAAATTCATTACCAATCATCATCACGCATGGATGGCCCGGCTCCATCGTCGAACAGTTGAAGATCATCGGGCCGCTGACCGATCCGCTCGCGCATGGCGGGGCGGCCGCCGATGCCTTCGACGTCGTGATCCCCTCGCTACCCGGCTACGGGTTTTCCGAGAAGCCGATCACGACGGGCTGGGACCCCGTGCGCATCGCGCGCGCGTGGGTCGTCCTGATGCAGCGCCTTGACTATTCGCGGTACGTTGCGCAAGGCGGAGACTGGGGCAATGCCGTCACCGAGCAGATGGCGCTGCTGAAGCCCCCTGGGCTGGTCGCAATCCACACGAACATGCCTGCTACGGTCCCCGACAATATCGCGAAGGCGCTGAAGTATGGAGAAGCTACGCCGGCCGGTCTCTCGCCAGACGAGAAGCACGCGTTTGATCAGCTCGATTTCTTCTACAAGCACGGACTCGGCTACGCACTCGAAATGGCGAATCGACCGCAGACACTCTACGGCATCGAAGATTCCCCGATTGGTCTGGCTGCATGGATGCTCGACCACGATGCTAGCAGTCAGGCGTTAATCGCCCGCGTGTTCCAGGGGCAGCAGGAAGGGCTTACGCGCGATGACATTCTCGATAACGTTACGCTGTACTGGCTTACGCGCACGGCGATTTCGTCCGCGCGCCTGTACTGGGAAAACAAGCTCAACTTCTTCGAGCCAAAGCATGTTTCGATTCCAGTAGCGGTCAGCGTCTTTCCAGACGAGATTTACGCGGCCCCGAAAAGCTGGACCGAAAATGCGTACGTCAATCTGATTCACTACAACCGCCTGCCGAAGGGTGGTCACTTCGCGGCGTGGGAACAACCACAAACCTTCGCTGAGGAAATCCGCGCAAGCTTTCGGTCGGTGCGCTGACGGAAGTTCGCTTATGCGATGCGCTCATGCGTTGCGCGATGTTGCGGTGTTCCTGCGTCGCCAGGTCGTAACGAATGTCGATGGAGTAGGGGCACCACGGAGCGATTTATCGTTTCCGTGAAACTGGAGGAACTTGTGATGAAACTCGTCAAGAAATTCATTATCGCGGCGCTCATCGCTGCGCCCGCGCTTGCGTCGGCTCAAACGAGCGATCAACAAGCGGCGGGCAATTCCGGGTTAGGTTCTGTCGGCGGTGCGAGCGGCAGTATGCAAACCCCTTCGGGTTACTCCACTGCGGACGACTCCGTGGTTGGACTGGGACCTATCTACAAGAATCCTTAATGAGCAATACTCGGCCACAGTTGCACTGACGCCACGCAGCGCGCACGCTGCAAGGAGAGTACGCATGGACTTCACTGGGAAGCTGTTTATCGGCGGTGACGAAGTACGCGGGACGGCCGGGACGATGAAAGCCTTGAATCCAGCAACCAACGCGCACATCGAACCGTCATTTTCTCTTGGCGGTGCGGCTGAAGTTGACCGCGCCGCGCGGTGCGCCGATGAAGCATTCGACACTTACAACGCCACGACCCTCGAACAAAGAAGTTCGTTCCTCGCGCGCATCGCCGATGGGCTGGAGGCGATCAAGGAGGAATTGGCGCAACGCACGTCGCTTGAGACGGGCTTGCCAATCACTCAGATCGAAGCGGAGATTGTCAAGTCTGCGACAGTCTTCCGCCAGTTCGGCGCCCTGGTCAGTCAAGGCCGGTTCCGTCAGGCGACGATCGACCCCGCGTTGCCCGAACGTCAGCCGCGCGCGAGGATGGATCATCGCATGCAGAAAATCGCGCTCGGGCCGGTTGCGATTTTTGGCGCCAGCAATTTTCCAATCTCCTACTCCGTAGCAGGAGGAGATACGGCATCCGCCTTGGCCGCTGGCTGTCCGGTGATATTGAAAGCGCACAACGCGCATCCTGGCGCATCGGAACTCGAGAGTCGCGTGATTATGCAGGCAGTCAAGGATATGGGCCTGCACAGCGGCGTCTTCTCGATGGTGCGTGGCGGCGGCAACGAAATCGGCGAGGCGCTGGTGGATCATCCGCTCATCAAGGCGGTCACGTTCACTGGGTCAGAGGCCGGAGGCATGGCGCTATTCCAGCGGGCACAGCAACGTTCGGATCCTATCCCCGTCTTCACCGAAATGACGAGCGTCAATCCGACTTTCGTCTTGCCGGCGGCGCTTGCCGCCCGAGGGGCTGGCATCGGAGATGGTTTCGCCGAACGCATGCTCGTGAACGTCGGGCAAGCGTGCCTCAAGCCTGCCATCCTGCTTGCGATTACCGGTGCCGGCTTCGACGAGTTGCGCCACGCGATGATAGCGCGCGTGAAGGGAATGCACGCGCGAACCATGCTGACACCGGCGATAAACGTGGCGTATCGGAAAGGCGTCGAGCGGCGCGCAGGCACTGGGGCGAAGCGCATTGCAACAGGCGGTGAGGAACGGGGGCCGTGGGAGGGGCAAGCGGTTCTCTTTCAGGTCGAAGGAGCGCAATTGCTGGACGTGCCTTCGCTTTCGGAAGAATTGTTCGGCCCGGCAGCGCTTCTGGTTCGCGCAACGGATTTCGGGCAAATGGAGGACATCGCTAAGCAGCTGCGTGGACAGCTGTCCGCGACCATGCACATTGAGCCCGCCGATTATGCGCTTGCCGCACGTCTTCTCCCGGTACTCGAACGACGGACAGGGCGTATTGTCGTCAATGCATTTTCGCATCCGCAAGAAGTGTCGTATGCCTCGATTCATGGGGGGCCTTTTCCGGCAACGTCGGATTCACGGTTCACGTCCGTCGGCATGAGCGCGATCGAGCGCTTTCTCCGGCCGGTCTGCTACCAGGGATTTCCGGACGAACTGTTGCCGGAAGCCCTCAGAGCGGCGAACCCTGCACACGTGCCCCGGCTGATCGATGGAGAGCTCCGGTAAATTGGTCTATTGAGTCGCGCCTATCTTGAGATTTCCTGAACCAGACGTTACTGGCCGGACGGCTCATTTGTTCGCCGGCTCATCCGACCTTTGCATGAAAGGCACTTTTGGAAAGGCTCACAGCGTACGGTAGAAGGAAACGGTCATGCAGCGTTGGGGAGGGAGCATATGCCTGCACGTCCTCCATCTTGAAACGCCCTGATGACGGCGGCTTCCGATGATTCAAGGCGCTCGACGGCGAAATAGTGGCTGCAGCAGCGAGGCTTAGTGTCCCACCCCGGTGCCTGACGAAATGAGCCGTCCACGCGATCTAACGATTCTTGAGTGAGGGACTAAACGATGCAAACAGGCATGAAAACGCGCGACCCTTGGTCGCGAACCATCGCGATGATGCGCGCATCGTGGGATGGCACCACGCCCGTTGTACCTGTGAAGGCGAATCGAAACGGTCAGGGCGCGTTCGGCGATTCCCTTGTCATCAGCGTTGTGGACCGCCCGACCGCAAGCACCGCGACGCTCTACTGGCGAGATGCCACGCGTTGTTGTTATCCAGACCAGGCATGGAGGGCAGCAGTTGCGCGCAGAACGGGGCATTGTGCGATGAGCGGGCTGCCGATAAAACGCGGTGACGCCATCTACGTGCCGAGGCGAAGCGCCACCGTATCCAATGCACACGCGATGATCCTGACGTCGGAGCTCGAGCGCCGCACGATGGGGGTGAGGGCTTCCCCTTAAGACTGTGCATGTGCTTTCTCAAACTGACACACGGAGGAGCGAAAAAAGATGCTAGTGCGATACCGGTCCATCAAGGTCGGGGGCTTGTCGGTTTTCTATCGCGAGTCAGGCTGGGAAAATCGGCGCGTGCTACTCCTGCTGCACGGCTTTCCGTCATCGTCACGAATGTATGAGCCGCTGCTTCGAAGGTTGAGCGACGAATTCCACCTTATCGCCCCGGACTACCCCGGTTTTGGTCACAGTGATTGCCCCGATCCTCGCGAATTCTCGTACACGTTCGATCATATTGCCGAAGTTATGAGGGGGTTCATCGAGGCACTCGGTCTCGGTTCGTACTCGCTCTATCTGCAGGACTACGGCGGACCGGTCGGGTTTCGGCTTGCCCTTGATGGTTCCAAGCGGCTGCAGTCGCTGATCGTTCAGAACGCGGTAGCGCACGAGGCCGGACTTGGGCCACTGTGGGAGACTCGCCGCGCGTTCTGGCAAGACCGGGAAGCGCATCAGGCTGCCATCAAACAGAACTTAATGTCGCTTTCGGCGGCACGGTATCGCCACGTTGGGACAAGTCCGAATGCCGAATTCTATGACCCAGACTTGTGGACCGACGAGTACGCCTTCCTATCGCGTCCGGGGCAGCTCTCAATACAGAGCGACCTCTTCTACGACTATCGGAACAACGTCGCGTTATACCCAGCGTGGCAGGCATGGCTTAGGGCCCACCGGCCCCGTCTGCTCATTCTCTGGGGACAATACGATCCGTCCTTCATGCTTAACGAAGCGCAGGCGTATCGCGCCGATGTGCCGGACGCCGAAGTTAACGTCTTGAAAGCAGGGCATTTTGCGCTTGACGAGAAGGCCGACGAAATCGCGCGCATCGTACGTGCATTCTTCCGGCGTTGGCAGGAACAGTAAGGCATGCCCCATTGATTTGACTCGGCTTGCACCGCCCATCGCGAATACTGCGAAAATCTGTCGTCGCAAAGTATCGGTGATGCGGTGATCCGTCGTAATCGCGAGCTAGGTGGCTAGATGCTTAGACCCGCTCGTTTGTATCGGACGACGCGGTGACCGAGGGGGAGCTAGCTAAGGCGCTTCCCGAGACCAATACCTTGCGGCTGTTCACTGACAGAAAGCAGTCACCGCGGCCCCGCGGAGCCGTATGTCTGAGATGGGTCGCTATTCGCCGGTCGTCGAAGCCGGTATCGCTCCGCGTCAACAGAAGTTCTTGCTGACGTTCGTCAAACCACCGAGCAGATGCGACATGTCGACGAGTCGATGCGCGACTAGGTGACGAACTTCCCCTTCGCATTGCCAGGTGCCGTACACCGCGAGCAATGCCGCGCCCAACGCTTCGCGTCGCTGCTTCTCCAGCAACGACGGCCACACGATGACATTGACGTTGCCCGTCTCATCCTCGAGCGTCACGAACATGACGCCTTTAGCCGTGCCGGGTCGCTGCCGTACGGTCACCAGCCCACAGCCCCGCGCCAGACGGCCGTTCCGATAGGTCCGCAAGGTTGAAGCGGGCATGAGCCGTTGTTCAAGCAGCGCCGGCCGCAAGAGCGAGAGCGGATGGCGCCCGAGTGTCAGTCCGGCAGTGTTGTAGTCGCTCACGATCTCCTGCGCTTCCGACGGGGCACCGAGGGTCGGCGTCTCATCGTCGATCCGTGTATCGGCCAGGATGTCGCGGTCGGGCACCGCGGCCGCAGACTGCCACAGCGCTTCGCGACGGTTTCCCGCCAGTGACCGGAGCGCGTTCGCTGCCGCGAGTACTTGCAGGTCGCGGCGATCGAGCTGCGCGCGGCGCGCCAAGTCGCTCACGCTTGCGAACGGCTTCACCGCGCGTGCCGTTTCGATCCGCTCGGCGGCGCCCTCGCGCATGCCCTTGAGCAACGACAGCCCGAGTCGTACTACCGGCTTCCTGTGGCCGGGCTGCTTTTCCAGCACAGAATCCCATCCGCTGATGGTCACGTCGATTGGCGCGATCTCAACGCCATGACGCCGGGCGTCTTGCACCAGCTGAGAGGGCGAGTAAAAGCCCATCGGCTGAGAGTTGAGCATGGCGGCCAGAAACGCGGCGGGCTCATGGCACTTGAGCCAGCTGCTCGCATAGACCAGCAGCGCGAAGCTCGCCGCATGACTCTCCGGAAAGCCATATTCACCGAATCCCTTGATCTGCTCGAAGATCGCTTCCGCGAAGGCTTTATCGTAGCCGCGCTCCTGCATGCCGTTCACGATGCGATCGTAGTACTGCTGCAGGCCGCCCTTGCGCTTCCAGGCGGCCATGGCGCGCCGTAACTGATCGGCTTCACCCGGCGTGAAGCCTGCGGCCAGGATCGCCACCTGCATGACCTGCTCTTGGAAGATCGGCACGCCGAGCGTGCGGCCCAGCGCAATCTCCAATTCCTTGCTGGGATAGGTGACCGGTTCCAGCTTCTGGCGGCGCCGCAGGTAAGGATGGACAGCACCACCCTGAATCGGCCCGGGCCTCACGATCGCCACTTCGATCACTAGATCATAGAACTCCCTGGGTTGCATGCGCGGCAGCATGCTCATCTGCGCGCGCGACTCGATCTGAAAGACACCGACCGTGTCCGCGCGGGAGATCATTTCGTAGGTGGCCGCATCTTCCGCCGGAATGTCCTGCATCTCGAAACGCTCACCGCGTTGCTCCGAGACGATATCGAGCGTGCGTCGAATCGCGGACAGCATGCCGAGCGCGAGCACGTCGATTTTCAGTAGGCCAAGCGCTTCGAGGTCGTCCTTGTCCCACTGGATCGCGCTGCGCTCCGGCATCGCCGCATTCTCGACTGGCACCAGCCGTGTGAGCTTGCCGCGACTGATCACAAAGCCGCCCGAGTGCTGCGACAGATGGCGAGGAAAGTTGAGGATCTGCGCCGCCAGATTCGCCCACATGGCGATCAGCGGATTGGCAGGGTCGAGGCCGGACTCTTCGAATCGACGCAACAGATCCTGCGAGTGATCGAACCATTGATGGCTCTTCGCGACCTTGTCGACGATCTGCGGATCGATGCCGAGCGCCTTGCCGGTTTCCCGCAGCGCGCCCCGCGGTCGGTAGGTCGATACCGCGGCCGCGATCGCCGCGCGATCGCGCCCGTACTTGCGGTAGATGTACTGGATGACCTCTTCGCGCCGTTGGTGTTCGAAGTCGACATCGATGTCGGGTGGCTCGCCGCGCTCCTTGCTGATGAAGCGCTCGAACAGCATGTTGCCGCGTGAGGGATCGACTTCGGTGACGCCCAGGCAATAACACACCGCGCTGTTTGCAGCCGACCCCCGGCCCTGACAGAGAATGTGCTGACTGCGCGCGAAGCGCACGATGTCGTAAACGGTGAGAAAGTACGCCTCATAACGCAGCTCGCGAATAAGCTGCAGCTCATGCTCGATTTGTTGCTGCACGTCGTGGGGAACGCCGGCAGGAAAGCGCCGGTGCGCACCGATATAGGTCTCCTGCCGGAGATAGGCTTCATGCGTGTAGCCTTCGGGAACCAGTTCGTCGGGATACTCGTAGCGCAGTTCGTCGAGCGAGAAGCTGCAGCGCGCGAGAATCCTCAACGTTTCGGCAAGCGCATGCGGCGGATATAGGTTGGCGAGCCGCAAGCGGGAACGCAGATGCTGCTCGGCGTTGGGCGCGAGCTCATACCCGCATTCGGCCACCGGTTTGCCGACGCGGATCGCGGTCATGGTGTCTTGCAGGGGCTTGCGCGAGCGCACGTGCATCACGACGTTGCCGGTGGCCACGACCGGCATTCCGGCCCGCAACGCCACCTGTTCCACGATGCCGCGATGGATGTCGTCCATCGCGCGCTGATGCAACGTGAGCCCGATCCACGCACGCGCCGGAAACGTCTGGCGCAGCCAATCGACTTGCGCAGTCAGCGTCTCTTCGTTCGCCGGAAAGTCCGGCACCAGGATCGCAAGGCAGTCTGGAGCGCCCTTCAAATGCGCGTAGTTTGGTTCCGGCCGTGCAAGATCGTCGGGTGTCAGCAGGTAACTGCCCTTGGCCGCCCGCATGCGCGCAAGCGTAATGAGCTCGCACAGGTTGCCGTAACCATCGCGGTTTTGGGCGAGCAAGATGAGGCCAAACGCGGGGCTAGAAGTGGGACCAAGAGCGGGGCGGTTTTTGGGACCGCTATCCGCACCCTGACGCGCATGGACCAGACGAAAGTACGAGCCGATGATCAGCGGCAACTTCTCTTCCTTGGCCTGAACATGCGCGCGCACGACGCCCGCGACCGAACACTCGTCGGTGATGGCCAGTCCCGCGTAACCCAGTTGTGCCGCACGCAGCACCAGCTCTTCGCCGTGCGATGCGCCGTGCAGGAACGAAAAGTTACTGAACGCGAAAAGCTCCGCGTAATCCGGCAGGGCCGATGAGGGAAATTCCACAATGCCACCTGCTGATCCGCTTAGCCAAACAGTCCGTGAAGGAACCAGCGTGTCTCCTCGGTTCTGACGCTCGGGCGTTCGCGGTAGATCCAGTAGCAGCTCTTGTCGTCCGCTTCCGCGACGAAGTAATCGCGCGTCACCAGTGCGCCGTCATGCCATCCGGCCTCGATGCGTTCGCCGGTCGAAACGAGCTTGAGCGGCGAGCCGTAGAACGGACGATGGTGCTTGACCATCAACCGCAACGGCACATGCAGCAGCCAGGTGGGCCGCGGCAGATCATCCGGCGCGAGCGCAGAGGACGCGAGGGTCACGGCGTGCGTCCTTGGGCTGCCTTGCACGGGCACCCACTGATTGGCGTGCTCCGGGCGATGATCGGGCGCGGGCGCTGGCCGCAAAACATTTTCGGGGCCGAGGCGCGCAGCCAGTAACTCCAGCAGCCGGTTATGGTCTTGCGCGGATCCACCAGGCTCGGGAAACAGCGAATCGCTGGGCGGCTCAGCCGCGCGCACTTCAGACGCCGTCAGCCGCACGGCGATGACCGCGGCTTCGAGTTCGGTGCGCCCAAGTCGCTCTTTCAAAAGACGCACCAGGTGCTCTTCATGCCAGGTCGGTTCGGCAAGCGCGATCTCGATCAGCGTCGGCTCGATGGCCTGGCGTCCGCGTTCATGCTCGAGCGTGATGGTGGCATGCGTGAGCGCCAGTTGCTGGGCGGTGAGCCACCCGCAGAGCTGCACGACGAGTCGCCGCGCGGAAAACAGGATGGCTTCGGCATGCTCGACGCGATCAGGCAGCTCGACGCGCGCGCTGAAGGTCGGCGGCAGTTCCAGCCATTCCTGCAGTTCAGGCGCCAGGCCATAGGCCCGGTCCAGGAAATCGAGTAGGTCCACGCCACACCTTTTCTTCAAACCTGCACGAGGCAGGCGTTGTATATCGCTCAGGACACGGCAGCCCAGCCCACTGAACCAGTCGGCGAACGGCCGCAGCTCTGGCACCACCATGAACGGCAAGGCGCCTAAGTGACGTTCAAGCGAGCGCATCGTGAGCACTCGCCGGCGGCCGGCCTTGGCGAGGAGCCAGGCGCCGCGCCCGGTCGGCGCGACGCTCATGCGCCCGGTGACGCCGATGGTCGCGACGACGCACCTGATCTCCCTGCACACGCGCAAGATGCCGCCGAAGAGTCGCAAGCTCGCCGTGACGTCGACAACGATGGTTTCCTCTTCGCACACGGCCACCTGCGGCGAAAAACGCAGCAGCGCAATGGCCACCTCGCGCTGCATGTCGTGTTCGCGCTCTGGGCTGCGATCGAACATCAGTGCTTCCGACGCGAGCGTCGTGACCCCACCGCGTTTCATCCCGACGCGCACACCCGCGTCTCTTGCCCCTGCATCGAGCACAATGACCTTGTCGCGCTCGAGCACCACGCACCCGTGCTCAGACGGAGGCGACCACCTCGGTCTGAACACCTCCAGCGACAGCCGGGGCAAGTGAATGGCGACGAACACGGCCATAGGGACTCAGCAAGATCGGCGACGGTTGTAGGGTGACGGTCAAGGGCTCCGTTCGGTTGGGGCCGCGTCGTTTAATCATGTCGACGGCAATCCCGCCCTCTGCCGGTCGAACGCCAAGCCGTAAGCTCGCCGGCGACGCATCCTGGGCGCTGGCAAGCGGCCGCACCAGAATTAGCAACGTCTCGGTTGCCTGAGCGGCCAGATGCAAGCGTCGCAACGCCTCGGAGCGGATGTGCTGTGGCCAGAACAGCAGCGCACCGCAAGTGCCGGCCTGCAGCACGCGCTCCGCGCACCACAAGGCGTCCGCCGTTTTCGACGCACGCAGCCACATCAGCTTCTCGAGTGGCACGCCGAGGTAGGAGAACGCCAGCGCGTTTGGCACGTGCGGCGCCTGCAGCAGCACGACGGGCCGCTGAGCATCATGAGCGACGCGTGCGAGCGCCGGACGCATCAGACGCATCTCGCCCACGCCGGGCTGCTGGACCAGCAATTCCACGAGCGCACCCAAGGGCCAGCCACCGCCAGGCAACTCCGCCGACAACGCCGCGTAGCCGGTGTCGACGGTCTTGCCGTAGGCGCGCGCGAGCTGCGATCCGCGCCACAGCGTTATTCCCCCCGACTCCGAATACATATTTCTATCGAGCGCAGCATCGATGGAGCGCGCCCGTTCCTCGGGCGTGCGTAACTGCTGTGCGGCTAAGGCAGTCCGACTCACGATTTGGCTCCAGAGATACTGTATAAATATACAGGTATTCTAGCCCAAGTATTTGAGTCTCAGGTTGGAGGTCGAGTCCAACCTTCGTCGATTCCGCTCGCTATCTCCCGTCCCTAATTGATCGACCAAGCACCGTCGCCCTGTCGTTTCAAGATTACTTGAATCTTTGAATTGACGGGTCTATGATGCCGCCATGGACTCGAACCTCGTTGTACGCGCGCTCGGCGCGCTCGCTCATGAATCGCGCCTGGCGATCTTCCGCGCACTGGTTGTCGCGGGCCCCGAAGGCATGCCGGCTGGTGAGATCGCTCAGCAGCTTGGCCTCTCGCCGTCTGGCCTGTCGTTTCACCTTAAAGACCTGTCGCATGCGGGCCTCGTCAACAGCGAACAGAAGGGACGGTTCATCTTCTATTCAGCCAACTTCGATGCGATGAACGGACTGGTCGGGTTTCTAACTGAGAACTGCTGTGCCGGCGCTGACTGTTCCGTTCAAGGTGTGTCGCAGTGCCCAGGAGCTAAATCATGAAACGTATGCACATCCACGTTGCTGTCGAAGATATTGATGCGAGCACCCGGTTCTACGTCGCCATGTTTGGAGGCGCAAAACCGACGGTATCGCAGTCGGACTACCGCAAATGGGAGTTAAGCGATCCGAAGGTCAACTTCGCTATTTCGCAGCGTGGCGTAAAGCCGGGCATTGATCACCTTGGCATTCAGGTCGAATCGGACGAGGAACTCGCTGAGATGCGAGCGCGCTTCGCAAGCGCTGAGTTGCCCGTCACGAATCAGACGGCGACGACCTGCTGTTACGCAAAGTCGGATAAGACCTGGACAGTGGACCCACAGGGCGTCGCATGGGAGACCTTTCAAACGCTTGAGCACGCCCCTGTTTATGGAGAGTCGCGCGATCGTTCGCGCGAAGCCCGCGTGTCTTCAAATGCCTGCTGCTCGGGCGCAGATCTCAATCGGAGCAACACGTGAACGACAAAACCTACAACATTCTGGTCCTTTGCACGGGCAACAGCGCCCGAAGCATTATGGCCGAAGCGCTTTTTAACACGCTCGGCAAGGGCCGATTCCACGCGTTCAGCGCAGGCAGTCACCCGTCAGGCGCGGTCAATCCGTTTGCGCTTGAGCGCTGCGAGTCACTGGACTACGACACGACCGGGCTGCGCAGTAAGAGCTGGGATGAGTTCGGTGCGCCGGACGCGCCGCAAATGGACTTCGTGATCACCGTGTGCGACCAGGCGGCTGGCGAGGTGTGCCCGATATGGCCCGGCAAGCCGATCACCGCGCACTGGGGTTTTGAAGACCCTGCCGCATTCCTGGGCAGCGACGAAGAGAAGCGCGCGGTCTTCACCAAGGTCTATCGGCAGATTCTGACGCGGGTAAGCCAGTTTGTGAACCTGCCGTTGCACATACTCGATCGCAATGCAGCCCAGAAGGAAGTGCGCGCGATTGGCGAACGTCCCGCCGAGGAATCCAATGAGCAGCACTGACTCGGTCGCTCGCGCCAGCCGCCCCGTCATTGGCTTCTTCGAGCGATATCTGACGTTGTGGGTTGCACTGTGCATCGTCGCGGGCATCGCGCTGGGCCAATGGTTGCCGGCGCTGTTTCAGGCGATCGGTCGCATGGAAGTGGCGCAGGTCAATCTGCCGGTGGGCGTGCTCATCTGGGTGATGATCATCCCGATGCTCATCAAAATTGACTTCGGTGCGATGGCGCAGGTCAAGGGCCACTGGCGCGGAATCGGCGTCACGCTATTCGTGAACTGGCTCGTCAAGCCGTTCTCGATGGCGCTGCTCGGATGGATCTTCGTGCGCCACGTCTTCGCCGCCTGGTTGCCCGCAACGCAACTCGATAGCTACATTGCCGGCCTCATTCTGCTGGCTGCTGCCCCATGCACCGCGATGGTGTTCGTCTGGTCGCAGCTTTGCAAGGGCGATCCCTATTTCACCTTGTCGCAGGTGGCCCTGAACGACGCGATCATGATTGTCGCGTTCGCGCCGATCGTGGCACTGTTGCTTGGCTTGTCCGCCATCACCGTTCCGTGGAATACGTTGATCTCGTCGGTGGGTCTCTACATCATCATTCCAGTCGTCATCGCGCAGTTACTGCGTCGCGTGCTGCTCGTGAACGGTGAGGCCCACTTCAATCGCACGGTTTCACGCCTCGGGCCCTATTCGATTAGCGCGTTGCTCGCCACGCTGATGCTGCTGTTTGCCTTCCAGGGGCAAGCCATCGTCCGGGAGCCGCTGGTCATCGCGATGCTCCCAGTCCCGATTCTCATTCAGGTGTTTATGAACTCCGGGTTGGCCTATTTGCTGAACCGTAAGCTCGGTGTCGCGCATTGCGTAGCCGGGCCTTCGAGTCTAATCGGCGCAAGCAATTTCTTCGAGCTGGCCGTCGCGACCGCCATCAGCCTGTTCGGCTTCCAGTCGGGCGCGGCGCTCGCGACTGTCGTTGGCGTGCTGATCGAGGTGCCAGTCATGCTGCTCGTGGTTGGCGTTGTGAACCGCTCGCAGCGCTGGTACGAGACCGCGTGAGGAGCGGGCGTGAGCATCATCATTTACCACAACCCCGATTGCGGTACGTCGCGCAATGTCCTCGCTATCTTGCGCGAAGCCGGTGAAGACCTATGCGTCATCGAGTATCTGAAGACACCACCGGATCGCACAACGCTCGAACGGATCATCACGGACACCGGACTGGCGGTCAGGGACATACTCCGGATCAAAGGCACGCCGTATGCGGAACTCGGACTCGACGATGCGGCATTGACCGATGCGCAACTGATTGACGCGATGCTGGTCCATCCGATCCTGATCAATCGACCGATTGTCGTGACGCCGCGCGGCACACGTCTATGCCGACCTTCGGACGCTGTTGTTGACGTACTGGCTCATGCGCCCGAGCGCGAGATGCTAAAGGAGAATGGCGTACCGTTCCTCGTCGCCCGGGCAATCCCGGGCGACGACGCCACCTTTGTGCAGACTATGAGGGATGCCGAACTACCGGTCGATGACCTGTCCGAGCCCGGACGCGCATTCTTTACGCTCAGCACGCTAGCCGGTGTACACATCGGCTCCGGTGGATTCGAACGGTACGGTAGTGATGCGCTCGTCCGTTCGATCGTCGTCGCGTCCGGGCATCGAGGCTTGGGCATCGGTCGCCACCTGCTAAATGTATTGCTGCACGAGGCATTCGATGCAGGTGCTCGCACTGCATGGCTGCTCACGACGGACACCTCGGCCTTTTTCGAGAAGACTGGTTTCAGGGCCGTCATGCGCGAGGCGGCGCCCCCAACGATTCTAATGACGCAACAGGCTTGCACCCTGTGTCCGGCCAGTGCGGTACTCATGTCGCGTGCCATTACCCTGTAGCTCGCGCGAGCGCGGGATGGCACTTAATTGGAGTCCAGTCATGGACAATGTTGACATCACGGCACCCTCGTTGTGGGTTGGTTCCTCTGGCTCGCGCTGCAACCCGATGACGGCTGCGATCGCGCTTCGATTGCGCCCGGCACGGAAGTCCTGCAACGCGAGACTCAGGACCATCACTGGATCGAATGTACCCGCTGCTTTGCAGTCAGTCAGCATGTCCACCTCAACCTTGATCGATGCACTCTTACGATCGCTTGGCCGGGAGGCCGGGCAGTTCGCGGAAGCAATGGATTTAACCGCGGCTCGAAGCGGGCATGAGGACTTGATGCGATTTGTCTTGGGCGGCACAACAGCCGCTGCTGTCCTGTTACTCGATGTGCCAACCCTGTTTCAGGTCCCGCGCTGTAACTGGCAAGCCCCGCTCCTGCAAACACGCAACCGCCTCTCTGACGACGGATTCAAGGTCTATGCGCTTCTGGTGAATGGCCGCAGGGAGCATAGCCTGTCAGGCGCGCTGTACCGATTAAACGACCGGTACGAGGGATCGCGACTCGCTCGGTTTTGTGACACGAACGGTGTTGGACTTCTAACGAGGGACGAAGCGCGAGTCGCTGAAACGCGCAACGGGGCGGAAGACAGTTTGGCTTCGTCGATAGCGTCGGCGCTAATGTCCGCACGCCACTTTTGTTGCGGAGCCTTCCGGATTGGCAAGTCGGACGTCAACACGAGCCACCTGTAACTGCACATCAATATGATCAATGACCTGCCGCACGTCAGCGCCTCGCATCTCGACATACCCGATCTCGCGAAGCTTGAGGCGCATGCGATTTCGCAGCACCCGCCCCGAATCCTCCTCCTGTACGGTTCACTTCGACCCACGTCGTACAGCAGGCTGCTGACGCTTGAAGCTGAACGCATCCTCCGGCAGTTCGGCGCTGAGACCAGAGTGTTTGATCCGCATGGCCTGCCACTCGCCGACAGCGTGCCCGCAGACCACCCAAAGGTCGTCGAATTGCGCGAAGCGTCCATCTGGTCCGAGGGCCAAGTGTGGTGCAGCCCGGAACGACATGGCGCACTGACTGGCGTGTTCAAGAATCAGATCGACTGGCTGCCGCTCGATTCCGGTAGCATCCGGCCGACGCAAGGGCGCACGCTAGCGGTCATGCAGGTGTCGGGAGGCTCGCAATCCTTCAATGCGGTGAACGCTTTGCGCGTGCTTGGCCGCTGGATGCGGATGGTGACCATTCCCAACCAGAGCTCCGTTGCCAAGGCGTTTCAAGAGTTCGATGAGGACGGACGCATGAAGCCATCGCCGTACTACGACCGCGTGGTCGATGTGATGGAGGAGCTCTATAAATTCACGTTGCTCGTGCGCGACCGCTCAGATTACCTGACCGACCGGTACAGCGAGCGTAAAGAGAACGCCCCGGCATCAGTTTCCACCCTCGCCAATGCAGCAATGAGCCATGAGTACAGCACACAGAACGCCGACACCGACGACAATGAAGTCGAGTAATTCGGCGGATCGCGCCGAATCACTGGCCACCTGGGCGCTCGCGCTCGCCCAACTGGTGTCGTGGGGCTCGGTCTACTATTCGTTTTCGCTGCTGGTCGTACCCATGGAGCAGACGATGGGCTGGAGCCGAACGTCCACGAATGCGGCCCTCTCGCTCGGACTGCTGGTCTCGGGTTTCGCGGCGTATCCGGTGGGCAAATGGATCGACCACGGGCTCGGACGTCGGGTCATGGCCATTGGATCGCTGATCGCGGCAGCTATGCTGCTGATGTGGTCCGCCACTTCGTCGCTTACGGTTCTCTTCGTAGCGTGGATCGGCTTGGGCTTGTCGATGGCGGCGACCTTCTATGACCCGCTCTTTGCCGTGCTCACGCATCGCTATCCGCTGCGATACAAGACCAAGATCACACTGGTGACGCTCGTTGCGGGATTCGCGAGCACGGTTTTCATTCCGGTCACGCAGTTTCTCGTGGATGTGGCCGGGTGGCGTCTCGCGCTTGTCGCACTGGCCGCGTGCAACCTAATCATTTGCCTGCCGATTCATGTCGTCGCGAACCGCTCTTCACGAATCGACCCGAACGCTTCCCAGCGGAGCGCGGAGCGCATGGCGGTCGATGCTGCGGCGACGCGACGTGCACTGCGCACGCCTACCTTCTGGGCGCTCGCGCTGTGCTTCACAACCTACTACGCGACCTTCGCCGCGCTCACATTTCATCTGGTTCCGTTGATGGTCGAGCGCGGCGTCACCAACACGGTTCTGGTCATCACCATGGCGCTGATCGGACCCGCGCAAGTCATCGCCCGCGCGGTCTGGTTCGCATTCGATCGCAAGGTCACCATCACGACAGTTGGTTTCATCGTAGTGACGCTCTTTCCCGTCTCGACGGTCGTCCTGATCGTGGCTGGCAAATCCGCTGCGCTTTTGTGGATCTTCGCGCTCTGCTATGGCGCCGCCAACGGAATGATGACGATCCTGCGGGGCACGATCGTCCAGCAGTTTCTGTGGACGGAGGGCTACGGCGCGATCAGCGGCATGCTGTCGTTTCCGTCGAACATTGCGAAGGGCATCGCGCCCATCGCAGCGGCGAGCATCTGGGGACTGACGCATGGGTATGTCGCCGTCGAATGGACGGTGTTACTTGTCTCCGCGCTATCCGCCGTCAGCTTTTTTATCGCAGCGAAGTGCGCGCCGGCGCGGCCCTCTTATCGGTGAGTCGATGCGGGAGCAGCGATGACTTACAACTGTCAACGTGGTGACTTAATGCGTGCGTAAGGTGTTTGCTATTTCTGTCGAGTGATGTTCGGCAGCATCAGAGCTAAGGTCCTCACGGACGAAACCGGCGTCTATACTGAGATCCCCGCCCTGGTCGCGGCGACGGGGATACTCGAGCCGCTGATTGATTATTTCCTCCATAGAAGCCACGATCGCAGTCTGGAATGGATGCGCAAGGTGACGCGATCGGTGCGGCTCTTTCTTGAGTACATTCAGCTTAACCCCGCCGAACGCGACCCTCATCAACTGTTTCAGAATTTCGCGAAGCGCCTGTACACAGGAACGTTCAATCGCGAAACAGGAATCGACGCCACGGGCCTTTGCTGGCCACCTCGCTCGCCGCACGACGCGGCACGCATCATCATCCATTTGAGCGACTTCTTCAATTGGTTGGGCGAAGTTGACCCTGCCTCCTTTCCACGTACAGCAAATTATGCAGCGATCATCCTAGCCTCGTAATCGACGGGAGTGGAGAAATCGATAGAGGTGTGCAGGCGTTGTCGATTGTAGTAGCCCTCAATCCAGTCGACGATATCCAGACGAGCCTGAGCGCGGGTTTCGTAGCGAACCTGATAGATTCGCTCGACTTTCAGGGTTTTGAAGAAGCTTTCCATTGGCGCGTTGTCCCATGCATTAGCGCGACGGCTCATCGAAACGTTCATCTTGAAGTCGGCGGCCAGTTTTCGGTACGCCCGACTTGCATATTGACTTCCGCGATCGGAATGTAACAACAACCCTGGCGGGGGCTTACGGTGCCAGCACGCGCCGCGCAGTGCCTGGCAGACCAGTTCCGCGTTGATGCGCTCTGACATTGACCAGCCTACGATGCGTCGGCTTGCCAGATCCAGAATGGCAGCTAGGTATAACCAACCTTCGCCGGTCCTGATGAAGGTGATGTCGCTGACCCAAGCCTGATCGGGCTGCCAGCCGTCAAAACGACGATCAAGCAGGTTGGGAGCCACCGGTAAGCGGTGTGTCGAATCCGTCGTCACCCGATACGGGCGTTTATAGACCGGCCGCAGCTCTAAGCGTTGCAGGCTACGGCGTACACGCTCAGCGCTGGCCGGCTGGCCCTGGATCCTTAATTGCCTTACGATCCGAGGACGGCCGTAGCTGCCGCGACTGGCGCGATGAATCGCTGCCACCTCCCGATCAAGCGCGGCGTTGGCCTGCGCTCGCTGACTTGGCCCGCGCTTACGCCACTGGCAATATCCGCTGCGCGACACCGTCAGGATGTGACACAGCCGAGTAACACTGTACTGGTCGCGGTGCTCGTCGATCCATGCGTACTTCACCGCGACCCCTTCACGAAGTACGCCGTCGCTTTTCGAAGGATCTCGATATCAAGTCGCGCACTGGCGAGCTCTTTGCGAAGGCGGCTGTTCTCCGCCTCCAGTTCGTTGACCGGGCGCGTCGGTCGCGTGCTCTTCACTTCGTGACTGTCGACCTCGCCGATACGTTGAGCAGCGCGACTGCGTCGACTCCAATTGCCCAAGGTTGCCACGGGCACTCCAAGCCTACGCGCGGCTTCGTGCTGCCCGACTGATTCGGCAAGCCTAATGGCCTCGACCTTGAACTCGTCCGTGTACTGCCGCTTTGGCACTAGCTTCTCTGACATTAAAACCTCCGTACAAACAGAAATTAGCAAATTCCTGCTGTACGTGAAATCGAGGCATGGTCAAGTTCGTCCCGAAGCAGCCAGCGTCAATCCTCGCTACGTCGGCAGCAGGTTCGATCGACAGATCGATGAAGCCGCTTACCAATACCGTAGAAGCAAGGCCTTCCTTGGGCATACGTGGGCATCGAATGCCACAGCGCGCGCCACAGGATATTGGCTTCGCTACCGGAGCATCCCGAAGGTCGCGCGAGGTGAGCCGCCAGCTTTTCCAGAACGTCACTTTGAAGCGTTGCTCTTCAAAGGCTTTCGTAACGGCGATCGTTACGACTATCGTGGCATCTTGATCACGCTACTGCTCCATGGCGCGGGATTTCGAGAGTCGGAGCCTTTTCACCTTTACGTGCAGGACGTATTTCCAGATCCCCAAGACCCGCGTCAAGCCAAGGTCCTTATCCACCATCCGCACTACGGGACCGCGCCTGCTGATTGGTGCGACGAGCGAGGGCGACCGCGTAAATCGAACCGGGCAGAATACCTCGGCCAGCGCTTCGGCCTTGTGCCGCGTACAGACTTGATGGACCGACGGCATGCTGGCTGGAAAGGCGGTATGCACGACGGTCCTTACTACAAGCAGGCGTACTGGTTCGTGCCGAAGTACGGCGAGTGGTTTCTGGAACTGTGGCATCGCTATTTGAAGCAGCTTGCGCATTTTGATCGGGATCATCCGTTCGCTTTCGTGAACCTGCGGCGAGAACCCTATGGTGCGATATACACCCTCACGCAATACAACAAGGCTCACGCGGCCGCGTGCAAGCGAATTGGCCTCGAAGTTGGTAAGGCGCTTGGCACAACTCCGCACGGGCACCGACACGCCTACGGCCAGCGTTTGAAGCACGCGGGAATCGACAAGCCAATGATTCGCCGCTTCATGCATCACGCATCGATCGAGAGCCAGGAGATCTACACACAAGCAAGCTTTAGCGAAGCCCGAGAAGCACTTCAGCAAGCGGCGCACCGGCTGGATGGACTTCTTGCGACGCCCCTGTCGGATTTGGTCCGTTCATCTGACTAGCCACATCTCCACGTGACCGAGCAAATACATGTACAAAACCTCTCCAACTAAGCCCAAGGCGCGTCGCAAGGCGGCAAGGACCGAGCGCAGCATGCGACGCGATTCGGATGCAACCCTGGCCTGGGTGCTGGAGTTTTATCCAGAACTTGCAGCCTGGAGAGGCTTCGCCTTGGAGTGGCTCGGTGGGGAAACGCATGGTCTATACCAAAGGCTGCAGGCCCTATCGACTTTCTTCGAGCGCTACCTCATCCTGCAGAGCCTGCCGCTGGACCCGAGTGTATTCCTAGCGCAAACGACACAGGTTCCAGAATTTCACCGAACGGCGTGTCCTGACTCTCCTTGGGGCATCAGCGCGAACAATCTTATTCACGCTTTCCTGCAGTTTGTGTTGCTTCGGCATTTCAGTCAGATTGGTAACAACGATAACGCCGTATTAATGCAGGGCTATCACAACCCGGTACGTCGTATGTCGAAAGCGGGGTTGCCGAAGCGCGGCGAGAGCGTTTATTCACCGCTGCCTTATGGCTACATCGACCAACTTCGGCAGATGCTGGCGGCGGGACCTCATTTTCGCGATTGGCAATGGGCACATGGTGCACTCGGGAGCAAGATCGGCCATATGGGTGCGAGCGCGCCTGATTGGCTCGACGTGACCGAAGACGAGATTGATCGCGACGATCCGGATTGCGTCTGGCGCATACGCAAGCTGAGTCGAAACTATCGCGGTGGTCAAGTGTTGCAGATGTGGAGTCCGGTCCGATGGGTTGCACTGCTTGTGAAGCTTATCTTGCCGTTACGAACTAGCCAGGTCCGTGTACTTGACTCCGGAGAGGCAGACACTTGGCGCTATGCGGCAGGACGTTGGGAACGAAACAGCAGCGACATTGCAGAAGGAAGCGAATCTCGACCGTTACAGCAGGGTGTGTTCCGGCGCGACTTTGATCGCAGCAGCAGCGAGGACGCACTAGCGGTCCTGTATATCAACACGAACAAGACCGCCGATATTTCGAAGTCAGGGCCAGAGAAGGGCTATTTGCTGCCGTGGATGCAAGGCGGAGCGGTTCACCAGAATGTTTTTTACTGGATCGAGAAGCTGCGCAACTGGCAACAGAAGTACAACCCCATCTCGCGTCGGACCTCATGGGCAGAACTTGATCGTCGACATATCATCGCCAAGACTGATTTTCAGTTGGCGCGCTATCCTGACGCGTGCTTTCTCTTCCGATTGCCAGAATATCCGACGGCACGAATGCGTAACTTCCCGCTTCAGGATCAGGCGCTCAATTCGTGCTGGTTTTATTTGCTGAAGGAATTCGAGTCACGGCTCGCCGGGCGCTCCGAGACTCACCACAACGGAACACCGATTCGGCTGCTGCCGCCCCAGACCAAGAGGAGGACGTTCTTCCCACTTCACAGTTTGCGAGTCTCCCTTGTCACTGCGCTGGCCTTGGAAGGACAGGTGCCGTTCCCTGTGCTGCAGAAGCTTGTCGGTCATAGCCGGTTGGTCATGACCTTGTACTACACCAAGCCTGGAGCCACCCATATTCGCGACGTCCTGCTCGATGCGAAGGCTCGCCTGGATGCAAATAAGAATGCGAGCATTCAGAACTTCTTGCTCGATACTGCACACGACGAACTTGTCCGAAGTGCAATCTGCAATAGTGTGAGCAGTGTTGCCGATGCAATCCCTGAGCATCCAGCGGCAAGAAACGCGTTGGGCTGGATGCCAATGCACCACGGCCTGTGCCTCGCTGGAGGAAATGCCAGCGATTCGATGGAGAATCGGTCGATTGGCGGATGCCATAACGGAGGTCCGATGGTTTTGCCGGGGACTGCCGTTGGCAACGCAAAGCACGCTCCTGTTCCGGGAGGGAATCGCAACTGCGTTCGATGCCGCTGGTTTGTGACGGAGCCTCACTACCTTCCATCGCTCGCCGCGCACTTCAACACGATCGCCTACCATTTCGACGAGGCCCGCAATGCTTGCCTCGTGAATGAACGCATGCTTCTCGACCTAAAGAAGCAGAAGGCTGACGCTGAAGACGCTGGCAAGATCTTCCTTCATCTCGATGCCTTTCGGCAGGCTGAGCGCGTGTGGGAAGGGTCGATGAAGCGATTCAACGACTTCGCGGAAGATCTCACCGCTTGTTGGCGGCTCATTGAGCGCTGCAAGGCTGCGCTCGACCGGGCCGTCGAAGACTCTACTCAACTGGTGGCGGTGGGCACCGCGAGCGATGTGCACATCGCGTTCGAAGAGACCGAATCGGAATTGCTTCAGCTCGCTGGGGTTTGCGACGACGTCGAGCTCTATCCGGATCTCGATGCAGGCAAGGCAGTCTTCCGTCGTAGTCAGTTGCTCGATGCCGTGCTTTATCGCGATCACCTTGCGCCCGTCTTCATGACGCTGGGCGAAGAAGAGCAACTCCGCGTTGGCAATGCATTCATGCGCCGTCTCGCGCGGCAGATAAACCCCGCTAATCCAATGCTGGGAACGCGGCAGGTCATCAACCTGATGGACGCCGGCCGGAGTCTGAGCGAGCGATTTGGCGTTGATTTCGCCACGTTTCTGCCGGAATGCAATGCCGCCAGCATGCTTAAGCGCAAGCCTCAAACAATCGACGAGTCGCAAGCATGAACAGCGTGACATTCGACCACCCGAATGTGCTTCTCGGCACGCTGCTCGCCAAGGGTGGTCGCGCCCATCGGCTTGCTCGGCTAAAAGCGCTGCACGACATTTGTCGCAGGCATCAGGAATCAGGCTCGCGCGATTTTTCTCTCTCAACCATCGGTCGCCTGGCGGAGGCGGAAGGCATCCTAAAGGGGCGCGTCCTCTACAACATGCAATCGGCAGACTACCGCAAGCTGATTTTGGCCTGGGCGACGTATGCCGGGCCCCCGACACTTCGACCATCGAAACCGCTGGCAAGCCACGAATACCTCATGCGTATTCACGACCCCGCGATCCGCTCCATCATGCAAGCAATCATCGGGGAGCGAGACAAGCTCCGGGCCGAGGTCAACCTTCTGAAATCCCACGCTCAAGTCGTCGTGGATCGACGCCCAATCGGTGTGCGCGCGTCAGGAGCCGCCATCGCGTTGCCAACAACGACGAACGGCCACAACGCGCAGCTCACTCCTTCAGAACTTGAAGCGCTGGGGAAGGCGGTCTCTGCCGACTACCTCGAAAGACATGGCTTACACGAAGGCAGCCATGGCGAGATCGTGAACGAACACGGTCGGACAGTGTTCGATGTCGGCTTCGCGCGTGCAATACGAAAGATCCTCGGAGCTTGAACAGCCGATAACCGAAACGATGTAGTTCGATGTATGCATACATCGAAACGGAGAGTCCTTGGCGACCCCACCGCAGAACGCCTTCACGCTTTTCGCCCTCAAACTATGTACTTCACGGGTATAGGTCCAGATGCCGGGATGAATGGACTCGACATGTTTGGGCAGGGCCGCCATTTTGCATAAGTACTGTATGGATGTACAGTACTTTACATCGAAATCTGCAACATGGAATTGCGCCCTTTTTTGCCAGCGTCGGCGCATGCATGCGTATGCTGGAGCCCATTGCCCATTCGAAGGGCGGATCGGTAAGACTTCCGGCCAGCGTGGTCCGACCCGCGGAGCCGCGCAGGAACAGGCGTTGATTCTCGCGTCCGTGTCCGCACTTGCAATCAACCAGGCGTGAACGCGCCTCGCGGTCAACATCGAGAAACGAAGGACGAGAGGGAACAACCTGAACGAACAACCCAAAGGAACAACCACCCTATGGCTGACTCAGATATCAACGAAGTGGCGCAAGCGCGTGCGGAACTGCTGTGCTTCCTGGTTGCAACCGTCGCGGCGTCGCGCTCGCTTACGCAGGAGTGGCGAGTCGATCATGTGGTGGAGAGCTGCCGCATCCGGCTTCGGCGTAACCACCTCTGGATGGACTGGCTCGATCGCGTACGGCTCGGGCAGCTGGCGCTCAGAATCGCAAAGCAAGATCTAAAGGGCGCCGGGATCGCGGTGCGCCAGTCGAATGTGCAGGCGCTCTTTACCGGCGATATGCAATTGAACTATGGGTGCACCGTCATCAAGAAGATGCTCGCGCTGTGCAAAGAGGCGCTGTGAAAGATCGGCATCGATGCGACCGGGAACGGTGCACCGCAGCCACGGATCCGCAACAGCACGACGGCACCAACGGGGGACCTCACGCATGTGTTATTCAGCACAGATTCAGGCCGACTACCGTCGGTACGTGAAGTTGTTCGGCGCGCAGATGGATATTCGCGAGTTCACGCGACTCTTCTGGGAACGCGCTGAAGGCAGCAAGGCCAAGATCCCCAAGGCGATGGAAGACGCTTCTCGTGAGCCCGCGACCGATGACGAGCGTCAGATCAAGACGTTCATTGACCGGTTCAACGCGGAGCAGGCAACCCGGCTCGAACAGGATCTGTTCAAGCAACGCACACGGCTGGCGGATGCAGAGCGGTCGCTGCAGACGAAGGTGACCAAAGCGGCAACCGAGAGCAAGCGCATTGCCACGGACAAGATCGATGCCGCGCTACGGCGCCTCACCGATCTCGATCGTTGCGAGCCGGAACCGCGTGATTCGCGCATTTTTCCCGGCTACTATGCGCCGGTGCTTGTGGTCGAAGACGGGCAGTATGTCGTTAAGCCGATGCGCTATCAATGCCGCATAGCGGGCAAGCCTGCGAACTACGACATCAAATTTCCCGGCACGTACAACGCGCGGCGCGACAGCCTGGACAAGTTCTGGAAGCCGTGCTTTGGCCATACGCACGGCCTGCTGCTCGTCGACGTCTTCTATGAGAACGTCATGCGCGCGAAGTGCGAGAACACCTTATTTGAAACGCATGCCGGACCGCAGGCGCCGGGCGAGAACGTCGTCCTCGAGTTTCGTCCCAACAACGGCCAGTTGCTGATGGTCGCGTGCCTGTGGTCCAGGTGGACGGCGCCGGCTCAGCCGGATCTGTTGTCGTTCGCGGCCATCACCGACGAGCCGCCGGCCGAGGTCGAAGCCGCGGGCCATGATCGCTGCATCGTCCCGATCAAGCGAGAGCATGTCGACGCCTGGTTGCATCCGCAGGCGTCCGACCTCGCCGCGCTCGATGCCATTTTGGAAGATCGAGACCGGCCGTACTACGAGCATCGACTCGCGGCGTAGAGGGGGCGTAGTGGCGACCAGCGGTGATGCTTTGGCCGGCGACGTTTGGCCGGAAACGCTCGGAACGCTCCTTGCTCGTCGGTCATTGTTATTTTCTCAGGAGATGCGACGATGGCAGGTGACAACTCGTATAAGCCCGGTGAAATCGTCAAGGTGTCGGGTATCTATTCCGTAGTTCACGACGATGGACAAGACACCTTCGAGGTGACGTGTGTTGAGGGTGAGCACTTCCCGCCCACGCGCACTGGCAAGGGCGCGCACTATGAACTCAAATACGGCGCGACGCACTCGCATAAACATGGCGAGCTCAAGGGCACCGAAGCGCGTGGCTAGCGTTTGATTCGCCAGCGTGAGATTGCGACTTCCCTAGCGCTTCATGCCGACCGCCCGGCGCATCGCGGCGGTGATTCCTTGCCGCGTGCGCCAGTAGCCTCCCCACGGATCGGTGGTGAGCGTCCGTTGTCGGTGGATGGCTTGTGCCATCGTCCATTGGTCGCCGCTTTTCACGTCACTCAATTCATCCCATGAGACCGGCATCGACACCGCCATGCCGGGGCGTGCGCGCACGGAAAACGCGGCCACCGTGCTGGCGCTCCGACCGTTGCGCAGGTAGTCGATGAAGATCTTGCCCACGCGGTTCTTCGGACCGAGGACCGCTGAAAAACGCTGCGGCACCACGCGTGTCATATGCTGGGCGACCGCCTGGGAAAACAGCTTGACCTCATCCCACCCCTGTCGCCGGTTGAGCGGCACGACAATGTGAAAGCCTTTGCCGCCGCTGGTCTTCGCGAACGAGCGCAATCCCAGCTCATCTAGCACCACCTTCACGAGCGCTGCCGCTTCGAGCATGGCCGACCACGGCAACGCAGGATCCGGGTCGAGATCGAAGATGACCCGATCCGGATACTCCAGATCAGGCGCCGCGCCATTCCATGAGTGAATCTCGACGACGCTCATTTGAGCGAGTCCAATCAGCGCGTCGGCGGTGTTCGCCACCAGCAGCGGCTTGTGTCCCGGATACAGACTCACAGGCAATTCTTGGATGCCGGGAATGCGCGCGCGCTCGGAGTGCTTCTGGAAGAACAGCTCGCCGGCGATGCCGTCGGGCGCGCGTACGAGCGCAAGGGGGCGGGCATGTAGATAGGGCAGCGCCCACTCGGCGATAGCGTCGTAGTAACGCACGATGTCGAGCTTGGTGTGCCCTGATGCTTGATCCATCACGCGCTGCGGATTGCTGATCTTGATGTCGCCGACGATGACCGTCCCGCGCGGCCCGGGCCGCTCGCGCGTCGAGCCGATCTGCTGAAGACCCTCCACACACGGATTGTCGATGACCTTCTCTTCCGTCACCGCACGGGCCGGCTTGTCTTCGCGCAGCGCGTGAAAGACCGGATGGCGGACTTCGCCATTGGGCGTCCATTCGAGGAAGGCGACCTCCGCCACGATGTCCGGCTTGAGCCAGTAAAACTCGCGATCGCGCTCGGGTTCCGGCGCGTTATAGAAGGCCGGTTGGCCCTGCTGCAAACCCTGCGCGCGCTTGCTGAAGGCAGCACTTCGTGCGGGCGTGAGGTGAGGCGCAACATGGCCGGCATACCGGAGCATGCCATCTGGCTCGTAGACGCCCAGCAGCAACGAACGCACGCCTGATTTCGCGCCCTTCACACGCGAAAAGCCGCCGACCACGAACTCTTGTCTCAGCGTGCACTTGAGCTTGATCCAGTCGTTCGAGCGTCCGGACCGGTAGGGCGCATCGGCCCGCTTGCCAATGATGCCTTCGAGCTGCATCTTGCACGCCGAGGCGACGAGTGAAGCCGGATCCTGGGCGAAATCGTCGGAATAGCGCAGGAGCGGATTCTCGACGCTTTGACCATGCCTCGATTTCACGTACAGCAGGAATTTGCTAATTTCTGTTTGTACGGAGGTTTTAATGTCAGAGAAGCTAGTGCCAAAGCGGCAGTACACGGACGAGTTCAAGGTCGAGGCCATTAGGCTTGCCGAATCAGTCGGGCAGCACGAAGCCGCGCGTAGGCTTGGAGTGCCCGTGGCAACCTTGGGCAATTGGAGTCGACGCAGTCGCGCTGCTCAACGTATCGGCGAGGTCGACAGTCACGAAGTGAAGAGCACGCGACCGACGCGCCCGGTCAACGAACTGGAGGCGGAGAACAGCCGCCTTCGCAAAGAGCTCGCCAGTGCGCGACTTGATATCGAGATCCTTCGAAAAGCGACGGCGTACTTCGTGAAGGGGTCGCGGTGAAGTACGCATGGATCGACGAGCACCGCGACCAGTACAGTGTTACTCGGCTGTGTCACATCCTGACGGTGTCGCGCAGCGGATATTGCCAGTGGCGTAAGCGCGGGCCAAGTCAGCGAGCGCAGGCCAACGCCGCGCTTGATCGGGAGGTGGCAGCGATTCATCGCGCCAGTCGCGGCAGCTACGGCCGTCCTCGGATCGTAAGGCAATTAAGGATCCAGGGCCAGCCGGCCAGCGCTGAGCGTGTACGCCGTAGCCTGCAACGCTTAGAGCTGCGGCCGGTCTATAAACGCCCGTATCGGGTGACGACGGATTCGACACACCGCTTACCGGTGGCTCCCAACCTGCTTGATCGTCGTTTTGACGGCTGGCAGCCCGATCAGGCTTGGGTCAGCGACATCACCTTCATCAGGACCGGCGAAGGTTGGTTATACCTAGCTGCCATTCTGGATCTGGCAAGCCGACGCATCGTAGGCTGGTCAATGTCAGAGCGCATCAACGCGGAACTGGTCTGCCAGGCACTGCGCGGCGCGTGCTGGCACCGTAAGCCCCCGCCAGGGTTGTTGTTACATTCCGATCGCGGAAGTCAATATGCAAGTCGGGCGTACCGAAAACTGGCCGCCGACTTCAAGATGAACGTTTCGATGAGCCGTCGCGCTAATGCATGGGACAACGCCAATGGAAAGCTTCTTCAAAACCCTGAAAGTCGAGCGAATCTATCAGGTTCGCTACGAAACCCGCGCTCAGGCTCGTCTGGATATCGTCGACTGGATTGAGGGCTACTACAATCGACAACGCCTGCACACCTCTATCGATTTCTCCACTCCCGTCGATTACGAGGCTAGGATGATCGCTGCATAATTTGCTGTACGTGGAAAGGAGGCAGGGTCACTTTGCATCAACTGGTGCAGTAGTGCTCGACGCGCACGCAGCGGCTGTTCGCGGAGGTCGGCGCCGTTGAGCCACAGCAGATCGAAGACGAACAGGACGATATCGGCCGTACTGCGCCGGTCGAAGGCGGTTTGCAGTGCGTTGAAGTCGGGCTTACCCGTCGCATCAAGGACGACCGCCTCGCCGTCAATCCATGCGGTATCGGCCGGTATGGCCTCAAGTGCTGCGCACAGCCGCGGCATGCGCTCCGTCCAGTCGTGCCCATTGCGCGTCACGAGCCTCACGTTGCCCCGCTCGATGCGCGCGAGCATGCGATAGCCGTCGAACTTGATCTCGTAGGACCAGTCGCCTTCGCCAGGATGACGTTCAACCAGCGTCGCCAGCTGCGGCTCGATCAGCCGGGGCATTTCGCCAGGCAGCGCGTCAGGTGAGCGCACGCGTGTCGCTCGTGAACCGCTCCAGCGCCCCATCTCAGTCGTCCCCGCCCGGTGGCAAACCACCGCCGCCATCAGCGTCGTGGTCTTTCCAATAGAGATTCGGCGGATGAAGCGCCTGCGTCGTGTCAATCCCGGCCATCTGGAGGGCTGCATCGATGCACTGCAGTTCGCGGTCGAAGCGCATGGGCTAGCGCGACGGCGGATCATCGTCGCCTACCGGCGTCATGCCGTCATGGATGACGAGGGCGTATCGGGCAACGAGCAGCGCATCGACGAGCTGGGCTTCCCGTTGGGCTTGTTCCAAGAATGTAGTCGCTTTCATGGCGGCGCCTCCCGCACTGGATTACGCAAGCGTTGCGCCTGGGGAGCGAAAGCACGGTAAGCCGTTGCCTATGTGAGACACGTTGAAGAGGACTTGCAGTTGAGCGCTAAGGGTTTATACTGGGGTTGTCTCCTCCATGTCCACCGATATGGATTCAACCCGCTCAACTGAGCGGGTTTTTCTTTGGTCCGCCTGTTCTCGTCCACCGAGCGCAGTTGCCACTCCACAATCAATCTACTTCGATGAGTCGCAATCCTAAAAATAGAAAACGCGGCGTACCCATTCAAGCTAACGCAGTCGGCTGCGAGAGGTGAGGCCCCGTCGGCATACCCTTGACTTTACGTCGGCACATCGCGATTCGGATCGGTGCGCGTTGAGCTTGTCGTTGTTGGGCCACACCCGAAATAAAAGGGCAGCCACAACAACCGCGATCTACAGACCGGAGACATTAGGCGTTATGTCCGCATATCGGTCTTGTGCAGTCGTGGGCGCGGATTGCGGTGGGAGCAGGAAGAAAAGCCCGCCTGGACTTGGGACGGGCCGAATCCTTAACATCCACGATGCGTCTCGCCAAGGGGACGCAGTATTAGCTTAGGTGGCGAACCGGAGATTACAATAAAAAGAGCTCGCGCTCGGGGGCAGAGGCGGGCTACTGCTCCATTCGCCGAGAGAAAGAAAGACGAGGAGGAAACCCCTAGGTCAACAATCCTCATGCCTGACGCGTAGGCTATCTCCCCGCAGGCCCGATGCCCGGTGTTGGCGGCCAGTTCGCTCTTGTACACGGCGACACGGCGGCGGCTTGCGGCGAACTGGAACGCACATACCCCGGCGAAGATCGTTCATTGACCGTGCGCCCGACACGCGGCCCTGGACATGCCATCAAGGAAGAACAACGCTCCAGTATCGGGCGCAGTCCTCAATCGACGGTCGCTGTGCCGGGGGCCGCAGGGCGACATTGCGCTTGGGACCATCACAGCAGTAGCGCTTCACATCGCCGCTTTTTTCTTTCCTCCTGCAGCCGGGCCGACTGTTGTAGCAGCCGCCTTGCGTTTGGTAGTTGTCGCTTTCTTTGCGGCGCCCGTCGCGCTTGTCTGCATGCGGCTATCGATGCCGGCTCCCACTTCTGCTAATCCTGACGATCTGTCGGGATCGGGGGCAACTTGCTTCGAAGCGCGCACGTCGCCTTCCCGCGCCGAGGGTGAAGCGGCGATGGTTTTGGACATTTGTCCAGTAAGCTGGGCCTGCTCTTCGAGAAGCTGTATGGCCAGATACCAATAGTGCTCATCGCGCCCTTCCCATCGGCCGTCTGCTTCCCATAGACGGTAGGCGCGCTCGCGCACCTCTTCTTCGTCGAAAGTCGCCAACATTGAGTTCCTCATTGCAATTTGCTCGGCGAGCGACGCTCGCGCGCGCGTCAAAAAAGGGTTATCCAGCGGCAGACGATTGATGAGCTTCACGGCCGTACGCCGCTCACCGTCCGTAGACGGAGCGGATCTTGACACGCTGTCCGCGAGCTTCGCCGAGCACCTCGACGATTCGGTCCCGATAGCGGGCCAGCGTACCGCGAGGCGGCTTGCGCTTGATAGGGCGGTCAGTCGATCGGGGCATATGCTTCTCGAGTACAGCGTTGAGCGATCATTCAACGCCGCAGGCCTGACCGCGACACATTTTTTCGCTTCTACACATTCAATGCCGATGCGTCGCACCGCTGTCCGTTTGTCGCCCATTCATGGCCGGGGCGTGTTCGCGCTCACGCGCATCAACGCCGGTGATGTGCTGTTCGAGTACAAAGGCAAGATCCTGAGCTGGAAGGAAGCACAGCGCCAGTACGAGCGCTCGGCCGCGGAGGCAGGCCACACGTTCTTCTTCGATCTAGACGATGGACGCGTGATCGACTGCGGGCAAGGCGGAAACTCGGCGCGCCGGGTGAACCACAGCTGCGCGCCGAACTGCGAGACGGAGCAGCAGGGCAGTCGCGTCAATTTGCACGCGCTGCGTAACATCGAGCCAGGCGAAGAGCTGCTCATTGACTATCGACTGTTCGTCGAAGGGCGCCGGACGGCCGCCCTCAAGCGGCTCTATCAATGCCACTGTGGCTCACCCGCGTGTCGAGGGACGATGCTCGCGCCATCGTGGCCCGGCAGCCGGCACAACGCGCGGAAGACTGCCGAACCGCTCTTCAGGCGGAAACGGGACACAGGCCGTCGCCGATTAGACTGCAACTGAGCCGCACCTTGATGTCTTAGGCTCGGGCCCGCACGCTATTTGGTTTTCGACTTGTTGGGAGTTCCGAACAGGCTCTGGTGAATTGACGCACGTACGTCGAGCGCTATCGCGGCTTTCGAGGCCTCGAGCGCCGACAGGCTGCCTTTGAGACAATACAAGACGACACGTGCCTGAGTCGGGTCGGCACCGCTAAAGATTGCTTTAGCCAGGCGCTCTGACTGCGCTTCAATCATGCGGTGACAATCCGCGATCCGATGGTCCGTCGACGAGCCTTGCAGCAGCTCATGCTCGTTCGTTGTCACGGTGCCCCCGGCGCCAGCGCGCATCAGGAGCAGGAGAGACTTCGAAAGACTCGCGCGTGGCTCGCTGCGAAGCGCTGTCGAGCCGCGAGCAGAATTGTTGGCTATGCATGCCGTTCTCCAGATGTGTCACCGGAAATCAGCGGCACGGGTGATCCATAGTACGCGAAGTAAGGAAAGGTCGTTGGTGCACGCCTTCTTGTTTCCGCCCGCGCACTCCGCCAATACTAGGTGTTGGGATGAGCCGGTTCAGCATGAGCGAAAGCTCCGGCAAAGGCAAGCCGAAGAAGTAGCGTCTCGGGTGCGCACAGAGGCGGCGATCGACCACCGGCCTTTCCTTCGCAGCAAAGGACGCCGGTCGCTGTGCGTCACTGGCTAGGTTGCCCTTCCCATTGCCATGTCCTCTTTTTCCCCAGGCGACCCACGTCACGCGGCGACCGGATACGCTCGTGAATAGCACTTCTCGCGTGGAGTTAGCAATGTTTTGAATCCCCGCGATTCGGACGCGACATAGGGCGGGAACGTCGGGCGCGGGGCAACTTGCCGCTCGACGCCCCCTCAATCGAGCGCTTTTTGAGAAAGTACAACGTTAGTCGACATGCCTCAACGCGTCGGCACCCCATCGACGAAGCCAGGTGTGCCAGGTGAGCGTGCCGTGGCACGTTCGCTGCTAACAGAATTCCGATCGTGCATTGCGCCATGCATTTACGGGGGCCGGGAGGACGCTATCACAATGGACACAGGCCGAGTGCTATCAGCCGACACGTATAGTATCGTCTTCAAGCTGCTTCCTAGTCCCTGCCTTCTATTGGCTGTCGACGACGGCTATACGATCCTCGATGCAAACGACGCCTATCTGCGCGAAACGATCAGCGATCGCCACGATCTGATCGGCCGCCCGGTGTTCGATGCGTTTCCTGACGATCCCACGGATCAGAAAACAAACGCGACGGAGGTGCTCGCCGCGTCCCTAGAGCGTGTCGTCCGGCTGCGCCGCACCGACGCGATGGCGCTGCAGCGCTACGACGTACCCGATCGCTCGAGCGATACCGGGGCGTTCATCGTGCGCTACTGGAGTCCCATCAATATTCCTCTGCTGAGCCAGGATGGCTCGGTAGCGGCCATCATCCACCGGGTCGAAAACGTCACCGACTTCGTGGCGGAAGTGCACAAACGCACTGCGGCGTCATATGACCAGTCGAATGAACGCGGAATTGAGCACGTCGACAGTGAGTCGGAGCTGATTCGTCGAAGCCGGCAGTTAAAGAACTCCAACCAGGAATTGCGAAGGCTCAGCGAGGAGGCATTCGCGCTTGCGGCCCGTCTCAAGGACGAGAGCATCAGGAAGGACGAGTTCTTAGCGATGCTCGGGCATGAGCTCCGCAATCCGCTGGCCGGTCTCGCGTCGGCGTTTCAGCTTATTGATTTGAGCGACGCAGCGACGGGCGTGCCGCAGGAGATCAGCTCGCTCATCAACCGCCAGATCGGTACGCTGACCCGGCTGGTCGACGATCTTCTCGATGCGTCGCGGGTCTCGCGCGGCGCGATCCGGCTGCATCGCGAATCGATCGATTTGCGCATGGTCATCGAAACCGCTGCGTACTCGGTGAGGAGAGACTTCGAGACGAAGGGGCATTCGCTCGTCATCGACCTCGCGCCAGGCGATTATGCGATGAACGGCGATGCCACGCGCTTGCAGCAAGTCGTCGCGAACCTGCTGTCGAACGCCGTGAAGTTCACGGACCACGGCGGCAGCATTCGCATGCGTCTGTGCGCGAACGGGAACGACGCGCAACGCAGAGCCGTTCTCACCGTCGAGGACAATGGACGCGGGATTCCTGCTCGCTACCTCGAATCGATCTTCGAATTGTTCGCGCAAGTAAACGCGCCACTGGACCGCTCCGAGGGCGGACTCGGCATCGGCCTGAATCTCGCGCGCCGCTTGGTGGAACTGCACGGCGGCACGCTCGTGGCACAGTCCGAAGGCGAGGGAAAAGGAAGTCAGTTCGTTGTGGAGTTGCCTCTTTCGAGGGCGCCCGCCGAACAGCCGGTGCCGGTCACGGATCACTTTTCTCTTTTTCCCGATCAAGACGTGTCCATCCTGCTGGTGGAAGACAATGAAGACGTAAGAGCGGCGACTGCCGCGTTGCTGGAATCGCTCGGCTATGCGGTCACGACGGCGTCGGACGGCACAAGCGGGCTGGACGCGATGGTGAAGGAAACGCCCACGGTAGCCATCGTCGATATCGGGTTGCCTGGTATCGACGGCTTCGAGGTGGCGCGGCGGGCGAGAAACATTCTCGGCGACAAGCGCCCGTACCTGATCGCGCTCAGCGGATACAGCGGCTCGGAGGTCAGCGAACGCGCGATACAAAGCGGCTTCGACGATTCGTTCGTTAAGCCGATAGACGTCGGACTGCTGCAGCGGACGATTCGGCATGTGACGGCGACGATTGGCGCGCTCGAGGGACACGGATATTCGGGAGCCCGGAATATGTGAACGCAGAGCCAACAGCAGCGGTTGTTGGTGAACTGCTGGGTTCCTGAGGGTGGCGCTTCCCGCAAAACGATGCCGCCGGTATGAACGCTGACCCACCGACCTGGCAGTATTGCGAGCTGATCGATGCAGCTCCGCTATAGAACAAAAAGCCAGCGCTGGTTTCAGCGTCACGCCGCTCAGTGCTCGGTTACTTGACTCATACGCGGTCGTATCGCTTCACGCCCCCCCCCCCCCGGCTGCGATCGTCAACGCAGCGAGCTCCACGTTTGACGAACGATGGACCAGGTTGGCTCCAAGCCGGCTCGATGAAGTCGAGCCGCAATAGCTCCCTAAAACACAGTTGGCGGTTGGTTCATTGCGAGCCGGCTTCACGCGCTGTCATACTACGCATGGCGACGTCTCCGTGGACATGCGCATTGGCCTATTTTATGAGGTGTTGTTGTCGTTGCCTGAAAAGCTGCGGTGACCAGTTACCGATGGCACGAGCGAATTCGCGAGGCGGAGGAGTTCGTCGGGGGGGTAAGGCTTATCTAAAATGGCGTTGAACAACGTTGCATGCGCACGCGCGATCGCGCCCTGAGCTGCGGTTGCGAGAATGATTGGGATACCGGCGGAGTCCTCGCAGCCCCTTAACGCTTGGGCAAGTTCCAGCCCCGACATTATCGGCATCATGAAATCAGTCACGACAAGGCTTGGCCTAACGGAGCGGATCAATTCCAAGGCTGATTTGCCGTCGCTTGCGGAAGACACCACAAAGCCCTCTTCTTGGAAGAGGTAGCACAAGAAGTCGGTAATCGCCTGCTCATCGTCGACGACGACAATGGTGGTCATGCTACGCGCCTCTCTTCATTCTACGGCCGTTTGGTCGCTGCTCGCGACGGCCTGTGGCATCGTAGAGGCGGTGGATGGCATCGGACCTACAACGCGGATGCCACCCGCCGATATTTCGGCTTCCGCAATCGAGGGATCGAACGCACTGTCACGCAGCTTGATGATCGTCATTCCGCGGCGAAGCTTCGATCTGTCCATCGCATGATGCATGCCAATAAGGCCGTCGAGCATGCTGATAAGCCGCGGAGCCGGATTTGTCACGGCGGGACCGAGGATCTGTTTTGTTTCCCAGGTACCAACGGTAGTTACGCCAATGGCCCTGAGCTCGTTCGTCAGCGCCGCGAAGAACTCAGCTAGACGGTCCGGGACCACCGCTGCGCTTTCGAATCCGCCCATGCCGTCGATGAACAAGCGCTTGATGCCGTGCTCGCGCACCGCGTGCAACAGCTGCCTGCCGAGTCTATCGAGCAGGTTTTCGGTGAGCGGGTTCCACATTACGCGCAGCGCGCCAACCTCTGTCATCTGTCGCAACGGCATTTCGAGCGTTTCTGCTTTTGCCAATAGCCGCTCCGGCGTTTCGTAGAAGCCAAAGTGAAGCGCGGGTTCCTGTGGCGTGCCTAGCCGCAAGAAATTCAACCCAAACGTGGTTTTGCCGCTGCCCGCGGGGCCAATGACAAGCGACACCGACTCGGCGGGCAGACCGCCGGCCATGCGTTCGTCGAGGTTGGCAACGCCTGTCGCAATTCGTCGAGCGGGCAATAGTTCCTTCGCGGACGGTGTCGCGAGGAGCGCTTCAAGACGCGGATAAACAATGATGCCTTGGTCCGCGATCTCGTAAGTGTGAAGCCCGCCGAGCGACGCGCTTCCCCTCGATTTTGCCACCCGGAGACGCCGCACTGTGCGCGAACCAAACAACTCCTCCCGTAGCTGAACCACGCCGTCGACCATAGTGTGCTCCGGACTGGAATCGTTGGCGTTCGCGCTTGTGAGGAAAAAGACGGTGCACCCGGTGAAGGCAGCGTGACTTTGCAGCTCCGACACGAATGACTTGATATCAAGGTCATCGGTAGCCTGGTCGCGCGTATTGAGCAATCCGTCCAGGATCAATATGGTTGCGCTTTGTCGCCTCAACTCAGCGCGCAGCACCTCGACGAGGGCCAGCAGCCCTTCATCCCGGAAAACTTTCAGCAGGCTGATATACGTCACTTGCGCGCCCACCCGACGCGGCTCATAGAAGCGCAAGGTCGAGAGAGATTGAAACAACCGATCATGCGATTCGGCCAGCAGCGTCACATATAGGACGCTTCGCCCCTGCCGCATCTGAGCAAACGCGATCTGATTCGCAAGGATTGTTTTCCCCGAACCGGGCTGGCCCTGAATGATGTAAGACGAACCGGCCACGAACCCGCCGCCGAGGACGTCATCAAGCCCGGGGACATCACTGATCAATCTGCTTAAAGCTTTCGTCATGGCGACCCGTCTGTAATTCTAAAGTACCGTTCGTTAGCCAAACTACCTATGTCAGACCGATTCTATGCCGAAGTAATCGGGTGACCGCCGGTGACGAACGATGTCAACCGGCTCTTGGATTCGCTCACCGCGGAGCGTTGACCCAGAGCTGGCTAGTCAATACTCGTGCTGCGCACCGACGGACGAGCGCATCGATTGCTGCTTGCTCGGCGCGCGCTGCTCGATGAAACAGGCGCAGCGACGAGCGGACGGACCGTTATGAAGTTATATGCTGTGGCCGGCGCGCCCAATCACGCCGGAGTGGATCGGCCCTTGATCGGCCGTCACGTCGTAAGGATCTTCGGCTGACGCCGCTGGCTGACGTGGATTCTAAAGGGCCGATAGGGAATGATGTGGTACATGAGGCGCTCCATTGGTCGAGACACGCGCCTCTGCAGGGATGTTACACGGATTCCGAGTATAGCCACTTACTCGCTAGGCTGGCGAGACTCTTTCTCGGATCCGTTGTTCACCGGAGGCCGTGTAACGCGGTAATGTGGTCGGACTATCGATATCTTCCAAATACCGTCTATCTCAACGGCTTGCGGGACTTCGTTGCCAACTCGCTTCGCTGCGGACCTGCCCGCAAAGAGTGAACTGTTTTTCGATCGCGTCCGGTGGTTTCCAGCAACACATGAGATCGGTCCGCGAACACCCTCGCCCGGTCAGTGCGATGACGCTTTGTCACAACGGGATCAGTCTTCCCCTGGTTGTGGCCGAGCAGGCCACGCGCGAACACACCCGGGAGCTTACGGTCACAGATAGCGCGCAGCAGCAGCTCAGGCGTCAACACCGGTTACCAGGCGTGCAAGGCGGCAGTCCATCGTCGGAAAAGGGATGGGCTCGGTCTCACGCGTATCCTGCCAATCGCTTTGCACGAGCTGCCAGACGCCATTTCGCTGTGCAAGTGCGAACTGATGCGTATTGCAAACGTCAAGTACCTCCGGCGCGGTGGTTTTATTTGCAATCCTAACTCGCCGCCGGCAGGATCGACGATCAGCACTGGGTCAACACTCCTATGATAGGCAGCGTTCGTTCCAGCGCCCGGCATTTTCGCACACTGCCAACGAATCGTCCGGACGTCAGATCTCATTAGCCCGCCGATGTACACTGGGTCGACCGGATCATAAGACGCGCGTGCGGAGTGCCGGCGAACCGCAACGGCGTGTTGAGACCGCGCTCGCAGGGAAGGTGTTTGCCGTCGGGACGTCACCTGACGGGTTCGGACTTGATTAGAAAACCGGGTCGGATATACAATGCGTATAACGTGTATCCACGGGAATGATCATGCAAGTCGCAAAATGGGGTAATAGCCTTGCCGTGCGGCTGCCCGCGAGCGTTGTCGACGCGCTTGACTTGAAGGAGGGCGACGATATTGAGATTTACGCTGACCGTTCGGGCGCATTCTCTGTCAGCAAAAAGCCCACCGTTGCCGAGCGGATCGAGCGCCTGCGCAAGTATCGGGGACGTCTGCCCGCGGACTTCAAGTTTGATCGGGAATCACTCGCTGACCGGGGATAACGCCGAATGACAGTGGCAGCACCGACTCGGTTTGCCGTCGATAGCAACGTAATCGTCTATCTGTTTTCTGACGACGCCGCAAAGGCTGACAGGGCTGAGGCATTGGTGGCTGGCAGAAATTCCAAGCCAGTCATCAGTACTCAGGTGATGAACGAGGTCACGCTTGTGATGAGCCGGAAGATGGGCCTATCGTGGCCTGAGATCGAGCGCATCTTGGACGACGTCGAAGCGTTTTGCGAAGTCGTGCCACTGACACTTGAAGTTCACAAAGAGGCACGTCGGATTGCAGCGCACTACGGATTCCGGTTTTACGATTCCTGCATCATTGCTTTCGCATTAATCGCAGATTGCGAGGTCCTTTACAGCGAAGACATGCACCATGGTCAAGTCATCTTCGACAAGCTGACCGTGATCAACCCGTTTCCTTGAGCAGACCGGCCTGACGCCGCGAACAACTGCGCGTCCCCGGCCGCGTCTTGTTACTTGATCGTAGGCTCGATCAGAGGCGTACGCGATCACACATTTAGAGCATCTAAGTCTGACATAGAGGAATCTACGGCAGCCGCGTGGCAGTACTATGTAGTCTTCGCGTCGATAGATTGCCAGAGGCGAGTCACCGATGATTCGCGGTAGCTCGTTCATGAATCGAAGCTTCGCCCGGCGGACCTGGTCTGACCGAGTTCGGCCACAAACTGCCGGTCACATGCACCGCCGGCAGGCCGCTCAAGCGTCGGCTCTGCTTCGCAACCGGCCATCTGATTGTCACAAGGCGAGCGCTCGTTCATCGGCCTTAGCCGTCGTTGGAGAGGCCAAGCTCGGACGTCAGCAATTTGGCGGGTCGCCGACGGTGACGGCGTCAAGCATCGGGAGAATACTTTCAGCATATGCCGCCTCCAGTTCCGACAATAACCGGAACTAGCCCCTATGCGTTCGTAAGCCTGGAAGCCGTCGTTGCATTGTACCGTCCGCGTCTTTGCCTTACGAACACGAATCCCCGATTCCCTCCCTTAGAGCGGTCCCTTCGTCACGAGGTTGGCGGCATGAAATGCGGCGTTGACGCCCGCTCTCTTCTGTTTGCGCATCTCTTCCCTTCTGACGAACTCACCTCGGTGCATCTCAAGATATTGAGCTTGGGCGGTGGTGGGCGTCACGCGCAAGTCACCGATGAGTCCCAGCCTGTTCAGGTCTTCGGCACTCAGCGACTCGGACACGAGGGCTGCCCCCGAGGGAGTGAACGAGATAAGATATCGGTCGTAAAGCGCATCCAAGTTTGCTGACAGGAGCAGCCCATTGTTCTCATCAACGCGCTGCTCATCGGTTTCGCACCGGCCCCATGCGAGTGCGTGTGAAGCTCGTAACGCCGCAGAAAGACCCAGGCCGCTAACCGCACAACGGCCCTCAAAAAGCCGCATCAGATCGTCACGGTAACGCCCCTGCCCCCGTCTCGCCTTCGTGACTCTCTCGTACATGGCTGCGCTTAAACTTGGCCGGCGCTTCTGCAGCTCAGCCCATTCACGCGCCTCGAGGATATCCTCGGACTCAACTTCGGGCGGCTGATAGGATGAGCAGAGGGCAGCCGTGATGGCGTGCACCAGTACTATCGCAGAATGGCCCCGATGGGCGGGCAAATTCCCCCACCTGTGGGCACCTCAAAATCCCCCACCTAGAGACACGCGGAGCATGATGCTGACGCGGTCTGGCAGGACGTTACCTTGCACCTCTCGAAGAATGAACAAGAGGGGTGGCTGGAGTGAACGTCTTGAAGCCGCATCTGCAAACAACCATCGCCACACTCGTCGCTGCGGGCAAATGTCAGCGGGAAATCTCCCGGGTTACCGGGGTTGATCGGAAGACGATTCGCAAGTACCAGGAGCAATTCGCAGCGGCGCAAGCAAATTCCCCCACGGTGCCCACCGGCTGCGCGCTGCAAATTCCTCCACCATGCCCACCGACAAAGGGCAGCCAGATATCAGCTTGCGAGCCTCACCGGGAGTTCATAGAGGCTCAATTGCGGCTTCGGCGCAATGCCATGGCCATCTACCAGGATCTGGTGGACCGATTTGGTTTTGTCGCTGGATACGACAGCGTCAAGCGGTTCGTGCGGACAATGCGTCAGCACGAGCCGGCCCAGTTCGACCGGCTGGACTTCATGCCTGGCGAAGAGGCGCAGGTTGACTATGGCGAAGGCGCCCTGACCAGGGTGCCGGGCACCAACCGATACCGCAAGCCCCGGCTGTTCGTGATGACGCTGCGTTACTCGCGGCGCAGCTTCCGCCGCGTCGTGTGGAAGTCCAGCAAACAGGTCTGGGCTGAACTGCACGAGCAGGCCTGGCGCCACTTTGGTGGCGTCACGCAGTACGTCGTTCTCGACAATCTGAAGGAAGGCGTAGTCAAACCGGACCTGTACGAGCCGGAGCTCAATCCGGTGTATGCCGCCATGCTCGCTCACTACGGCGTGGTGGCGGACCCAGCCCGCGTACGGGATCCGAATCGCAAGGGCACCGTCGAGAACGCAATCCAGCACACTCAGGGCACGGCCCTGAAGGGGCGACGATTCGAATCGATCGAGGAGCAAAACGCCTTCCTTGATCAATGGGAATCGAACTGGGCGGCCAGAAGGATCCACGGCAGCACCCGTCGCCAGGTTCAGGCGATGTTCGAGGAAGAGCGCCCCCATCTAGGTGCTTTGCCCACGCGCAGTTTCGAATACTTCACCGACAAGGTCTACACGGTCTGCGACGACACGTGCGTACGGGTGGATCACAGCAGCTACGCCGCCCGACCGGCTCTCATCGGCAGCCAGGTGCTCGTACGCAAGTTTGCCCGTCGCCTGGAAGTCCGCAACCTCCAGACACAGGCATTGCTGCGCACGCACGTTCTGGCCGACAAGCCGGGATCAGTGGTGTTGCCGCACGATGAGCGACCGTTCAATCCCTCCCGGGAAACGCGCCGCATCTTGTTGCAGGCCAAGGCGATCGGGCCGTCGGCCGAGCGTTTGTGTCAGCAGCTGTTCGATACGGAAGGGAGAATCGGTCAGCGCAAGCTCTGGGGCATCGTCGGTCTCGCCCGGCGCTACCCCCGCCGCCTGATCGATTCGGCGTGCGAGATCGCTGTGAGAGAAGGTGTGACCAGCTACAAGCAGGTCAAAGCGCTAACCGAGCGTCTTCTGGAGCAGGCGCTGGCTGAACTGGACACGCCCATCCAGGGCGAACTGCCCTTGACTCAAGAACATCACCTCATCCGGGACGGCGACGACTATGCCGACCTGTTCACCCTCGGCGCCAGTCATAGCGCCGCCATGTCATCACCCAACGGAGATCTCTCTTGAGCATGAGCCTCGCTGAAATTGACCGCGCGCTGCGCGAACTGCGTCTGTCTGGCATCAGCGCGACGCTGGAAACGAGGGTGCTGCAAGCCCAGGCCAGCCAGCAGCCGTTCCTCGAAACCTTCTCCATGATTCTGCAGGACGAGCTCGATCGGCGGCAATCCAGGCTTCTCGAACGACGTTATCAGCAGTCCGGTCTGGACGAGCGAAAAACCTTGAGTGACTTCGACTGGTCCTTCAACCCCAAAGTACCTCGTCAGGCTTGCTTCGAGTTACATACCCTGAAGTTCGTCGCCGACAGCGACAACGCATTGCTGATAGGAAAAACGGGCACCGGCAAAAGCCACGTCGCCAAGGCCATCGCCTACAACGCCACCCTGCAGGGAAGGAAGGTGCGCTACGTCGAGTCCGACACCGTGTTCGCCGGCTATGCTGTGGAAACGCGGGCCGATCAGGACCGTCTGCTCAAGGCACTCGTTGAGCCCGAACTTCTCGTGCTTGACGATCTGTTCCTCGCCAAACGCATCCCTGATGCCGCGGCCGAACTGCTGCAGACCCTTGTTCACCAACGATACAAGCATCGCCGCAGCATTCTCGTCACATCCAACCGCATCGTCCAGGACTGGGGGCGCTACCTTCGCGACAGCACCATGGCCTCGACGATTCTTGACCGTCTCCTGCATCGCTCAAAACTCCTCGAGTTTGAAGGAAAGAGTTATCGCCTCCGGGAAGCAGCGACCAGGCTTGCCGTCACTGAGGAATCCGACGCATAATCCACTGGTCCTGCCTGGGGGAATTTAGCCGCCCACAGGTGGAGGAGTTTGAACTGCCCATCCGGGAATGGTGCTCGCTCACTCGAAGATATTGCTCCTCAACTCCATCTTCCCGCTGCCCTTTAGGTTTCTCAGGAGTCAAATGAAGATGTGCGACGGGTACACCTGTGGCCTCGGCCAGCGCAGCAAGGTCAAACCCGATCGTCTTGCGGTTACGGGAGCCACCTTCCGACATCAGAAACGGGATCCCGAGGAGAAAGTCCATTCGCTGCATGTCGTTGGGCTCGTACCCGACATAGTGGCACTTGCCTTGGTCCTTCTTCCCATTCTACAACGACAGTCTTGCCATTCTCTGAAAGGCCGCGGCCGCTCGACCGAATCTTGAAACCCTCGCGAGCGAGTGCGGCCAGCAATCCGCGAGTTCGCGAACAGGCGGCGAGCCGGTCTCCGTTGTACCCACGGGACCTAAGTCGGGCGAGAAGAGCAAGACCTTCAGATTCAAGGTCATCGTCTAAGTCTGGATGCGAGAACATGGAGTGCACCGGAACGGGATTAGAAAATGCATAAGCATATCGTTGCCGACACGTAACGTCGTTGCCCGATGCTCCTTTCCGACGCTCGAGCGGTCGTAACTTCGCTAGGCAGGGCGCAAAGCATGAGCTGAACTGGGTATGGAAACTGATTTGCCGCGACCGGTAACTGCCAAGCAGGGACCTGAGCGTCCGAGTCAGTCGAGGCAAAGCCATTGGCGTGAATGTGTGAAGCAGCAGGCACAAAGCCTCGTTTCCTTGATGGTGATGCGTTTTAGCATAGTCCGCCGCCCAGCTGAACCAGATGACTGAACGCTGCCAAAGAGCGAATTCAGCCGCAGCCTCTAAAGACTTCTCTCACGTTGCCGTTAATAGATGTTAGCGCCGATGTAAAAATGACCCTGGCGCCGAAGTAAACATGACCCACCTGGGAGACGATGGCGGCTTTTGCCGCCGATGCTGACTCAGGAGCAAACAGTGGAAATCAAGGTATTGGCCCGGCGCGGGACGGCGGTACGTGAGATAGCAAGGCAAACGGGTTTATCACGCAACACTGTGCGCCGATATTTGAGGGATGAGCAGGCGAGCCGTTACAGCCAGCGTGAGCCGCGAGCCACGAAGCTCGACCCGTTTAAGGACTATCTGCTGGAGCGCGTCGCCGCCGCGCGGCCGCACTGGATTCCGGCAACGGTTCTGCTTCGCGAACTGCAGGAAGCTGGGTACGAAGGCGGCATCAGTCAGCTCAAGGCATTTCTGATGCCCTACAAGCGTCCCGAAGCTGAACCGGTGGTGCGCTTCGAAACCGCGCCGGGCAAGCAGTTGCAGGCCGATTTCACCGTTATTCGACGAGGGCGCGAGCCATTGCTCGCGCTGGTCGCGACGATGGGTTACAGCCGTGCGAGTTTCGTGCGTTTCACCTCGCGTGAGGACGCCGCGACGCTATGCGAATGCCTACGTGAAGCACTCGTCTATTTCGGTGGCACGCCAGAACATGTGCTGTTCGACAACGCGAAGTCGGTGGTCATCGAACGCGATGCATTCGGCGAAGGCGAGCATCGCTGGAACCCACAGCTGCTTGCGCTGGCTGAGACCTACGGCTTCACGCCGAAGGTGTGTCGTCCGTATCGCGCGAAGACCAAGGGTAAGGTGGAACGCTTCAACCGCTATCTCAAGGAGAGCTTCGTTGTGCCGCTTGCCGCGACGCTCAGGTCCTCGGGGTTGAAGCTTGATGTTGAGGCCGCCAATGCGCAAATTGGCCGTTGGCTATCAGAAGTTGCCAATGTACGCCGCCACGCGACGACAGGTGAGCGTCCGGCGGTCCTGCTTTGTTCGGAGCAGGCGGCGCTCCTGCCGTTACCAACCCAGGCGCCAGCGCTCGCAGCGCCAGACAACCGACGGGTGCTGCCACGCGAGAGCCTGCAGCATCCGCTAGCGGTCTACGACGCATTGCTGGAGGTCGCAGCATGAATCTGCAACATGAACGGATTGGCGCGCTATGCGCACAACTGAAGCTGGACTGCGTCGCGACCGATTGGGCGCCGCTTGCACAACGCAATGCAACGACCGATTCGAGTATGGCCGACTTCCTTGAACAACTTCTGCAAGCGGAACTTGGCGCGCGCGAGCAGCGCAAGCGTCAGGTGCTCACGAAGCTGGCAGCGTTGCCTGGCATCAAGACGCTTGAGCAATACGACTTCAGCTTCGCCAGCGGCGCGCCACGTGCGCAGATTCAGGAGCTGGCAAGTCTGGCGTTCGTCGAACGGGCCGAGAACATCGTGCTGCTCGGACCATCCGGGGTGGGTAAGACGCATATCGCGACCTCGCTTGCTTACCGCGCTGCGCAGGCCGGCATCAAGACGCGGTTCATCACCGCCGCTGACCTGATGATGCAACTGGCCGCTGCCCGGCAGCAGAACCGCCTGCGGGAGTTCTTCAATCGCGCGGTCATTGGACCCCGGCTGCTGGTTATCGACGAAATCGGCTATCTGCCATTTGGACGGGAGGAGGCGAACCTATTCTTCAATGTCGTGGCGAAACGCTACGAGCGCGGCTCAATCGTATTGACCAGCAACCTGCCGTTCACACAGTGGGCGACAGCATTCGCCGATGACCAGACGCTGACGGCTGCAATGCTCGACCGGCTCCTGCATCACGCTCATATCGTGCAAATCAGCGGCGAGAGCTATCGACTAAAGGACAAAAGAAAGGCGGGACAAACAGGCACGCGGGCCAGCACGAAAGTAGCCGCGTGATCAACGACCCGGGTGGGTCACATTTACTTCGGCGAAACCCAGAAATGTGGGTCAGGTTTCAGTCGGCGTTGACAAATAGAGCGGGAACCGCTCACGGCATGCCGTAGAAGCGTTCTCTAGAGAAGAAAAATCAGCCGAGGTAAAGAGGGAGAACTATGGCTTGGGTTAGAGCATGCGCCGCGATGTTGGCGGCAACGGTGGTTTCGGGTTGCGCGTATAACGTGCAAGTTGCATCGCAATCGGGTGCTTCTGAGGTCATGAGCACGAAGATCAGACAAGACAAGGCCTACGTTGTCTTCAGCGATAATCTTGTTACCGCGGGTAAGGATGTCAAATCCGGATTCGCCTGCGGCGCCCATAAGTATCCGATGTATATCGGTGAGGCGCTGCAAGGTTCGCTTTCCAAGACCGTTGAAGCCGCCTTCCCTCAAGTCGTTAATAACGGCGGAGCGGTGCCATCCGGGCGCGATGGAATCATCTTCAAGTTCGACCTCTCCGAGTTTGACCCGCGAATTCGTTTTACGCCGGGATTCTGGGTGCCATCCGCTGATGCAAACGTGGATATAGCGATTCGCGCTCGCGTTTCCGACAAGCAAGGAAAAGAACTGATCACGACGACGTTCCGCGGTCAAGGCCACGCAAGTGAGGACGGAAATTGCCCGGTGGGCGCGGATGCCTTGAGTCTTGCTGCTCAGAAGGCGATCGCGAACGCGATGGAAAGTTTTGTTGACAAGGTGATCAACACCGGTGCGCTCGATCCAGTCATGGCGACATCCGCGCGACAGTAGTCTGAAGTCAATCTGACAACATTGGCGCCGTTGCCTGGAGACGGAAAATTGCTTCGCGGAAGGCCGTCGGTCAAATTCTTCGACCGATGGCTTGCCGGATAGTCGCCTGAGGCACATGCGTCCGGCCTTTGCAGACCTTAGCGTCGGTCGCGTGCAACGGCAGCAGCTTGACGGAGTGGTGACGTTAACGGTGTCGCGCGGCAGAGATGCAATCCTCTGCACCAGCGGACAGACGCTACGATCCAATCCAAACGAATGAAGGCGTCGTGCCGATAACCGATGCCCGACCGCATAATCGATAACAACCGCTTCGCGAACGCACATGTCCAAGGCCCTATTCGAATTCAAACGCTTCTTGGCCAAGTCTGCCCCGACTCTGTCTGAACACGAGAAAAAGCTGGCCAACCTGATGTTGGGAGGGTTCGACGAAGTCACGGCGGTCGGGACGGCCGGAGGCCGGCGCGGGAGAGTCTTGGCGAAATTGATCGTCGAAAACGGAGCCGCAGCGCCTCCGGTGCTCGAAATCGCGGCCGACCTAGCGAACGCCAACGAGAGTGAGATCGTCCGGCTTACGAAAGTAGAGGTCGAGCATTTCCGTGGGTTTTCAGAGAAGCACACTTTCGAATTCAAAAACCCGTACACATTCGTCTACGGGCCGAACGGGACAGGAAAGTCGAGTCTTTGTGAGTCGCTCGAATACGCAATGCTCGCCTCGATCCACGAAGCGGATTCGAAGCGCATCCCCGTCTCGGAATACATCAGGAACGCAACATCGAGGAAGTCGGCGAAGCCCGTTCTGTACGGAGATACCGCGAAGGAGAAAGGAATCGAAGTGAAAGCGGACCCCCGCAATTTCGAATTCTGCTTCATCGAAAAGAACCGGATCGATGGATTCGCGCGGGTCGCGGCCAATACCCCGGCCGCCCAGCAGGCGCGCTTGGCGGCGCTGTTCGGCCTAGAAGAGTTCAATGCGTTCGCAACGCAGTTTAACGAGCGCCTCGACCCTTACCTGGACTGCGTCGGAAAAAAGGGGAAGGAGCTTGCGGACCGGACGAAGGGCATCGCCGGGCACCAAGCGATCCTCGGAAGCCTCCCGGTGAAAGCCAAAACTGCCGAAACGCGAGTTGCCGTGTTGCTCGCGAAATATGCGGAGTGCAAGAGCCTCAATGAAATCAAGGCAGTCCTAACCGGCCCCGAAGGCAACGGTGGAAAGCAAAAGGCAAACAACACCGAAATCGGCCGTCTGCAGAACCTTAAATCGGCCGCTGATGCTGGGACGGACGACATCCTATCCAACGCCGACGGACTGATCCGGCTCCTCGTAGAGAAGGCGGATTTGGAAGTCCTCCTCAGCCGGTACAAAGACCAGCTTTCCCTTCGGGACCTTTACGGCGCGATTCTGGGGAACCGCGAAAGATTCGGGGACGAGTGTCCCGCGTGCGCCTCCGAACTCTACCGCGACGGTCGACTCGCCGTTCCGGTTGATCCGTACGGCAACGCGCAGGAAAAGCTGAAGCAATTCGACGTCGCCCTGAAGGCCGAAGCGCGGATCAAGGAAATCCGGGAGGCCCTTAACTTTGGCTGGCGGGACCTGCTTTCGAAAATCGCCAGGCTTCCCGCTTCCGGCGGTGCCATCGGGTTCGCCCGAGCACTTGAGCTCGACTCGTTCAATGCCGAGGCATCTGACGCCAAGGATGCAGCGGGTATCGCGACCTTCCTCCGAGCCGTGCCGGCAAGGCGTGAGCTCCTTCAGGCGCTGAAGGACGCGACTGCGGCCCATAATGGAAAGGTCGAACAGTCCAAAGTGGCGATCAAGAGGCTCGAGGACGATAACGTCGCGATCTCCAAGGACCTTGAGGAAATCGTGACCATCTCGACCCTCGTCGCTGCGAACGCGAAGAGCGAGACAGAGGCGACGCAGGCTATCGAGAAGTTCAACCGGGAGAACGAGGAGCTCATCAGGGAGGCGGAAGCAGAGAAACCGGGGGTCGCGAGAAACCTGAGCTACAGCATCGCGTACGTCTCGCTCCGCGAAAAACTCTTGGCCTACAACGCCGGACTGCCCTTGGCACTGGCTGCGCATCTCAACGAGAAGACGCTGAAGTTCTACAACGAGATCAACAAGAATGACCACCCTTCCGATAGGCTCAAGTCCCTGAGGTTGCCGACGGCGGTAGGGGAGAGGATAGAGATCGAGTTCGGGAACGGGGACACGTGCGACGCGCTTCAGGTCCTCAGCGAAGGTCACATTCGGTGCCTCGGGCTCGCGATCCTGTTGGCGAAGATCACCACAGACCGCGTCCCGTTTCTGATATTCGACGATGTTGTGAACTCGATCGACGACGAGCATCGGGGCGCGATTATCGACCTCATCTTGGATCCGGAAGAGGTTGGCAAAAGACAACTTATCGTCACGACCCACGGTGAGGATTTCGTGAAGCGCCTCGAGAACGCCGTGCCAATGAAAACGTACAAGGAAACAGTGACCCGGATCGACTTCCTCGTGCCGTTCGCCGCTAGGAAGATTACCGTGAAGCTCGACTCGCCCCGCCACTACCTCACGGTTGCCGCCTGTAGCCACGAAGAAGGACGTACGCGCGACTCGCTGAGTTACATCCGGAAGGCCTTCGAAGAAGAACTCAACCGTCTGTGGAGGAAGATCGCAAATAAGAAGCTGTCGGCGCAGATAAGTGTCGGGATGAGGGGGCCGGGGGACCCTGACCTCATGAGTTTGGCGACGGGCCTGCACCAGTTCCTCGGCAGGAAGGACGTGACCGTGTTCCAGGAAGTCGTGCCACACATACGCGAGATGCTCGGATATGGCGAGAAGCACAAAATCGAGTGGAACTACTTGAACAAGGGAACCCATGAGGAGGAGCAGACGGAAGAGTTCGACGCCGCGATCGTTCGGCGCATGCTCGAGACCGTCATCAAGCTCGACGAGGCGATCGAGGCTCCGCAGGCCTGACGGTGGCCTCCGAACCCATGCTCCTTTGGCGACTCGCACGACGGCCGGCGGTCCGGAATGCTGTCGTTCCGACTACGAGTGCGCTGAGTGACAGAAGGCTGTCACTAGCAGCCTTCTTTTCGCCGAGCGTGAATGTCGGCTTCGGCCGACTTCGGCAAGCAGGTTCAATGGAGCGTCATGACGAAAAAGATGGAGGAAGACAATATAACTCCTATCAACTCAATGGGAGTCTGTCATGGGGAAGCAATCTAACCCGTGATCCCTGGGATAAAGGCAAGCTTGTTTCTGCCCCATCTTCCGATAGTCCAATAGCACTGTCGCATCGCAAGCACGCGTTTTTATTCAGGGCTGTATAAATAATGAAAAATCAAGACTTAACGAGCGGTTCTGTCTCCGCAGGTCGGCAGTCAATGACTAGAAAAGCAGGTTTTGGCGATCTGATTAAACGGATTGCAGCAATCAGTGTCGCTCTTTCCCTTCTACTTCTCGTCATTCCGGCACATTGGCGATTTGTATATTCTTCAACAAGTGTATTTTTAATGGCAATCGGGATTGGAGTTAGGGTGGTGCAACTCCTCTGTCCGGGAAAATATGAATTCACCGAGATCCGGCGCGCCATAGTAAATTGGTACGAAAAGCTCGATCGTCGTCAACAACTTTACCTTAACGTAACCCTGTGCCTCCCTTTTCTAGGTTATTTTTATCTGCTGGACGCACAGAATTTATTTGCGCCAATCGCGATCTTGTTTTTTATTTACTGCCTAGGTGTTGCCGCGTATGACGTTTATCGCATCTACGCAACACTTTATGGAAGTTTGATTGGCAAGGGATTCATTGCCATCGCATTTGCTATTGGCTCTAATCTCGCGTTCAGTATCTCGGGAGAAATAATCGGCAGGATGACTCATGTCCCACCTACGACTTTTCCGCACACCCTCTCTTTTTTGGCGATTTTTGCGATTCCATTTCTGTTTATGGCTGCCGGGACAATTTTCATCCCGGTCTCTGTTGTAATGGCTCCAATCCTCATTTACGGATCGAGATTCGTGGCCGAAGCACCACGACTTATGAAATGGTTTTTGGGGGTTGAATTTAAGGCTATGGGAAACCGCTATATTATTGCAACGGTGTTTTTTCAGGCTATTTTTTATTCGTCTTTCGGAAGCCTCGCGCCTGCAATATTTCTACTCCTGCTAAATCGATACAATCAACAAATAGAATTGACAATTGGAAAATCGATATACGAATTTGACATGTATCCCGGCACGGAATGCAAGATGGCTACCATGAGTCGGCACCCGGCCATGACCGGACCTACGTCCAACGCCATGCCCGGCCATTCGGAAGACTGCTGCGCTCACAAAGCGGCCATACAATCGGCGAGACCTGGTGTTATTTCATCGGGCGTTTTAGACGTTCGTCTATTGCCTTGTTTCTACTACGTTTTCCTCATCGCCGTCGTCCGACTCGTATCCTAGGCCGGACAGGATCTGCCAAACGGCAAAAAATGGATGCAAGCGCCCGTAGAGGAACATGTGCAGGTCATCGGCACCATAGATGTTGTCGTACCCGTGTCCGTACACGTGTTCCTGGTATTCCTGATAGATCTCTCTGATCAGCCCGGTCGTGTAAACATTTAGATTGTGGGTACAAACGGCGCCGACGATGTCCACTTTCAGCCCATACCAATCCGGCAATCCGATTTCTCGGTAGACAGTCATTTTCCGACTTAGAAAACATAGGTCGAACTGTTCTGTCACCGCCCGAATGAGCCGCCCTTGGAAATCGCCTTCCATTGTTTCCAGCCAGTGAAGCTCTTTGCCATCGTCCGTTAACTGATCGAAGATCGCCTGCACTTGCTCCAAGCGCCCCGAAACCGAGCGGCCGTAGATCACTCCTCCATCAACCGCCGTGCGGGCAGACGAAAACGGGTTCATGGCCACAGCCACGATACAGTTCAGGTAGGGGAATGGAAAATGCCCCCACTTCTGATTGGCGTACACAAGGGCGTGAAAGCCGGCCGCTTCCAGATGATGGGCAATAGAATTGGCAACCGTGTTCAGCGCCGATTTGCTGTGACCCGGGATGCTGCCGTTTGTATCAACGTCGGAGTCGATCCAGCCCTCCATGATCGGGAATGAAAGGGTGACGCACGTCATCGAATGATCGTTCATGATATTGTTCTCAACCCACTCGTAATAAGAGGAGTCCGGATAGTAGACCCCTAAGGTGAAGGTCCCGACTTCGTCTTCGTGAGGGATGAGTGCCACAACGTTTTTCCGATTGCCTACCAGCTCTTGCGCATACGCGTCCCGCGCCGTGCGTGTCTCCATCGGAGCGACCAGCACCGTGGTGATCGCTGATTCGGTCAGGCCGGGGAAGATCGAGCAGAAGTGATTGGCGTATGCGAGCAGTTCCGTGAACGCTTGGCGTTCGGTTTGCCCAGATTTCTTCAACTCGATTAATGTGATTCCCGTCTCCTCCCCTGTACCGAACAGGTCGACTCGAGTCGCATGGGCTTCGCTGCGCTCGAGCCGAAGCTCCTTGGCTGTCAAAAAGACGGTGGCCAAATTGTCCAGGATGTCGTTGATAGCTCGCTCTGCCCGTTGCTGCAACAAGAAGCGGATAGGCGGAAACGTTTCCTCATCGGACCAGGCCACCGGCTCCCGGCGTCCAACGATCAACGAGGCAAAATTTTGCTTATGATGTTCGAAGAGGTGATCCCGAAACGCGTTTTCCCCGATTCTCAGCATGCGGTACCTTGTGAATTGCTTGCGTTGGATATAAAGAATACTGTAAAGCCGACGCCGAAATGCCACTATAAGGGCTATCAGCGAACGGCCACGCATTCAAGCCTGGAACGTCAGTGAGGGGGCCTTACGCTCGGTGGATTCAACCGGTCCGATGCAACGATTTGGTTAAATCGCTCAGCTGGTGCCATTCGTGTTTTCGTTCGAACCGCGTTGCCAGGGATGCTGTGGGTCGCAGAAAGAGACCTCAATGTCGGTAGCGACAGTAAAGCGGTTGTGATCGGGCCATTTCCGAACCCCTATCCCACGTCAGCGATTTATACAGTTCCCGGGGTAACTTGCTGGCGTGTCGTATTAGCGCGTCAACCACAGCCTCAGAGTCCTTGCTGGCGACTTTCACCAGCATCACGAATCGACTTTGACGTTCGACGAGAGTCGCAATCTGGCTCGTAGCGTTGCCATACAGCAAGTCTCCTTCCCAGTGCCCGGGGATTGCGCGATCCTCCGCCGTAGCAGGGCGTTCACTGATGGACACGGCGTCGCGAATGTTCGTGCGGCCTTCGGTTTTCAGTGTGTGATGACGGGACCGGCGCATGGTTCGAGAGCGTCGCAAGTGCTCAAGCAATTCCTTTTTCAGGGCACCACGAGCTTGAATATAGAGGCTCCGATAGATTGTCTCGTGCGACACCAAATAGTCCTTGTGACCGCATAAGCATGTCTGAGCCAACCAGCAATCTGCTCAGGGGACCACTGCAGGTTCAGCTTTGCAGCGACGACTCGCGCCAGCGTCTGGTTGCGCACCATTTTGCAAACCTTCGGCCGACGCGCCCGCTCCCACGCGATCGCATCCGCCTGGCTTGCTCGATAGCCTTGGCCGCCTCCGTTGCGCTGCAACTCGCGACTTATAGTGGAAGGAGCGCGTCCCAGCCTGGCTGCGATCGACCGAATCGATAATCCGGACACCAGGAAGCGGGAAATCTCCTCGCACTCCGCGAGCGTCAATGCCTGTGGCGCGCGGTGCCTTTGCACCGGCTGGATGCCGCCGGTCTCGGAAAGTATCCGCTGAATCGAAGAATGCCCGCGATCGAACAGCTTGGCAATCTGATGAATCGTATCGCCCTTGCGCCATCGGTCCCACATCAGCGCTTTCTGGGTCTCGGAGTAGTAGATTCTCGGTCGCTGACCATGCCTCGATTTCACGTACAGCAGGAATTTGCTAATTTCTGTTTGTACGGAGGTTTTAATGTCAGAGAAGCTAGTGCCAAAGCGGCAGTACACGGACGAGTTCAAGGTCGAGGCCATTAGGCTTGCCGAATCAGTCGGGCAGCACGAAGCCGCGCGTAGGCTTGGAGTGCCCGTGGCAACCTTGGGCAATTGGAGTCGACGCAGTCGCGCTGCTCAACGTATCGGCGAGGTCGACAGTCACGAAGTGAAGAGCACGCGACCGACGCGCCCGGTCAACGAACTGGAGGCGGAGAACAGCCGCCTTCGCAAAGAGCTCGCCAGTGCGCGACTTGCCTTCGAAAAGCGACGGCGTACTTCGTGAAGGGGTCGCGGTGAAGTACGCATGGATCGACGAGCACCGCGACCAGTACAGTGTTACTCGGCTGTGTCACATCCTGACGGTGTCGCGCAGCGGATATTGCCAGTGGCGTAAGCGCGGGCCAAGTCAGCGAGCGCAGGCCAACGCCGCGCTTGATCGGGAGGTGGCAGCGATTCATCGCGCCAGTCGCGGCAGCTACGGCCGTCCTCGGATCGTAAGGCAATTAAGGATCCAGGGCCAGCCGGCCAGCGCTGAGCGTGTACGCCGTAGCCTGCAACGCTTAGAGCTGCGGCCGGTCTATAAACGCCCGTATCGGGTGACGACGGATTCGACACACCGCTTACCGGTGGCTCCCAACCTGCTTGATCGTCGTTTTGACGGCTGGCAGCCCGATCAGGCTTGGGTCAGCGACATCACCTTCATCAGGACCGGCGAAGGTTGGTTATACCTAGCTGCCATTCTGGATCTGGCAAGCCGACGCATCGTAGGCTGGTCAATGTCAGAGCGCATCAACGCGGAACTGGTCTGCCAGGCACTGCGCGGCGCGTGCTGGCACCGTAAGCCCCCGCCAGGGTTGTTGTTACATTCCGATCGCGGAAGTCAATATGCAAGTCGGGCGTACCGAAAACTGGCCGCCGACTTCAAGATGAACGTTTCGATGAGCCGTCGCGCTAATGCATGGGACAACGCGCCAATGGAAAGCTTCTTCAAAACCCTGAAAGTCGAGCGAATCTATCAGGTTCGCTACGAAACCCGCGCTCAGGCTCGTCTGGATATCGTCGACTGGATTGAGGGCTACTACAATCGACAACGCCTGCACACCTCTATCGATTTCTCCACTCCCGTCGATTACGAGGCTAGGATGATCGCTGCATAATTTGCTGTACGTGGAAAGGAGGCAGGGTCACGCTGCTTCATTTGCAACACCTCCGCTGCTCATGCAGATTCTAGGTGTTGCATCGACCGGTTGAATCCGCCTCAAATTTCGGACATTCAGCGCTGGTTTGATCCGGGGACTCATTGCCCCCCCGGTCGCGTACGGGTCCGATCCATTCGGGAGAAACGAGACGTAATCGGGTTGGGCCGCGTGCGAACGTTGGAATGGATCGTCCGCTGGCACGACGAAGGCATATCGCAAATGCGTCATCCACGCCGCACGACTCCTACCGTGTCATCGCCGCAGCCGTTTGAGTGCGTGGACCCCGAGGTCTGGCGCCTTAACTCAACCGTTTCAAACGAACGTCGGAATTGGCTGCTTGCCCCACCATCCTTTGATGGCATCTTCGAGCTTCTCAAACACCGGCTCACTCTCGAACAAGTCATCAAGCAGCGTGCTACTGACGACAAGACCGTATCTCGTGTCGTCGTCAAGCTGCGCACCAGCGCACGAGCGATTGATCTCTTTCACAATTCATCTTCCGGATATCGCGCGCAGTATTACACAGATGTAGGCCTAGGGGATGCTGCAAATAAGCTGGTACTTGAAGAGCTTCTGCCCATCGTCGTGCCGCTGGTTTTGCAACTCAGACCTTCCTTGCCGATTGATTTCTTAGATCAGTCGTTCGGGCATCCCTGCGCCAAGGTGTGGATTTATCAAGGACTATGGCTCCGCCATGCGAGGTCCGATCATCGCGTTCTCGAGGTTCCGCGTTGGCAATCGCAGCTTGGCTCTGAGAAAAATCGGCCCCGAAAACTTGCACGCTGGGGATGTCTCGCACCAGACTCTGAGTCTGCCTTTGTCATCAAAGGTGGCTTCGTTTTTCCAGACGGTCGGCGTCGCTGTGATGTGCCAGGGAAAAACAGGGCCACGGAGATTCACGCATTCGGATTTACGTAACCCAAAGGTGATGAAAGCACCTTTCCTCCAAGGAGGATATGTTGCGAATTACAGAATGTGTCTGGCGCTGGGTTGGTCGCGCTCCAACAATAGTTCCGCGTTCAATGGCGGCCGCCGTTTTCGGCGCAAGACTGACTGCATGCAACGGCTGGTGAACCCTTCAAAGCGGTCAGCGAATTAAAGTTGGTCCGAACGGCAGTAGCGGGTTGTCAAGACTCGTTCGCCGTTCAAGGAACCGACGTTGCTCGGCGCTGAGTCGCGAATGACAGCGATGCGTCGAGCTGCAGCCGCTCTATGGATGAACGGCGAGCGTCGGCTTTGGCCGATGACTTGCCCTCCAGGCGACGGCACGGAATGACCGTTCCACTCCGATATCTACCCTTAGGACAGAGACTGCTCGACCGGCTGCAACGGGTCGTGAAGACTCATTCGGGACTTCAGATTGCGGTACACCGCGGCGTACATGTGGGCAGCGGCGAATCAACTCACAACAGCTCTATGTCGACCAGCGAGGGTCTGTGCGCGTCACGCTTTCCGAGCAACGTGTTAATCGCCAGATACAAACTTGTGGATGACTGCGGGTGTCGTCGCGACAAGCCACAGTCGTATCTAACGCGAGACGCAACTAATAGTCGTCGCCTTCCGTCGCCACACTGGCCAGCAGCACCACTGCCGTAGGTTGCCTGCAGGACGCCGTTGGCAATCAAGCATGCGAAAAATCCGTCTCGGTCAGCCGCACCGGCCGCGCTGATCGCGCCAGCAGCTTGCGTCGCGCGACCGCGTCGATCGGAGAAGACCCACTCTGAAAACGCTCACCAGCCGCGCGTCATCCGCATTGGGCGCCAACCAGAAGAAGACTTCCAGACACCGGCGCGGCACGACGCAGGTTACGCTTTCTCCGCGCCACTCGATGACGAAGCTGAGCGTCTGTTTGTCTGCAGAGATCTGCGGTTCGGGCACAGGCACATTCATGAGGTCGGTTCGAGGGGGCGGACAGAGCGGGCAGCAGGCCGAGACGCGTTAAGCTGAACGCGCTTGGAGGTTCACCAGTCTACGCGATGCTTCTCTTCGGTTTCCTGATGGCGCCGATCGTCGTCAACGTGCAGGTAAATGCTCGTCGTCGTCAGTGATGCATGTCCCAGGTTGTCTCGCACCGTACGCAGATCCACCTTACTGTCGGCCATGTGCGAGCCGGCGCTGTGCCTGAGCCAATGCGCGGACGCCTTCTCGAGCAACTCGGCGCGCGTGCTCGCCGTTTCGTCACGCTGGCGCAAGCGCGCCGCTGCGCCCGCAAACACGTCCTTCACGATCGCGTGTAGCGCGGCGCGCGTGAGCGGCGCACATGTCGCGGTGCGCTCGTTCGACGCCGTGGCGCCAATTGGCAGCACGAGCGGCGTGTCTTCGTTGGGCGAGGGCAGCGCGCTTAATCCAAGGTGCTGCCGATAGCGGGACAGTTCCATCATCATTTCGCGCGTGGCGGGCACGAGCCGTTGCTTGTGGCCTTTGCCGTGCACGGTGAGCCACCAGCGCAGCGCGCCGTGTGCATCCGGTCGAACAAAGAACTGGCCCATCGTGTTCGCGCCGACCTCCGCAATACGTAGCCCTCCGAGGTACAGCAGGGTGAACAGCCATCGAACTCGGTACGCGTGAGCTTTTTCTCGGGCCGTTTCCCTCGGCATTGTCGCGATGAAGTCCTTGACCTCCTGCCACACGCTTGGCTCCAAATAACGGGTGATGCGTGGCGCGGCGTGGCGCGTGCGTTGGCGCGAGAGCGAGAGCGGGTTGCCCGCCAGATAGCCGGCCTGCACCAGCCACGCGAACATCACGTTGAGGATGACGGTCGCCTGGCGTTGACTGGACGGCGACAGCGGTCCGTAAAACGGCCGCCAGCGCGCGTCGCTGCGTGGGTGCTTGCGCCCGCCGCCGGCCACCCACGTGCCGGCAGGCTGTGGATCGGCGAGAAACTGCTGATAGCGCAGGCAGTCCTCATGCGTCAGCGAAGAGAGCGGTTTGCCCATCTCGACGATCGACCAGAGCAGCAGCCGCTCGGCTTCCTTGCGGTAATTCTCAAAGGTGGCTCTCGTGTCGACAAAGCGCGACAGCCAGGCGCGGATCGCATCGAGGTCGTTGTCGGCGGCAATCTGTGCGCGCCCTGTTACGGCGCGATTCGTTCCAGCGGAGCCGTCCAGCTTTGCTGGAACGGCGAGCATTTCGAGCGGCGCAGGCTGCAGCGCATACGGCGGTGAAACCGGTGCAGGGGTTTTTGAGGTCACGTTCGTTTCAGAAGCGATGCCGCACCAAACTTTCATCATTATAGCCGTAATGTCAAATTGCCAAGTGCGGTCAATTAGGGAAATGGCTTTCTACGTTGTATGATCAACGCACCCTTCTCCGTTGCATCGCCATGTCCGACGTCCTCTCCGACGAAAGCCGCCTCGCGGCCGATATTGAGCGCCTCAAAGTCGAATTCCCGAAGACGCGCGAGCTCTATCGCGAAGTCTGCGCGCTGCTGTTTTTCCGCTTTGGCGTCGCCCCGACCGCGAACCGCCTCTACAACCTGGTCCGGCGCGGCACCATGAGCACGCCGGCGTCGGTGCTGGGCGAATTCTGGGCCGAGCTGCGCGAGAAAAGCCGGGTGCGCATCGAGCATCCTGACCTGCCAACCGACTTGCGCGAGGTGGCCGGCGAACTCATTGGCACGCTATGGACGCGAGCGATTGCATCAGCCGAGGCGCAACTGACCGCGCTGCGCGAGGAGGTCGAGGCCGCTGGCAGAGAAGCGGAGCAAAAGGTCGTCGCGGCGCGCGAGGAGCTGGCGCGCACCGAGACCGCCCTGGAGCAGCGCACGGCCGCGCTGCTCGCGGCGCAGGTCGAAATCCGGGAGCTGGAGCGGCAGCAGGCGGAGGAGTCGGCTACGCGCAAAGCGCTTGAGGCGCAGATCAAGCGGCTCGGCGACGAGGCGGTCGCGCGTGAGCGGGAACTCGAGAAAGTGCGCGATACCTTCTCGCGTGATCTCGAAAAGCTTCGGGAGACCGCGAGCCGCGCCGAGGAACGTCTACGCGCCACGGAAAAACGAGCCCTGTTGGAGATTGACCGCGAACGCAGCGCAGTGGCCAAGGCTCAGAAGGAACTGACGGAGGCAGCCAAACGCGCCGACAAGCGAGAGGCCGAGCATCGTCGCACCGTCGACGCGCTGCAGGCGCAGCAGGGCGACGCGCGTCACCAGAATGGGGTGTTGCAGGGCAAGCTCGCCGCGCTTGAAGCGGCGCATCACTCGCTTCAGGAACAGTTCAAGTCGCTGAGCACGACGGCGCGGCCGACTGCGCGACGCGTGTCCACTGCCGAAGCCGGTCCGCCCGCCAGGCGAGTCGTCCGAAAGGCAGCGGTTGGCAAAACGGCGAGAGCAAAAGGTCGCCCGTAGATAATTGGCGCAATTGCGCCGGCAGGCGGGCGTAATTCAAGGCCAAAGACGCGTCATGCGCGTGGTCGCCCAGAGGAGGAAACAGATGAGAAGATCGGCAGAGAACAAATTGCGGGTGGTCGCGGTGCGGATCGACCCCGTCATCGAACAGCGCTTGCGCGTGCTGGCAGAGGCCACGGGGCGCAAGCAGTCGTTCTTTCTGCAGCGCATGATCGAAGAGGGCATCGATGCGATGGAAGAAATCTGGCTGTCGCCGCAAATGCTAGCCAAGATGCGAAATGGCGAACTGCCCGAGCTGCTCGCAGCACACAATGCGACTTCGGATCTGTTCGACTTGGATGCCACCGACGCGGCCTCGTAGCACCGGCGGTCGGCTGTTCGTCGCGGTTCTGTAAGATCGCGTTCGTTTTGAAAGTTGGGAAGACTTCAATGAACAAGCAGGAACTGATCGACGCCGTGGCGTCCGAGTCGGGCACGAGCAAGGTCGCGGCAGAAGAGATTATCAATGCGGTGCTTGAGACGATCTCGAAAGCGGTGGCTGCCGGTGACGCCGTTCAGCTGATTGGCTTCGGATCGTTCGGGACCGCCGAGCGGGCCGCACGGACCGGTCGAAATCCGCAGACGGGTGAGGCGATCGAGATCGCAGCAGCTAAGACGGCCAAGTTCACGGCCGGCAAGAGTTTCAAAGACGCCGTCAACCAAGGGTGAACGACGGCGGCTCAGTCATGCCGCCGCTACCGTCTAGAAGAGCTGATCGTCCAACGGCCGCAGATTGTTCAGCTTAACTGCCGTGAGGCGTTCGCTGCCGTCCGCATGAATCGACCGAATCATGATCCGTTGGCCGCGCGCTTCGCCCAGCACCTCGACGATGCGGTCCTCATGGCGCACCAGCGTGCCGCGAGGTGGTTTGCGTTTCATTCGGCTGAGACCGGTCGGAGAAGGCATAGGGCCTCAAAGCTCGTGCGTCCATCGCATTATGCCAATTCGCCGGGACGGTGCCACATCGTTTAGCCGGTGACGGCACAACCAGAGAGGAAGATCGTCATGCGCCGCATCGTAGTACGTTCTTCGCCGGTCCACGGACGCGGCGTATTTGCGCTCACCCGGATCGGGGCGGGTGAGACAGTCCTCGAATACAAGGGCAAGCGCCTGTCTTGGGCACAATCGCAGCGCCAGTATGCGCGCTCAGCCGCCGAAGACGGTCACACGTTTTATTTCGATCTTGACGACGGGCGCGTGATCGACGGAGCGCAGGGTGGCAACTCGGCGCGCTGGGTCAATCACAGTTGCGCGCCGAACTGCGAAGCCGAGCAACAGGGCAGCCGGGTTTTCTTCCACGCGCTGCGCGACATCGCGCCAGGCGAAGAGCTGTTTATCGACTATCGACTTTTTGTGGAAGGGCGAAAATCTGCTGCGCTCAAGCGGCTGTATGCGTGTCGCTGCGGGTCCGACGCCTGTCGAGGGACAATGTTAGCGATGTCCTGAAACCGCCGATGAAATGATGCGCACGCGCCACGGACCATCGCACCTGAACGACCACTTCAACTATCGCACCGACTCGCCGGCGACGGCTCTGATAGTGCACCCTGCTGATGAAACGTGACTGTCATGCCCTCACCGAAATGGACATTTGCTTCACGCTTCCGACGCAATGCGTTCGGGTGGGGATCGTCTCTACCGATCCAACGCCTGAAGGAGGCGGTATCGGAGATTCGTTCGGTCGCGCGCACAGATCGCGCGCTCGCCGCCGAAGGGGCTGTTCTCCTCCTTGAAAAGCTATCACCGGCACTCGAGCAGGTCGATAGTTCCTCGGGCGCACTGGGCAGCGCAGTTAATCGCACGATCGACACGCTTGTGCCGGTGATGGCAGCGGCCGACGTTACGCTTGCTGTACGCCGACGCTGGCTAAACAGGCTATTCGAGGCCTTGCAAGACGATCAGATGCCCTACATTGAGCATTTGGGCGAACACTGGGGCACGTTGTGCGTCACGCCCGAGTTGGCGTCGGAATGGGCCGATCAGCTATTGCCGCTTGTCACGCACGTGCTTCAGGCCGAGGGATTCAACCACTTTGTCGGCACTGTGCCGTGCTTCAGTGCGCTTTTCACTGCCGGCCGCTTCGGGGAAATTGTTGAGCTCGCCCAGCGTGATCGGCTGAAGTCCTGGTGGTATCGACGCTGGGCCGTTGACGCGCTGGTTTCCCTCGGACGTCCGGGCGATGCGCTTCGTCTTGCTGAAGGGAGTCGAGGGCTGAACGCGCCCGAGCACGCGATTGCGCGAGCGTGCGAGACGATTCTCCTAGGGTGCGGCATGAAAAGCGAAGCCTATGAGCGCTACGCAATTTCCGCCAATCGTGCTGGCACCTACCTCGCAACGTTCCGGGGCATCGCCAAGAAATATCCTGAGAAATCGCAGGAAACCATCTTATCCGACCTGATTCGGAGCGAGCCCGGGTCGGAAGGCAAGTGGTTCGCCGCTGCGAAAGACGCCGGCCTATTCGATCAAGCGGTCGCGCTGTCCAGGCAGAGTCCCACCGATCCCAAAACCCTCATACGAGCCGCGCGAGATTTCGAGACGACGCAGCCGCAGTTTGCGATGGAGTGTGCCGTCTCAGCGCTGCATTGGATGGAGGCCGGCTACGGCTACGAAATCTCGGTGACCGATGTGATCGACGCCTATGATGCCCTCGTCGCAGGGGCGCTCGCTGGTCGCGTTTCTAAGGTATTGGTGGACGATTGCGTGCGACGCCTGATTCGAAATGCGGATTCGCTGGTAGGTCGAGCGTTGCGCACGCGCATGGAAGCCGCCGGGCCCTAGAAAGGGGAAGGGTATCGGCCAATGCAGCGCTTGCGCTGCTCACGCCTTCGCATGAGTCCGGCATGGACCTATCGTTCACAGCCAGAACCCCAAGGCCCCAACGTCGGCTACGCTCCCGTATGCTTCCTTGACTTCTCGAGAGCCTCGATACGCTGGTCTCAATGGATCAGGAGATGCACAGCGTATGAAGACAATCGCAGTTGAGCGAAAACATCATGTCCCCGCTAATTCGCCCGGCGTGCTCAAGCGGACTTCCCTGGAAGCTGATCGTGAACTCGCTCATATGCGGAAAGTCGTGACGGCAGTGCATGCAACATCAGCTCCGTTGCCCATAAGCGTTCGTTACTGGAGGGCACGGCTCCATGAGCTTCGCATCGCCTTCGCGTTGCTTCCCGTCCAACTTGCCCGGCTGTCTGCACTTGAGCTTGCCGTCGAAGAGCTCGCACAGAAACAGGTGGACGCCGGAGCGAGCGACGATCGCCGCGTGGCGTAGGTTCGCGGCGCTCATTGAGCTACTGGAAGGATCGATATGTAGCACTGATACCGCTGGGCTATAGAACGGACTCGCTCCGGCGACGCTAGTCGCCAATGGCATGCCACCGCCATTAAACGCAAGAGTGCTTATACGACTTATCACGCTTGAAATCGCCCTATCAGCGTAGGGTAGAACGCGCCGGACGCACCGTAGGCCAGCCAAGAAGCGCCGCGCGCATAATCCCGATGTCCGCTGCATCGTCGGAGGTGACGACAACGAACGAACCGACAACCAAAACGGACCCCAAGGGCACTCGCCGGCGCATCCTGGAAGCTGCGACCCAACAATTTTCGACTTTCGGACTCTCCGGAACCCGCGTTGATGCAATCGCAACGGCCGCGCATACCAACGGGCGGATGCTCTATTACTACTTGCAAAGCTAGGAGGGGCGGTACGTTGCGGTCCTCGAGGCGATATACGCGGAATGTGCGTCATGAGGTCCGCCTTTGTTGACGGCGCTGTAAAACCGCGCCTTTTGGGCGGCGCAAGTCAGAGTGATTTGCTCAAGCCCGAGGGGGCCTCGCAGGCCCCTTCGCTTTGATGCACTGTATTTATGTCAGAACGGCGGGTCGCGTTCGTTAGTACGCGTGTGCGCCTTTGAAGAGCGTTGCTCGTGCAGCAGTTCGTTAAGCTGAGCACCATAGAAGTCGGTCACGACGGCCAGGAGATCCTCGAGCAGTTCGAACACGGCGAGTGCCTGCTCAGGCGTCCAGTCGTCGGAACGGTGAACGGCAATCCGCGACGGCGCCCCGATGGCAATAAAGGGCGGTTCATCACGCGGTTTCCTTCTTCGTGGGGGGCTTGCGGGATTTGCGCTGCCTGGCCCGGGCTTCGTTGCGCTCACGCGCTTCCTGGAGCCGATACGATTCGCCCTCGATTGAGATCACCTCGGCGCGATGCACGAGGCGGTCGACCAGCGACACCACGCAGGCCGCGTTCGGGAACACGTCCGACCACTCCTTAAACGGTTTGTTCGTCGTTATGATTGTCGAACGTGTCTCATACCGGCGGCTGACGAGTTCGAACAGCAAGTCGGCGTGGCGGTTCGAGTACGAGAGGTAGCCGACCTCATCGATCACCAAGATGTCCGGCGTCGCATAGTAGTGCAGACGCCGACGCAGCGCCGAATCGCTGTCGAGCGCAGCGAGCTCACCGAGCATCTCGCTGGCGGACTTGAACAACACCGTGTGGCCCTGGATAAGTGCGTGGTGCGCCATATTCTGTGCAAGCGTCGACTTACCCACGCCGTTCGGGCCGACGAACACGACGTTGGTTGCGTCGGCGAGGAATGTAAGCGACATCAGGTCTTCCACCGCCGCGCGGTCGATTCTCGCGGGCCAGCTCCAGTCGAAGTCGGCCACCGCCTTGAACTTGCCCAGTTTCGCCGCCCGGATGCGTCGCTGCAACGAGCGGTGCGCGCGCTCGTCTTCTTCCCACTGCAGCAGCGGCGCGAGCCATGTGGCGCCGTCGATTTCGCCCCAGTGCTCGACGAGGCCATTCAAGCGCAGCGCCTTCGCGCGCAGACGCAGGACTTCATTGTTGATCGTGGTCGACGTCATCGCCTTCCTCCCTTGCCAGTTGATCGTAGGTATCGAGCCGGTGCGGATGCACGGGCGCATCCTTACGTCGCACGTGCTCCGGCAGATTGATGACGACGGGCGGTGGTGCCCCTCGCGCCGCGCGACGACGTTCGAGCGCCGCCCGCACGGTGTTCGTATGCGCGGATCCCGCGCGCAGCGCGTCCTCGACTGCCGCCTGCAATTCGACAGCGCCGTAGCGATCGAGCAGGCGCAACAGCGCGGTCGTCAGCCCGCCGATATTCGCGCCGCGCTCAGCCACGCGCATCAGCAAGAGCTGGCAGGAGGGCACGGCGCGAGTTAGGCTGTTAATGCCGCGGTGTTGACGCGCTTCACGCTTGAACTCGACGAGCGTCTTCAGGTGCTGTGGGTCTTCAATCTGTTCAGCTCGGTCGTAGCTGCGCCGATGGCTGGCGATCATCTCGGCGCCGTCGAACACGCGAACCTGGTTGAGGTCAGCACGAACGCTCAGCGTGCGACGCACGTGCGTGTGGGGTACCGTGTAGTCGTTCAGATCGAAGCGCACGTAGGGCGTCTTGCCGACCTTCACGGCCACTTGCTCTTCGACCGGAAACGGATTGGCAGGTAGCGGGAGTAACAACGACTGCTCCTGAACAAATGTCTCACGCACGGTCATCGCGCGATCCTCGGGACACGGGCGGTCGGCCGCCTGCGTGCGGCACCATTGCTCGGCCTGCGCGTTCAGGTCGTCAAGGTCAGTGAATTTGCGCGCGGCGAAGAAGGCTTCGCGCACATGTCGTATTGCGCGTTCCACGCGTCCCTTCTCATTGCCGCGCGCAACGGCAACGGGGCGCGGTTCAAAGCGGTAATGGCCGGCGAACGCGAGCAGCGTCGGATGGAAGCGGATCGCGTCGCCGACCCGTTCAAGCACCGCCGACTTCAGGTTGTCGTAGAGCAGAACTCTCGGCAGTCCACACCACGTGTTGAATGCACCGATGTGCCCGCGCAAGAAGTTCTCCATCCTCGCATCGAGGAAGAAGCGCAGGTAGATGTCGCGCGAGTACGAGAGCACCATCACGAAGGCCATCAATGGCCGACGCGCGCGACCGATCTCGACATATCCGAAGTGGCCCCAGTCAACTTGAGCCTGCTCGCCTGGCAAGGTGCGCAGCCGCAGGAAGGCCTCGGCGGGCTTGCGTGGGCGATGCAACGCGAGCATGTGTCGGAAGTGATCCCGCGCCCCCTTGTAGCCGCGCTCACGCACCATCAAGTAGAGACGGCTGCCCGTGAGCGTCGGATACTTCTCCAGCGTCTGCCGGATGAACGGCAGGTACGGCTCAATCATCGAGGGCTTCGGCGTCGGGCCGTATCGCGGTAGTCCGGCGCTGGCGAGCACACGCAGCACCGTCTCACGGTGCACGTGCAGCTGCTTCGCGATGGTGCCGCAGGGCCACTTCTCGACGTGATAGAGACGCAGGATCTGCGTCTCAAGCTCAACCGGAATTGTCATCGGGGCCTCCGCGATCAGAACGATGGTCGAAGGCAACGCCTTCGGGGCGAACATGATGGAGACCACGACGACGCACAAAGCCGGTTCGTACCAGCGGTGAGAGCAAGGTGCCGCAGAAACGACAGTTCAACTGAGGCGGCGCCGCCGGGCGAACGGCGGCGTTGGCGAGTGCAACGGCGTCGTCGCGGTCCGGTTGCAGTACACCATCGGCGGGGGAGTCAGGTGAACCGTGATGCGTCACGAATTGCCGCCGGACCCGATAGCGCCGGGCGCGTGCGGCATGTGCAAAGCGTCCGCGGCGGGAACGCTGATAGCGTTGCGCGGCTTCGCGCACGCTGTCGCGGCGTGCATGGGCGGCGCAGTCGCGGCAGTATCGATTGCCACGGTCACACTGGCGGCAGACGAAGACCTGCGCCCGACAACGGGCGCACAGGTACAGGCGACCTGAAGGCGGCTGCATTGGCGGTTCCCCTGGAACGCCAAAGAGACGGGTCCAGTGAAGTCGACGGGCCGCGCGAGCGATGCGATACTGGCAGCTCACGCGGCTCTCCGGCCGGCCAGAAGGCCTGCCACATGGAAACCCTGTGGAGGCGCGGTGCCGGACTGGACCTGGCAGTTGAGGCCGGCGTCGCGCCTGTTGTTCTTCCTTGGCAAACGCCTTTCTACCATGTCGCTGCCGCGACGCGATGCAGGTCGCGTCTCCAGTCGCCCTACGGGCTCTCTACGCCGCGACCCGCATCGTCGTCATATCACTCACAGCGCATTTACTGCTTCCGCTAGCTGGATTGTTCGCCCTTTGCCGCGACGCCGATATACGACGCCGCCCGAAAAGCGCGGAAACTGACCGCCATCGACAGCCTTTACCTCACGGGGCCGCAGACGTAATTAGGTTACTTGCGCTTTCCATCTGGGATTACTGCAGCGCGAACCGATGTAGTTTAATCTCGTCCACAACGGAAGTCTGCATGAAGGGCGGTACCTCGGCCGGTCGCCAAAGCTGATCGAGGCAATCCCGCCCGTGATCGACTTGTTGCGCGCGACCTTGACGCACCGGAGCAGAGGCGGAGAGCTTCCCGGCCGATGCGGACGCGCTGAATTTCTACGTCACGCTGTCCGGAATGGGCTACTACCTCGTTTGCAATCGCTTCACCCTGGCGGCGTTCGTCGGACAGGACTACGTGCAGGCTCGTGTGCGACAATTCATCACAGGGCCTTCCTCGTTTATCGCCTAAGGTACTTGCAACAAGACTCGCCTGAGCTATGCGTTGCGGACCCAACGAATGGGCGGCTGCCTTGAAGCCGACGCGTGACCGATTCAGAGCAACACTGCTTTGTGCAGTAGCTCAAGCGCCGTCAACTCATCTAGCCTACCCGTGCGCGCTTTGCCCGCCAGCGTCTTGAGCAGCGCTTCCGCTATCGGCGAAATGCCGTCCAGACCCTGCAGACTTGTTGTCGAAGCTGGTGGAAACTCAGCGTTCGCGAGGTCACGTGCCGGCACGCGATCGCCGCCGTTTTCAACCGCATGTGCCTCGGTCGCGGCGGGTTGTTCGGTCTCGTTCGTCGGGGAGGCACCTGCCGCATTTATACTTCCGGGCGGCGTCTTGGCGGCAGCCGGGGTCTGCGCACCCTTCAGGGTAGCGGTCGGCGTCTCGCTCGCCAGAATAGAAGGACCCGATATGTCCGGCGGCCCGGCGTCCAACGTGGGAGCGCGGGACGATTGCTCTGGAGCGCTCGCGCGAGTTCGTGACGCGGGCGCGAGCAGAGCGGAGACGGATTCCGGTATTTCCGTTTCAGAGCGCGGCCGGTCCAACCAGCCAGTTGGCAAACCAAGCCGCTCGGTAAAGCGGTTCGCTTCTGCATCGTCCATGCGCTTCTTGCCGTGCAGTCGATGCGCCATGTTTGACCCTGTCATACCCATGACGAGCCCGAGCTTGGCCTTCGATCCGTTGCGCCCGGTGAGGACATGAAGGTTCGCGCGTCGAATGCTTTCGAGCGTGGCGCCATCGCGCAGGCTCAGCTGTTGGGGCAAGGTTCCTTCGATTGCCGCGCGCCGGCCGGAAGCGGCTTTCGCAGCAGCTTTGCCGGTTGACTGCTTGGTGAGTTGAGCCGGACCGGTTTTCTCGGCGCTATGCGGGCTCTTCGCTTTCTGAGATGGCATTTGTGCATCCTCGGACGGACCGTCCGCAACAAAAAGATGTTCTTGTGCGACTGAAACGGCCGGTGCCGGCATCGTCAGCGTCTTGGCGTCGTCGTCCACGTCGTCGTCCGTGCGGACAAACTCTAGGGGCGATTTCAAGCGAGCGATGAGATCAGGCGAAAGGGCAGGGTAAGGCTCATCGAAAAACCCATGAGGCAGACCAAGCGTGGACTCCATGGAAAGGCGGTCTCCGGCGTGAATCTTTCGCCCTTCATAAGCTCCGCGACGCGCGATAGAGTGGAATCCAGAGCCAACGCAATATTCTCGGCACCGACCGCATTTACCAAAAGCTGAAACGACCGCGTCTTGATGATTGAGGCAGTCGGAGCGGGCTCTTTGGAAGGCGACTGAGAGGGTGTACGGTTTCGTGATGGGATATTGGATCGAGACAGGTGATGAGGCTGGCGCCTGTCCGCCTTTTCTCGGTACCCCGCATCCCGCCCGCGGGTCTGACTCATAGCTTAACCTCCGGTGCGGCGCATTGAACGTCAGTTCTGGATTATAAGCGAGGGATGATCGGCTGCCGCTGCGGGCAAACCTGCGCCTGGAACCTCCTTAAACAGCCGTTGACGCGGCGGCATGAGATTTTGAGGCGGACGCGTTCTCGGCCTTTTGCCGACGTTGAGGTCGCCAGCAAAATAGCGTCCTCAAGCTGTCGGCGGATTGCCAACGTTCCTGACATCGCACAGCGAGGCAGCAGGCGCCTCCATCAGTCAACTTACACGCTCTACCCGGAGACGCCGGCCCTTCCTGATGTCTAATCGAAATATTCTTGACGCCGTATCCTCGATAAGATTGATCGCAGCACTCGACGACTGAGCACAGGCAAAAATCGGTTTTTTTCGACCCCTTGATGTCGTAGAACGATTCGCAAGAGCAGTGAATGACCTAGTAGGCGTCGCGCTTGTCGTCGATTTTCTTGAAGCGCTTGCTCGTCTCTCGGTTCCGCTGAAACTTAAAACGCTGCGCGCCCATGTGCCACTCGGATGATGAGACGTCCTTCGAATTGAAGAAGCCGGACACCCAGCGGCGGTGCTGATCTTGGTGAGGCTCATGTGCGGCGCCCCACCTTGTGAAACCGAGATGGTAGGCGGAGGTGTTTGAACGCACCTTTGCAAGTGTAGTAGGCGTTCTCGAGATCGTGCGCATGCGGCCCCTGCCAAGCTGCAACGGTCTGCCGAGGCGGCGCCGCACCCGTCCATCTGGAGTGAGCAGGCCAGGCGACTGACAAACAGACAAACGTACGCGATTAAGCGAAGCTTTTTCGATGTGCTCGCGTCGTTGGACTTGGACCAGTGGGGTCGACAGGGTGGAGAAGGTCCTCGTCGTCCCGACGCGGACACGGACGATCTGCTCATGCGCGACTACATACCGCAGGTGGCATGCAACGTGCGGCTTGTTTGTTCTGCGATCTCATGGACCACTGCATTCAGCCACCGCTATGGCTACTGACCCTACGCCTCCGCCTCTTGCCGAGGATTACCAAGCCGTTTTTTCGATTTTCCCGAGCCCTTGTCTTTTGGTGCGTGCGGACGACGCGTTCACCATCGTCGACGTCAATGATGCATATCTGCGCGAAACGGCGAGTGCGCGGTCGGCACTAATAGGGCTTCCCATCTTCGACGCGTTCCCGGACAACCCTGCAGACCCAACGGCTCGATCGACTGAACTACTGGGAGACTCACTCCGCCGCGTCGTTAAGCACCGTCGACCCGATGCAATGGCATTGCAGAAGTACGACGTGCCCGACCACCTTTCGAGGAACGGCGGGTTCCTAGAGCGCTACTGGAGTCCAATTAACGTACCGATCTTGCGATCGGACGGTTCGGTCGCCTTAATCCTGCACCGGGTCGAGAATGTTACTGATTTCGTAAATGATGTCCTACGTTCGTCCGGGGCGTCTAAGGTCCAGTCGGCCAAGTGGCTCGAAAGCGAGTCAGAACTGATCCGACGCAGCCGTCAGCTAAGCAACGCAAATACCGAGCTTCGTCGGGTCAGCGAGGAAGCGCTAGCACTTGCCGCCCGCCTAAAAGACGACAGCGAGAGAAAGGATGAATTCCTGGCGATGCTGGGGCACGAGCTGCGCAATCCGTTGGCTGGGGTTGCCTCTGCGTTCGAATTGATCCGTCGAAGCGACGCCAATGCAAGCGTTCCTCCCGAGATCGTCGCAGTCGTTCATCGGCAAATAACGACGTTGACGAGACTGGTCGACGACTTGCTCGATGCCTCGCGCGTTTCACGGGGAGCGATCGAGTTAAAGCGCGATGTCGTCGACTTGCGCATGGTGGTAGAGACGGCCGCTTATTCGGTGCGGCGCGACTTCGAGATCAAACGTCATACGCTGAACATCAACATATCGCCAGGCGATTATTCGCTGATTGGCGACGACGCCCGACTGCAGCAGGTCGTCGCGAACCTCCTAGCTAATGCGGTGAAGTACACGGATGCCGGTGGCGAGATCGAGGTCCGCCTGAAAGCGGAATGTTCAAAAAGTAGTCGGCGCGCGCGACTGACCGTTTCCGACAATGGCCGTGGCATTCCCGCGGAGTACCTTGAAACCATCATCGAATTATTCTCGCAAGTCAATACGACGGTGGACCGGTCTGAAGGGCCTGGGGATCGGGCTGAATCTGGCGCGACGATTAGTCGAACTGCATGGCGGAACGATCCAGGCGCAGTCGCGCGGTGAGGGGCATGGTAGCGAGTTCGTCGTTCAACTGCCCTTGGCTGATCAGTCGGCGGTCCGATCAAAGGTTCTCGAACCACAGGCGAACCAAAGTCCAGCGCAAGCCTTGAACGTCTTGCTCGTCGAAGACAATGACGACGTCAGGTTGGCTACCGCAGCAATGCTTGACGAAATTGGGTATCGGGTCACGACCGCCAGTAACGGCTCAGAGGCGCTCGAAGCGATGGCGTCAGGCGAATCGCAGGTCGCTATTGTGGACATAGGACTGCCGGATATGGATGGCTTCGATGTAGCCAAGCAGGCCCGCAGCCGTCTAGGTGCAGCTTGCCCCCTTCTAATCGCGCTGAGCGGCTATAGCGGCCCTGAGGTGACCGAAAAGTCCGTCGCGAGCGGCTTCAACAGCGTCTTCGTCAAGCCGGTCGATGTTTCGCTGCTTCAACGGACTATTAATGAGGGTTGCCCGCCCATCTCCGCCCTGTGAGGCATGCTGGAATGAAGTTGATGAAACCAAGAAGGTTCAGCCTAGCGAGTAGCGCCGCCGAGGGAAATCCGCAGCAGGCCCGTGCTTAGTCGGACAGCCCGTGAGGAGCCGGCTAACTGGGCTGACGACTAACGGTAATGCGGCCTTTTTATGTACGGACGAAACGTCTGCCGCGCCGATAGTTGCTGCGGTGATACGAGCGCGTTGGTCGCGAAGAGCGCAGACAAGCGCGGCGAGCGGCGCCGGCACATAGCAATTCAGGTCGGTGCCCGTCACGCGCACTTGCAGGGATTTGTACACCATAGACATTTGACTTGCTTTCGCGCAGCGCGGCCAGTGCACGGGTGAGCGCGGGAATGTGAGGGGGCAGGCAAAAAACCCCGCCTAGACCTAGGACGGGGCGAATCCTTGAATCCACGATGCGTCCCGCCAGGGGACGCAGTATTAGCTTAGGCAGAAATCCGGCGAATACAAGAAAAAGCCCGCGCTCAGGGCAGCGGCGGGCCAATGCCTACCGTCTGCCGAGAAAACAGGCGACGAGGAGTAGACCCCTGTGATCAGCTATCTTCATACATGATTTTCAGGTCATCCCCATGCACAGGCCTGCTGCAACAGACCAATAAACGTCGTTTATGGACCGCCCAGTTCCGGACGTGCACCCCGGGCACATGCTCGTGCGGCCTTGCCCCAAAGAGAGAAGCGGCACGAAAACCGACGGCAACAAGAAGAAGCCCGCGGACAGGCGCGGGCAAAAGGTTGCGTGCAACGAGAGAGGGCACGCATAAGCAGCATAGGCGTTGGCGCGGTAAGTAAGCAACGATAAAGGTGAATGCTCGCCGCGCTCGTCATTTTCCAGTTCTACCCCTAAGCGTGTACACGCACTTACCGGAAGCGCGCGGCATTTCAACCGCTCCGGCTTCCGTCGTCACGAACGCGACCATCCGCCTCGGCGACCGCGCTGATAGCTCATCGATTCTACGCGGCCGAGGTCGCCGGCTTCTCCGCCGGCGATCGCCTCGAGTATCGCCCGGTCCCGCTTTTTCTCGGCTTGGGCGCCACGCTGTTCTCAATGGAAGGCAGGCGCACCGCATCCCTACGCGACGATTCCTGGAAGGCATTGGCCACCACTCGGCTCACGGCCGCGCTCTGCGCGCGTCGTCGCGGATCACTCCACCAAGCGCGCTTGACGAAGCGTGCATCATGCTCCCGCAACCATCGCGCAAAAATTACCTTCTAAGGACTCTGTACATTGCTCTGCGCGATGCAAGTCGGTAAGCAACGTTCCCTCAGGTCCAAGTCGTGAATCGTCTGATATTCCGGTAGATTTTGCTTAGTTGTAGCTCTGTACCTGATGGAGTGACTATTAATGACCTCATCGCTATGAGGCCGCAACGAAATCTCCGAGAAACTTTGCTATATCGAAGCGCGAAGGAGTACTTCATTCTCCTTTCTATAAATCATAAGAAAGCTCGTTACTATTTATTAGATGTTACATTTAGAAACGTTCAACGGGTTATATGACCAATATACTTCGGTTTCCTCACCGGATGCCGAATTTATTGCCATGTTCAAGCCGTTGCCGACCCTTTCCGTTCGTACTTCTTACCTTGACGCGATAGCTCCCTTGAGCGGCGCCAAAGCCTCGCGTAGAAGCTTCCTGTCTCTGATAATGGCAGGCGCAGGCAGTGCCGCTTTGGCCGCATGCGGCGGCGGCAGCGAAACCATGTCTGCCGATAGCGTCGTGAACGCTCAGGCCGTCGCCAAGAGCGCCTCGGCGAGCGGAACCGTCATTCCCCCGGCCGCATCCATTACGGACAGCGCAGGCGCCGTGTGGACGCTCGTCGGCGGCCGCGTGAATCGCAACGGCGCCGGCGTCGCGACCGGTTCGCCTGCCGCGCTCACCACGATCCTCTATTACAACGGCGCGATCTACGCCAAGAACTCCGCCGGTACGTGGTTCAAGAACGGCAGCCCGTGGCAGAACGTCGGCACCACGGACCCGCGCGGCGTGGCGTCGGCGGCGGCAGCGGTCACGTCCAATTCGAAGTTCTACGGCATCAACGGCCACCTCGCTTACGGCTCGGGCATCTACAAGACGATGTCGGCGGCCGCGCAGCTCGCGATCCTCAAGGATCTCGGCGTGACCAACTATCGCGCGGACGTCGCCGATGCAGGCATGGCGAAGACGGTCGCGGCTGCGCTAACCGGCGCGTTCAAGGGCAGCGGCGTGTCGATTCTCCCGGTGCTGAACCCGCTTTCATGCGGCTGGAACACGTCGCTCAGCGAAGCGTCGGCCTACACGCTTGGCTACAACCTCGCGACGGGCGTCACGACGCAGCTCAAGGGCCTTGTGTCGCACATCGAGTGCGGCAACGAACTCGACGTTCCGCTGAAGATCAGCGGCGACGGCAGCAGCGCAGCAAACTGGAGCGCCTCGGCGTGGCCGTCGCTGCGCGGCGTACTTCGCGGCATGATCGACGGCGTGCGCGCGATCGACCCGTCGATCAAGTGCGGCGTGGGCACTGGTATTCCGCTGTCCTACCGCGCGCTGCAGATGCTGTGGAACGGCGTGTCGCCGAACGGCACGACCAACGGCGTGAGCGGCGCAGCATCGCTTCGCTGGGACTTCACCTGCTATCACTGGTATGAGAGCTCGGGCGACATGCTGTGCGGCTGGCAGAACAGCAAGTGCTACGACGTGCTTCAGGCGCTGAAGGATTCGTTCGGTGTGCCGATCTGGTTGACGGAGTGGGGCTGGAACGCGCAGAAGGACACGATGGACCAGAAGAACGCGTACATTCCGAAGGCGCTGGCCGAGTACCGCTCGCTGAAGGACAAGTACAACATCGAATCGATCATGATGTACGCGGTCATCGACGACAACTACGGTCTCATCGCCGGCGATGGCGTGACGAAGCGCGCATCGTATGACCTCTTTAAGAACTTCGTGAAGGCGAACCCAGTTTGAGCCGGTCGCTTGCGGCAACCGCCTGCGGCTTTCCAGATCCGGTGCCTCTCCACTAATCGAACGCGATAGGAGGAGAGCCCCTTAATTGTTGAAAAGATGTGTCTCGGTGGAGGCGTTGGGCTCCTGCTTTTTTTTCGCACTTTGCACTGCTTACGCACTCTAACAATCTTCACAATGACTGTAGACGCCGTAGCGATGAAGCACGCAAGTAACGACTTGATGGCGATCCGTGAACTGAACTTGTCGTATCTGCAGTTCGCACAGCGTGTCCTAGCCTCAAGCCGGGAGGCCGCAGTGCAGTTAGGCCTGTCGACGCAGGTGGCCGACGCGTTGGCGCGACTGTCGCCGGCGCAGCTTGCGAAGCTCGCGTCATCGTCGCAGCTCCTTTGTTTGTTCCGCCTCGGTCCCGATGCGATGCTGGGCGCGTTCATTAGTCGCAACGAGGAGCCCGTTAGGTCGCGCGTCCTGGGCGACGCCGCTACAGAGACTTCCGTGTTATGACCGCCGGGGAGAGTAGAGTCGTCCGCCCTCGCAGGTGGCACGTTCGACAAGTATGGAAGTCGTCGCCCATCGCAAGCCAGCTCGGCGGTAACAAAGCAGGCGACTTTGTATTCCCAACACAAGCCGCATCACCGACGGTCCGCGCAGGCGTTCGCTGAATCGGCTGATCGCTAGCCACGCGCGCTTCTACTCCGTCATTCTTGGATTACATCTTTGTAGCAGGAGGAGTAGGGCGTTAATGTCGACTGGCTTGACGAAGTGATGATCGAACCCTGCCGTCTGCGCTTTCAAACGGTCTTCGGCCTGGCCGTAGCCGGTGATCGCAATCAAAACGGGTGTCTTCTGCCCTTTGCCGCGAAGACGCCCCGCCAATTCATAACCGTCCATTTCGGGCAGACCAATATCAAGCAAAGCCACGTCGGCGTTAAAGGTCGACGATCGCTCCAACGCTTCAGTGGATGCATAGCATACGCAGCTCAAGTGACCCTCCGCCTCGCAAACCAGCGAGAGCGAATCCGCCGCGTCCCGGTTGTCGTCCACAATCAGAATACGAAGGGAGACCGGTCGGTGCGCAGATGCGTCTCGTGTTTCAGTGGCGTGTGACGGCTGCACCTGCGGGCTCATTCGTGGGAAACGTAGCGTGACGGTAGTGCCCCTTCCTGGTCCGGCGCTTTCGATATGAATGGAGCCCTCGTGCATTTTGACTAGCTTGCGCACCAAGGATAGGCCGATGCCCAGGCCGCCCTTTGCTCGATCAAGGGTGCGCTCGCCCTGCGAAAACAGGTCGAAGATCCTGGGAAGCAGGTCGGGCGAGATCCCCGCGCCAGTGTCCGCGATTACGACACTGACGAATTCCTGGTCCGCCGACGCGTGGATCTCAATGCGTCCTCCTTCCGGCGTGTATTTGCAAGCATTGTTTAAGATATTGACGAGGATTTGCGCCATACGGGTCGCATCTCCGCAGACCCAGACGGTGTCTCTAGGAACATCGACGGTCAAAGTCTGCTTTTGCTCTTGCACTTGGGGCGCGACCGATTCCACGGCGCCATAGACGACTGTGCCGATCAAGATTGGTTCGCGTTTCAAAACAATACGACCTTGGGTGATGCGCGAAACCTCAAGGAGGTCGTCAACGAGCCTGGTCAAGTGGCTGATCTGCCGATCCATGGTCGCTATCAGTTCTTGCGGATCGCCTGCGGATGAACCGCGGCCAAGTAGCGTTACTACGGTCCTAAGTGGAGCGAGAGGGTTCCGCAGTTCATGGGCAAGCATGGCCAGAAATTCGTCTTTACGCCGATCTGCGTCAAGCAGGGCGAGTTCCATGCGTTTTCGCGCACTTGTGTCGGACACGCTGGCAACGATGACATCAGCGCTACCGTCCTGTCCCCGTTGAAGCGCAGCGCTCCCGTTCATCCAGTGCTCCTCTCCGGAAACAAGCACGCGCACTTCGAAGCTGACGGAATCCTCCTGGTTCGCCGTCAGCCGCGTAATCGCTTGTTCGAGCACCGGTCGATCTTCCGCGCGAACGTGGGCCATCGCGTCGGCGTAGGACATTTCCGTGTTCGACGTCGGACTTGCCATGGACCCACCTCGGCTTGGCGCTTCGATGGAAAGGACATAACTTCCGAGATCGAGCGTGACGATCGTTATGCTTGCAGCCTTGGTCGCCACCGCCAGCCGAATGTTGCGCGCGTCGCTGATCGCTTGAGCTCGGCGCCGCTCGGTAACATCAATGGTCGTGCCGAACCATTCGTGCAGCCCGCCGCGTTCATCGCATAACGGCACAGCCCTCGCGTACATCGTCCGATATGCGCCATCCTGCCTGCGCATCCGGAAAGTGGTGTCGCGCGGTCCGAGCTCACGCAGCGCCTGTCGCCATGTCTTGCTGAGACTATCGCGGTCCGCAGGATGCACAAGGTCCATCCATCCGTGCCCAACAAGGCGGTCGGTCGGTAAGCCAGTGAAAGATTCCCACTCGCCCTCGATGGGCTGCATTTCTCCGTTGGCGTCGGCGGACCAAACCAGCGCACCGGCCGCTCGCGCCAACTCACGGTAGCGCCGCTCGCTTTGACGAACGCTTGCCTCCGCCGCGCGGACGGTCGAAATGTCGAAGGTTACCCCAAAGACCAGCGAACCAGCGGACTCCGATTGCGCTTGAGCGTGAGCACGCATCCGTAACCACCTCGTCGCGCCACTATCGGTGGAAATCGGGAAGTCCACTTCGAAGGGGGCGCCTCGTGCGATCCCGGCAGTGACCTCGTCCGAGAATCGTTCACGGTCATCCGAACGCACCTTTTGCCATAGCAGACTGAGCGGCACTGTCCGCTCCGCCTCCTCAATGTTGTACAGGCGGCAGACGACAGGCGTTACGCGGGCTGTGCCCGTTCCAAGGTCCCATTCCCATGCGCCGATCTGGGCCGCCTCAAAAGCCGACAGCAACCGCGCTTCGCTTTGTTCGTAGAGTTGCCACGCCAGTTTGCACTCGTGGACGTCAACAGCAACGACTGAAACCGTTGCATTCGTCCCTTCGGCACCATCGGCCAACTGCAAGTGCAGGCAATGCCACCGTAATTCGCCATCGTGCCGGCGCAAACGCGCGTGGACGTCTAGTCCAAGCCGGTCGCGGCTGAGTGTGAACAAAGCGGACTCGACCGCCGCCACGTCGTCCAACGCCAACAACTGGTACCACGAGCCCGCCTCGGTAAGCCCTAGGCCACTATAGAGCCGTGCCCATCGATTTATGTAAGTGAGTTTACCGGTGCTGTCAACCGTCCACACCAGCAGCGAAATCGAATCGATGATTCGAGGGATCGGCATAACATGCGCTCCAAAATTGGCCAGCGGCAGCCGTCGACTCGCTGCAACCGAGGCAACGAACGATGTTTGCAGAAGCTTGCTGCGTTGCGGGCAACCTAATCTCGTCGCCCCTGGGAGCTCTCTTCGTCGCCAATACTTATCGGCGGTTCCAGAAAGAAGTGGAACTTTGTGGCACCTCGCGTTCACGGTCGCATCGAGCTACGTTGAGCGGCTAACCCTTGCCGTATATGTCCAAGCCGTTTCTTGTGGTCGGAACCACGCGCTGACGACTGTCCGCTCCCGGGCCGCGAGATTCAAATGGCCGCTTTTGGGCGATAAAACTAAAGAGCGGGCTGACGGAGCCCGTCCCACACTTGTCCCGCCGGACGTCTCTTGATGATGCGCCACCGGTCGATCTCGCGCGAGGCGCGCCAACGAGTCATCGGCGTTTGTCCACCATCCGCATCGCCGGGGCGTGTGACCGTGCGACAGGCAACCCGGTCAGGGCCCCGACCACCGAGCAGTTCAGTGTCGCTCACGGCTTCCTAGGCACCTTCGCTCGACCGTTCAGGGTGTTTTCGAGCACCGCGGCAGAACGCCAATGGATTTCTGCCTTCTCCACGGTCAATTGCAATCCATTCGGTAGGCGCTTACTTTCTGCCGCGTCCCTCAGTACGTTGATCGCCGTCCGAAGGGCCAACTCGAGGTCGACGCTCATACTGCCATCTCACAACCGACGCAAGTGAAAAAGTGACCCATGACCTGCGGGCAAAGCATCGGTTCAGTTTCGCGCGAAGCCAGACTTAAGTATGCTCTTTCTCGACCACATATTTGCATATCGGGCCAGCGGACCCCTCTGCCTGCAGTTCAACATCGCTTCGAACCATCGGTGCTACCTTTCCGCAAGCCGTCAAATTTCCAGCAGTGCTCCAAATGGGAATCGCTGACCAGGTCGGTCAGCGTGAGACGCTCAAATGCGATCAAAACTTTTGTGCGGCACAGTTCTTGCGCACTTCTTACGGGTTCGATCCGTTCAAAGGGTAAGGCAGTTGGCCTGCTCTCGATCGAGCAGTGGCGAAAACGCAGTCACGATTACGTAGGACTACGACGAAATGGCACATATTAGGGGCAAGCGCCCAAAACTAGCTTTGTTTCCTACAAAAAGCGTCGTTCCCACACCCGGTGCCACAGAGGACGATTTTGTGATCTACGCGTCGTATCGCGGCAATAGCGCAAGTGGGTATTATGGCACCCTAAAAGTCGTGCGAACAACTGACGGTAAGTTGCTGTATCCGTTTGAAGGCGCTGAGCAGATTGGCCCGTTCGGCAGCATGGCCGATGCGATCAGCGCTGCGCATTTCCGCGGCGACATGATTGTGAACGGCGATTTGAAGAGTCCCGAACTGTAGTGACGACAGGCCTTCGGTAGAGGACGAAGCAGAACGAAGGCCGCCTACAGACAATCAGTACCTAATCGATGCATCTTGCCGGCTTCGTTGCCTTCGCTTTCATGCTTCAAAACTTCCGTTACAGCCAAGATCCGAAGTCTCCTACAGGAATCGCCAGGCTGCGTTCGAAAGTGCCTCGTCTGATCTGATACCGGGACCAGCATCGAACCGTTCCCCCAATTTCTCGAGACGAGAACAGTCGGGCGCTTAGGCGCGAAGGTGGAAATAGACACCTACCCAGTGCTACGCTCGAGAGCTGTGTCGCACGGCGTAGCAACGCCCGTCTGTTGTGGTTGCGTGAGCAAGGAACCTGCTACCTCGGACGGCATTGGGCGCCCGAACCAATAACCTTGCACTTCGTCGCAGCCGTTGTTCACCAGATAGTCGATTTGATCGGCCGTCTCGACGCCCTCAGCAACGACACGGATGTGGAGCGCCTGCCTCATCGCAATCACCGCCTTGACTATGACCTCGTCGGCGCGCGAGCAACCGATGCCGCGCACGAACGACATGTCCAGTTTCAGCCGGTCAGCCATGAAGCTACGCACGTACTCAAGGCTCGAGAAACCCGTGCCGAAGTCATCGATCGCGATCGACACGCCGATGCGGCGAAGCGCATGCAACGAAGGCAGCGCCGCAGGCGCCATGAACGTGCTCTCGGTGATCTCCAGTTCGATATTGCGCGGGTCGACACACGCCCGCTTAAGCGTGCGGGCAACGATTGCCGGTACGTCGGCTCGCTCGAATTGCACGGGCGAGACGTTAACGGCTACGACGACGTCGGGTGAGAGCTTCGCCCATTCAGCGGCCTGAGTGCACGCCTGTTCCAGCACCCACTCGCCAATTTCCACGATCAGGCCAGTACTCTCTGCAAGCGGTATGAACTGCGTAGGACCAACGACGCCGAGGTCGGCGGTTTGCCATCGAAGCAGCGCTTCGAACCCTTGAACCTTCCGGGTGCGAAGCGATACCTTAGGCTGGTACAGCACAAACAGCTCACGACGGCTTATGGCCGTTTTTAGTGCTCTAGCCATGGCTGTGCGTGCAATCTCCAGCGCTGCCAAGGCCGGATCGAACACCTGTACGGATCCACCGCGGATCGACTTTGAACGATACATTGCTGAATCGGCGGCACGCAACAGCTCCGCAGCGTCGTTCCCATGGTCAGGGAAAAAGGCGACGCCAACGCTGGCTCGCGGCGAGACAGTACTTTCTCGGACCTTGATCGGTTGCCGCACGGTCGCCGCGAGCTTATTCGCCTGCAGTAGACATTCATCTCGTCCCTCAGCCAGCAGCAGTAGGACAAATTCGTCACCCGCGTAGCGTGTGACGGCTTCGACAGGCGTCAGGCTTGATTTGAGCCGTGCCGATACCTCACGCAAGACGTCGTCGCCGGCGGCGTTCATTCGTGGCCGGCGCAGGCCACCCCCCAATCGCAAAGCGAAACCGGCGCTGTTTCGCTATCCTGCCGGCCAGTCGGGACCAATCGATGCTGGAACGTAATGATCGGTGAGCCACTGCATGCGCGTGGCGGCAGGTAGATCTAGCGGAGAATGAGATGGGCCTGATCGGGACCAGTTTCGGCATCGACCCGACGCCGCGTAGGGCGGACGGCGAGTATATGGCCCATGCGAAAATCACGACGCCCGCCATTGACGGACAAGAGGCTCAAATCATCATGAGTGGTGACTTGGCGGGCTTCGATAAACGCGACGATGCGATCGTGTACGCGCGGACGTGGGCCCGTGAATGGATAGACGACTTCGTTCGAAGGGTATCCTCAGGATGAGGTAACTCTGCAGTTGCCTATCACCCCATTCTGATCGAGGCACCGGTCCACCTTGAGGAACGCCTGATGTTTCGTACCATTCCTTATCGCGGGTTTGAAATACACGTCACCTTGGTAGCCTCGTCGGAAGACCTTTACGACGTCAGCTTCCAGATAATCGGAGGCAGCAATCTTAGCGTACTTGGCGCGTCTGGACGTCATATCCCGCTTCGCAACGGCCCATTCACGCGGCGCTGGTCTTATCTCATAGCCGAGTGTGCCGGGCAGGCAGCAATCGACCTTCTCATCGGTCCGCCAGACATCCACGCCGAAGAATCTGATACTGAATAGATCGCCGTCAGTCCTTCCAAGTAATAGCTTGCGATCGCTGTCGGGACCACCGTGCGATCCGATTTTTCTAAATTTCTAATGGATAACGACGTGACCGAACTGTACGTCAGTGCAAATGGGGACAGGTGGCTTATGCACTGCGGTCGCGACGGCGTACCCGTCGTCCGCCACGTGCCGAGCGTCAGCTCCGGTGGAGAGCCGACCGATGCATCGGTTGAGGATTTTCTACTATCGGCGCGCGCAACGCCGCAAGGTGAGGCGCTTCTCGCGTCAATGGCAAAGCTGGCCAGCCGCTCAGCGAGAGAACCGTTCGCAACAGTAGGCACGACGGTCCATCAGCCCACCGTGGACAGCCTATTGCTTGCCGCCGCTCGCGTGAGAACATTCGCGAATGAACGCCATCTAACGAACGCCAGCGGCTTCTTTTTCAGGCGTGAAGAGCGGCTATTTCTAGTAACAAGCCGGCACGTAGTCTACGATGCGGCGAGCGAACATTGTCCAGACCGGCTCGAGATCGAACTTCACATTGACAGCGGCAACCTTGGGGCTTCGACGTGGTACTCGCTCCCGCTTTATGCAGAAGGGCTAAGCCTCTGGCGGGAGGGTGGGGATGGGGGCGGTCAGGTCGACGTTGCGGTGGTAGAGTTGGTCAAGGGGCAGCTGCCGCGCACCGCGGTCTTCGAGGCGTTTGGGCCAGAGCATTTGCCGAAGGGACAAGAGGTGATGACGATCGGCTCTTCGGTTTTGATTGTTGGCTTCCCGCTCGGCTTTCATGATTCACTGCATCACCTGCCCGTGGTCAGGCAAGGCGTCATCGCATCGGCCTTCGGCCTACGTTTTCAGGGCAAAGGCTGCTTTCTTACCGATGCTCGCACGCATCGAGGCACCAGCGGCGCGCCGGTCGTGACGAGTGATGCGATCGCGGCAACGGCGAGTAGCAAGTACGCACTCCCATGGAAGCTCCTTGGCATTCACTCGTCGACGATCGACATGGGCGGACGGGACTTGGCAGTCGACGAATCGCTGGGGCTGAACAGCGCGTGGTATGCCGACATCCTCATGGCAATCACGGGATGACCTTTACAGGAGCAAGAATGACCGAGCTTGGCAAAACGAATGCGCCCTCCGATGAAGAGCGACGTAACGAAGGAAAGGCGCCTCACCCAACGGCCGAACAAATCAGGGATAACGGCGCGCAAGACGCGCTTGACGGCGGTGACAAGGCAAAAATTGATAAGGTGCTCGATCAACTGAACGTGACAACAACCGACTCGGGGAAAGACCAGTCGCGCAAACCTGATACAGAGGGGTCGAATTCCTCAAGCAAGAACCTTGACGGAGAGAACGACTGATTGGACGGCGTCTCGGCGTGTGACAGACGGGGGGCAAACGTCCTACATGACCTGTCATCAGGGCACCTTCCGGTGCAGACGCGTTTGTGGTGACTGCATTCAAAACCGATGCCCGCGTGCCAAGCCAGCTCTCATCAGCCAAGCTAGCGGAAGCGGATGCCCTGTGTTATCTGAGCGAAGGCGGTCCCCGGCGACACTTCCCGGGCGAGCAACGCGCAAGAAGTGCTCACTGTTCCTCTGATACGAGACGATTCTCGCTGAGCCGTCCATGCCGCAGACGGCGACGGCGCCCACGGCGTCACCGCGTGTTTCTCGATGTCTCGCTCACTCGTCACTTGTCACTCCAGGCGGTTCCTGGAGAAGACTGCTGTTTGTAGGTTTGTAGGCTCCGCCGTGACGCATCGTTGGCGCCGCGGGCAGGAAAGCCTACCGCTGTTGCATACTACGCACAATAATTGCTGTGAGCGTTCTATGGGGTCGGCGACAAGCGACCTGCTGCTCCCATCTCGACGGGCTCATCATCAGGCACATGGACAACTGCGGTATGCAACGAGATGTTATGGACGGACAATTTGCGGAAGACTATAAGCCAATCGTCGTTGACGACCTAGAGATCTTGGTCCGCATGCTGACTATACGTTCGGGCGAAAATGATGCACATACCGACGGAAGGTTTGCGCGCGGGATCGCCGACCTCGCTGAGCTAATTGCGAGCAGGTTTGGAAATGCGGGTCGGTCGCAAGCCGCTACGCAGTTGGCGCGCTACCTTGCTGTTAATCAGCGCCCGGGCCTCGCGCTTGCGACGTTGCGCAGTGCTTTAGGCGTCGCGGTGGATGTCGACACTGTCGGGCGCGGGGAGTTGTTCGATGCTTGTCAAAGCATGCTGATGGCAAGTCGAGAGCTCTCAAAACAAGCGGAATCGCTTTCAGATCCGCTTCGCACCAGTCTATGTATGGCGATCTTGAGACTGAGCGAGCGAGCCGAGTGTCACCTTGAGCACAGTCCCGTGACGATGACCGATCTTGCGATCGCGCGAAGCTACGCGGTCATGCACAGGCCGCTTGACGCACTCACGCGCCTTGATGGTCTCTTGTGCCGACAAGTCGCCGCTGCCGCCTTCTGATAGTAGTGCGGCATCTTCCATTTCTCAACGGCGACTCCTAAGCCCGACGGCCGCGACCTTGGATTAGACGTCGATGCAAAGCCCGTCGTTGTCGGCACATCTGGCACATCTAACAGGCTACCTTGCGTTTTGCTTGTAGACCGGTGTGCTTTGTGTAAGCGGCTGGCTAACTCACCTTGAGTGTCGTTGAAGCGAGCCGCTGCGCGCTTGAACGAGATAAACGCTCGAAGAGTCTGTGAGCTGGCCCGTCACCGAAGCGAGCATTTGGACATTTGGACCCCGGCGGTCACCGCTCGTTCAACCGTCACAGCACCGTGAACGACCGGTACAAATGGTGATGGCACGTCGGGCGCGTGAGTCCGCAAGGCCGCGGCGCGGCATCAAGCGATGCCCTGTCTGCTGCCCTCAGTTCCCTCTGCGCCAATACCAATTCTGCGCCGGATGTGTCTTCTGATAGCGCGATAGCGCGTGACCATTCGCGCAACACATTCGGATTCAAGCCGTATCCATCGCCGCACGCGCTATCGAAACGCGGAAACGCGGACGTCATGCACAATTGGACCAGTTCCTGGCAGGCTTGGGGATCGTATTCCCGGCGATCATCCCGCTTCGCGCCGACTACCAGACGGCTACGCAAGTCTTGATCTTTTGTCATGTACTCTCATCCCAGCTGTCCTGAGAATCAAGGGGCTACCCCGGCGAGATCCGAAGTCTCGTCAGACCGGATTGCCTTCGCTCGATTTCCAATGTCGCATCAGCGTATTGGTCGGCAAAAATTCATCGATCATCTTCTTGGCTGTCTGAACGCCAGCGACGGGAAGACCGGTCGGATCGAGCACGCCAATTTGTACGAGCACGGAAGCCCTGATCCCAGTAAATATGCTCGTTGTAGAGTTTCTCGCCGCGAAAGCAGACGACCGAGAGCATCGGCACCTCGAAGTACCTGCCCAGAGGTTCCAGTCCCGGCAAGAGCCAGTCGATCTCGCGATCATGCGTGGCGCAGAACATTGGCGCTTTTAGCTCGCGCCCGAAGCGCTTGACGAGTTGCGGAACCTTAGAAGTGCATCGCAGACGTGTCGCTCCGACGGCGGCCGAACATACGTTGAAGCGAGCGCGCGCTGTTCGCGTTGCTCGTACTGCTTGCAACGGGCACTGCAATGCGGGCCATACCAACGTGGCAGGCGTTGTATGCAGGCCAGGTAATCGCGTGCTTTGCAATTGCTTTGATGAACGTGCTGATGCCGGGCGTGGTTAAACGCGACTTCCCGCATCGCGTCGCGCTGATGACCGGCGTCTACAGCGCAGCGATGGCCGCCGGCGCGGCGGCCGCAGCCGCCGTGACAGTGCCCGCTCTTCATGCGATCGAGCGGCTCACCGACAATGCAACGGGCAATGCGTGGGCCTTGGCGCTCGCACTGTGGGTGCTGCCAATCATGCTTGCGGCACTCGTCTGGCGCGTCCACCTGCCGCCCAAAGACGCTCACCTCGGACGCAGACACGTGCTCGTACGCGGATTATGGAAAGATTCGCTTGCGTGGAAGGTCACGCTGTTCATGGGATCGCAATCGTCGCTCGCGTATATCGTATTTGGCTGGCTGCCGACTGTGTTGCGCATGCGAGGCATCAGCGCAGTCGACGCAGGACTGCTCCTCTCGCTGAGCGTAATCGCGCAGGCCGTCGCGTCGCTGCTGTTGCCGCTTCTTGTCGCGCGCTTGCCAGATCAGCGTGCGATTAATGTAACCGCGCTCCTACTGACGGGGGTGTCCCTGATGGGTTGCTTCTTTGCGCCCTTATCGACGATGTGGGGATGGACCTTGCTCCTCGGGTTCGCCCAAGGCGCATCGTTCACGCTTGCGCTCACCGTCATCGGCCTGCGGTCCTCCGATTCGCACGTGGCCGCGCAGCTTTCCAGCATGTCGCAGGGCATCGGTTATCTGATAGGCTCGACTCCCGTCAAGGGAAGGAGTAGATGAGGCCGGTAGTACTGGCATTAAAGCTAATCCTTCTAATGCGAGTTCTGAGGATTAGAGCCGGGGAGAGGGCGGCCTATGCCGGCTGTGGCACCGCGCTTCCGTCATCTATAGTGAGATAGATAGGAGGCCTTCAATGCCGGAATCCATCGAGATCAAGGTTGAAAGGCAATCCGGCGGCTGGGTTTGGGCTGCGGTGTTGCACGGAGCAAGCGGCGGTGAACCCGTCGTACTGAGACAATCGCCGGAAGCGTTTCCAACTGAGGATGACGCCCGGCAAGATGCAGAACTTGTGGTATCGGCCCTTTCCGGCAAGTCAGGGCAGTGGGTGGACGAAAGTAAGGAATAGGCATTGCTGCTTGCTAGAGACGACGGTCTCTTTAGTTACCGACAATGCCTGGCGCGCCCGCTCCGCTTTTAAAAATCTGGAATCCTGGCCCATTTGCAGGTGTTACCCCACCCGTGGCGGTCCTCATCGTCGATGATGACATCGCGGGCGCCGAAGCGCTCGCTGCTGCGCTCGCAACTGAGGGAATCCGAACAATCGTCGCCGATGGCGGGACTTCTGCCCTCATGACGCCGCCTGCCTGGACGCCGCATGTTGTCATACTCGACATCGAAATGCCGGCTTGCGACGGATTTGGCGTGGCATTAGCGATGCGCGGATCACGCCGTTTCGCAACCACACCGATCATCGCGTATACCTCGCTGGATGAGACCGAAGTCATCGAGCGCGGCAAGGAAGCGGAAATCGACGCTTTTCACAGGAAAGGAGATCCTTTGCGGTGCCTGCTTAGACTAATCGATCACCTTGCTCCCGGCGAGGCGGCAAAGATCCCATGATGCAGGGGGCACACCGAACACTTGCGGCCTTCTCTGATCGGACTTCGCTTGTTTTCAGCGTCGGCGACCGACTTAGACCGCATCAGCGTGCGGCATGGCCCTGAGCGCAAGGCCGGGATCTGCGACGCTTACGCGGTTGCGGCCTGCACGTTTAGATGCATAGAGCGCTTCGTCGGCCAATCGAAGCGCGTCAGCAAGGTCGACCAGCTCGACGAGCTCTGCGCCGGGCGGAAAATCGCATACGACATACCCAATGCTCACGGTCATCGGCGCCCGCAAACCGACGGGGCCCGATCCGCTCGCGCGCTTCAATGATTCGGACTCGACGTCGCTGCGGATCGATTCGGCTACGCCTGCTGCATGCTGAGCGTCCGTATCGGCGAGCGCCAGGACAAATTCCTCCCCGCCATAGCGCGCAGCGAGGTCGCTGCCGCGGCGTGCATAGCGCGCGAGACACTCGGCGATCAGCTGAAGCGCCCGATCGCCTGCGTCGTGACCATGCTGGTCGTTGTACGCCTTGAAGTTGTCCGCGTCGATGAAGTACAGCGCGACCGTCAAGCGGTTCCGGGTTGCCAATGCCCACAGCTCTTCGAGCGCGGCGTCCAGCGTCCTGCGGTTGGCCAGGCCGGTGAGCGCGTCGGTTCCTGCGATGTGCAACAGTTTCGCCTGCGCGGCGTCACGTTGCCGTAACGCCAGAAAGAGCAACCAGACGGCGAAGGTAAAGCAGCCTGTGACGATCAGAACCAGGGCCGCCACGATCAGCGAACGCCGTTTCCATTCGGCGGTCACGTCTTGCAGCGACGGCGACATCGAGACGATCAGATTGCTTCCACGCACGCGAGCGAACGTGTAGACGCGCTCGACCCCGTCCATCGGAGAGGCGGCGACGTAGGACCCGCTCTTGGACGTCAGCATGGTCGCGAGGCTTGGCGAATTCAGCGTCGGTGGCAACAGGCCCTCGGGCAGCGCCGGGTTCCTCGCCAGCAACGTACCGTCCGTCTGAATCACGAACGCCGAGCCGTGAGGTCCGACTTTTAACTTGTCCACCATCTGCTGGAAGTACTTGAGGTCGATGGCAAGCATCGCAACGCCCGCGAAGCGCCGGTCGCGTTCGGCCGTAATGCGACGGCTCAGGGCGATCGATACGTTGCCATTCCTCAAGCGCGATCGGAATGGCGCAGACACGTACAGTCCAGCGTCAGGCCGGTTGCGATGGACGATGAAATAGTCGCGGTCGGCGAAGTTGGCGCGAATCGTCGTGCCGCCGGGCTCCTCGGAAACGGCGCCGAATGCGTCGAGCGCGTATATGCCGCTGATGTAGCCGGCAATCGTGGATCGATCGAACAGGACTTTGCGACGCATCTCGGGTGTAAGTGCCGCGACAGCGGGATCCTGCATGCCCTCGACCACCGCCTGCAGCGCCAGGTCATAAACCTGGATATTGCGTGCGACTTCTCCTACCATGGCGGAGACGACGTTGGCCGAGTTTTGCGTTGCCCGATGGATCGCCTCCTGGCGACCTTCGATCAACACAACGCTCGTGATGCCCACGACAAGCACGCTCATCACGGTCGCGCCGATTGCCAGCCAAAGTGGTCTTCGGATTGCCGATGTCGCGGACCTGTCGAGCAGAGACGTCAGATGCAGCTCTGGATTGAGTTTTCCGGCGGACTGGCGGCGCACTTGCCCTCTCACCCAGTTATTATGGCAACCCGAGACGCCAATCCCGCAAGATGAACCGCCCCGGAAATGTAGGAGACTTCGGATCTTGGCTGTAACGGGAGATTTGAAGCATGGAAAGCGAAGGCAAGGCACGGAAGCCCACTGGGACGCGATATTCGGATGAGGTCCGTGAGCGAGCGGTGCGAATGGTGTTCGAGCACCAACACGAGTATCAAACGCAGGGGGCGGCGATCCGCTCGATCGCCTCGAAGATGGGAATGTCGCGAGAGACGCTTCGCAACTGGATCATTCAGGCTGAGCGCGACCGTGGCCAACGAGCGGGCGCGACAACTTCGGAATTGGCGCGTCTGAAGGAACTGGAGCGCGAGAATCGTGAATTGCGCACGGCCAACGAGATCCTGCGCAAGGCCTCGGCATATTTCGCGCAGGCGGAGCTCGACCGCCGATCGAAGCCATGATCGCGTTCATCGAAGAGCATCGCGACGTCTACGGTATCGAGCCGATCTGCCGCCTGCTGCCGATCGCGCCGTCGACGTATTACCGGCACGCCGGGCGGCGCAGTGATCCGGAGCAATGGCCAGCACGAGCGCGCCGCGATGTTGAACTGAAGGCCCTGATCCGGGCGGTCTGGGACGAGAACTTCGGCGTGTATGGTGTGCGCAAGGTCTGGCGCCAGCTGCTGCGCGATGGCGTGAAGGTCGCGCGCTGCACGGTTGCGCGCCTAATGAAGGTGATGGGCCTCGAAGGTGTGCGGCGTGGGCGCCGGATCAAGACGACGCAGCGCGACGATGCGGTGCCGTGCCCGCTGGACCGGGTCAAACGTCAGTTCCGGGCCGAGCGGCCTAACGCGCTGTGGGTCGCGGATTTTACGTATTGCTGGACATGGTCGGGCTTTGTCTATGTGGCCTTCGTGACCGATGTGTTTGCGCGCCGTATCGTCGGTTGGCGCGTGTCGACATCGATGAAGACCGACTTCGTGCTGGACGCGCTGAACCAGGCGTTACACGATCGCCAGCCACCGCCCGGGCTCATTCATCATAGCGATCACGGGTCGCAATATCTCAGCATTCGGTACACCGAACGTTTGGTGGACGTTGGCGTTGAGCCATCAGTCGGAACCGTCGGCGACTCGTACGACAACGCTCTGGCCGAAACGATCAACGGCTTGTATAAGGCCGAAGTTGTGCATCGGCGTTCATGGCCTACGCTCCAAGACGTCGAGCTCGCCACGCTCGAATGGGTTCACTGGTACAACCACCATCGGTTGCTCGGCCCGCTCGGGTACGTATCGCCTGCGGAAGCAGAGGAAGTCTACAATCGGAATCTGGTGCGCTCCGCTCGCGCGGCGTAGCGCCAAACTCGGCGGTCTCCGACAAAGTCGGGGCGGTTCAAGATGCCTGAAGCTGCGGCCTGTAACCGAGCGCAACGTGATAGCTCCCACCGTGACAGCCGAGGCAAAGACGATCACCACGTCGGGCGGCGTAGCCGTATCCTGCCCGAATTCATCGCGATGTCAACCTGCTTACGTCGATGCTGTCGAGCACTTGCCGCGCTCGCTTGCGTCGGCTACCGGCGCCTTGCCTTTCTTGGCGGCGGGGCTCGTCCGCCTCACTGAGGCGGGCCGACCGTGCGGGACGATTGCCCCGCGAACGAGCTGCTTTCCGACAAAAACCTGGGGCGTCAGGACCGCTTCAATCGGTCGGTCAGTGCACACATTTCGATGAAGCGGATGAAGAGATCGCGGCACCCGCACCAAGCAGCCCCTCGTCTCCACAGTACACGGCCATCGCGGCGCTATCGCGATCGAACAAGGACGTGATGATGATGTCGCTGCGTTCGCAGAGTACGTGCAGCGTATATGCGATCGGAAGCCCACTCGCTTCGGCCTTTTCGGGGAAGCGGTTCCAGGCAGTGACCTCCACGCCCATCTCGTGAAGGCGCGGTGCAATGGCAGCGCCCATCTTGCCAAGTCTGCTATGCGAATACGCATGTTCATCTTTGTCGGTGTAAACCGAGGAGTGAGGGCGAGCGTTCGATCAGAGGGCAGGCGCATGCGCGTCCGACGCACGCAATGCGCCCAGATTGCCGAGTTCCCCGAAGATGCCCCAATTGGTCTCAGGGATTTCGTGGATGACGAGATAGACCGGCATGCGCGCGGCATTGCCGGCATGGCGCCCAAGGATCTGCGTCGCACCTCGGATAAGCTTCAGTTTTGACTCGTCATTGAGGCCGCCCTGGACAACGTAAATCTGTGCGCTAATAATTTTCACCGTAGCCGGTTTCTCAGCCATGAACACGGCGTCGCTGGCGTACGTATTGAAGTAGATCCAGACCGTGCTTTTCACGAAGGCCGACTGAGGCAGGCTCTCACACTCCAGCGCAAAGATTGTCAGTTCGGCGGCCACCCGTTGCCTTCCGGCGCGTGGATGACGATCTTGGGCATTTTCTGAATCTCCAATGAGAGGTAGCAGGTGGCGCCGCATAACTGCCGCGGCACCCGGCCACCGAATAAGACTGCAGTACTGAGCGGACGATGCGGACTTAGATGGCCTGACCGCCCGAGACCTCGATGCGCTGACCGGTGATCCAGCGATTGTCCGGTCCCAGCAGGCTGGCGATCATCGGACCGATGTCATCCGGCACGCCCACCCGTCCCAGCGCGGTCATGCCGGCAAACTGCTGGTTGAGTTCGGGGATATCGCGCACGGCGCCGCCCAGGAAGTCGGTTTCGATCGCGCCAGGGGCCACGGTGTTGACGGTGATACCGCGGCTGCCGAGTTCCCTAGCCATGCACACGCTGAGAATCTCGACTGCACCCTTGGCCGTTGCATAGGCAGAGAACCCGGCGGCGGTCACGCGTGTCAGTCCCGAGGAAAGGTTGATGATGCGGCCGCCATTAGCGAGCACGGGCAGCAGCGCCTGGGTGAGGAAGAAGACGCCTTTGACGTGGACGTCGATCAGCGCATCGAACTGCGCCACGGTCGTCTCGGCGAAGGGGGCCATCTCGCCGTGGCCGGCGTTGTTGACAAGGTGGTCGAATGTATCACGCTCCCAAACGTCTTTCAGCACAGCGCCGACGTTCTGGGAGAAGCGCGCGAACGTCGATACGTCGCTAGCGTCCAACTGCAGGGCGACGGCCTTGCGGCCCGTTGCTTCAATCTGGCTGACGACCTCGCGGGCTTCGGCTGCGCCGCTGCGGTAGGTCACGATCACATCGCCGCCGTGGCTGGCGATGCTCAACGCGGTATTGCGGCCGAGGCCACGGCTAGCGCCAGTGACAAGCGAAATGGTGGACATATAGGGCTCCTGTGAGTGGTGTCGATGTGACAGCAACAGTATCCGGCCGTGCCTTACGCGTTGGTTGCTGGTTCCTCGGGAGGTTTTGCCTATTCCTCCGCCTCCACATCCCGTGGCGGCTCGAAGATGGTGGTCGCGAACGTCGAAATGACGAGTCCGCTTGCCTGGCAGTGGCTGGGACCGCACGCTGCGCGTCTTCGCCTTCGTCGACGCGGGCAACGGGTGGGGCAGAATCGCCGGGGTCATCCAGGCGGAAATAAGCGGCGCGGAGCTGGCGCGTGCCGTTTCCGCGTTGAAGACGGTGCGGCGAATAGGGACAAGCCCGGCGAAGCCAGCATCACGTCAACACCGGCATCTCCCAATCTTCGAATCCATCGGTCGACATAAGCAGAACACGGGTTTTGAGTGCGCATCGTGGTGCGTTTCGAGTGGGATGAGGACAGGTGGAATGCCGGGGTCCGGTGTGCGATCAGTGTCGTTCCCGACGATCCGTGGCAGTTGCCGGAACCTGGGATCTTTTTGCCTGATCCCCTTGGTAACCGGTTGCGCCCCTTCCCGACCACAATTATCCTTCCATCCATGGCTGATACTCTGCTAACCGCCGTCCGCCGCTATGCGGACTTCCACGCTGACGCGCAAGGCATCGCGAGCACGCCGATCACGGGGCTCACGACAATTCGCTTCGACACGCCCAGCGAACTGCAATACGCCATCTCGCGCCCGTTGGTCGCACTCGTCGTGCAAGGCAGCAAGCGCGTGATGATGGGCAACCGCACGTTTGATTTCGGCGCGGGCGACTCCCTGCTCATCACCGCCGATGTGCCCACGGTCAGTCAGATCACACGGGCCAACGCGAGAGTGCCGTATTACTCCCTGGTTCTTGATTTGGACCCTGTCGTGATCCAAGCACTTGCGCTTGAGATGGATATTGCGCGGGCGGAGATTGGCGCCCCGGTACGAGTCGAACCCACCGAAGCCGAGGTTGCCGACGCCGCACTACGCTTGATGTGCCTTCTCGACCGTCCTGCGGCGGTTCCGGTCCTCAAAGGGCAAGTGATTCGGGAAATGCACTTCTGGCTTCTTGCCGGCCGCCATGGCCCCGCGATCCGCAATCTGGGCATAGTCGAAGGCAACGCCCAGCGTGTCGCCCGTGCCGTGGCCATCATTCGGTCTGACTACGCGCAGCAGTTGCGGGTGGAGCGCCTGGCCGAGGCCGCGGGCATGAGTCCATCCACGTTTCACCAGCACTTCCGTGCCGTCACCACGCTGTCGCCCCTTCAGTTCCAGAAGCAATTGCGTCTGATCGAAGCGCGACGGATGATGTTGTCAGAGGGTGCCTCGGCCAGCATTGCTGCCGATGCCGTGGGGTACGAGAGCGTGCCGCAATTCACGCGCGAGTACGGTCGTATGTTCGGGGCCTCGCCGGTGCGCGACATCAAGCTCTCCAGGACAAAGGTTTACGCTTCAGCGTGAACCTGGGGCAAAGGCGGTCCAACGGAACGAACGCACACACTCAGTGGGGTTCCAGCCAACATCGGCGACAGATCGCCAAGACAAATGACTGCCTTGCGCTGTCGCAGCGAGTTGTCTGGAAGCCGTGCATTGCCTGACTGTAAAGGCGCATTTTTAGCGACACGGTTCCAGGTGCAAACGCAAGTGCAAACCTCTACAGCTTGATCGCTTGATCGAAACATACAAAGCCGGCGGCATCGATCCCTATCGTTACCTCCACTGGTTATTCTGGTTATTCCAGCTCCTTCCTCTGCGAAGGCCGTCGACGACTACGACGCGCTCCTTTCCTGGAAGATGCCCGCAGCTCTCCGCTGACCCACTTCGCTATCAAGCATCACGCGCTCCTACCACCTTACTCTGAGCGGCGTCGTTCGTGCTTACCTTCAAACGGCTTATTGGTCGTTATGATGGTCGAATGTGCCTCATAGCGGCGGCTGACGAGTTCGAACAGCAAGTCGGCATGCCGGTTCGAGAGTTCGAGTACGAGAGGTAGCCGACCTCATCAATCACCAAGATGTTAATTTTGCACTGAATCCTGACCCACGATTTGCGTCGAAATCAATACGCATAACAGCCGAGCAACGAGGCCGCGTCTTGCGCGCGTCGACGCTCTTAGACTGATCTGCCGTGTTTGGGGGGACGCATTGCTGGCTCATCGAAATGCGTACGCTAAACCCACACCGTACGTCACTTGATTACGATTGCCACGTTGCGTAACAATTGGACTGTCAGCGGCGGAGCCCGTCAGACGCTGATAATAAATCATGGCCCCACCATACCAGCTTTTATCAAGCTGGTAGACAGCCGCGGCCCAGCTTGTGACCTGCTGCAGGCCGCCGTTGGGGTGGAAGGCGCGTAACCCGCTGCGTGCTGAGTCGGCCGGTGTCACACCGTAATATGTTTCGTTGAAGCCCTGACTTACCCATGTCGCGCCCACGCCGGCACCGACGAACACGCGCACGCCTACGGGCACCCACGCGCTTGCATTGAGCGCAACGCGGGCGCCTGTGTAGACCGCGCCCGCGTTGGTGACGACGGTCAACGTGCCGCGCAGCCGGTAGGGAAAGTTGCCAACGTGGTCGTATTCATAACCAACATAGCCGCCACCCTCGACCGTCGTATGCACTTCATGGATTTGCGCGATGACGGGGTCATCGACGTTGCGCCGGCCGAGTCTCAGTGCGATAGCCGGACCCCACTGGAAACCAGCTACCCCAGCGACGTTGAGCTGCGCGTAAGGACCGTACCACTCGAGCAAGTGCCCCCTGGTGTCACATACCGAAGCCCCGGCACCACGCCAATCATGCGGTCCTTGCCGCCTGCGTATTCTGTCGTCGAGCCAACGCCAACGCCGAACATGTTGGGGAGCGCGCCGGGAAGGTCGACGGCCGTCGCATAGGCCGCGCGGCTCATGCTGCCCATTGCAACCAATGCGAGAACGACGCTCGCTCGGCGTGGGGAGAAGGCAAAGTGCATGTATCTAAGCGTTTTGTCGATCACAGCCGTTTCCTGACTGGCTGTCAACAGGCGCTACCACCTTTGACGCGGAGCCGGTTCCCCATGCCCGAGGGCCGGGAGAGTTCGGTGCATCGAGCTGGTAACCGACGTCGAGCATCACACTCGTCGCATCCGGTCCGCGCTGGACGTGGATGCGATTAGTTGCAGTTGCGTCACCCACCGATTCGACGCGTAATAAGACGCGCGCACGCTGTAGACAACGCCCCAACCGTGGACATCAGGATAGCTGCCATCCTGGTCAGCGGTGGTCGTATCGAAGTAGCGGTAGGGACCGACGCCCGCTTGCAGAATGAATTGTGGAGAGCCGACCGGCGGTCGGGCCCAAACCTGAAGGAGCTGTCCGTCGCGATGGCGATCAGGGATATGGCCTTCGTTGAGCCAGGATAAGCTGGCTGCAAAATACTGGCCCAGGCCTTCCTGATAGTTAAAGGCCCAGGTGTACGTGTTCGTGCTCCCGGCTCTTGAGCCCCCGCCGAAGAGCGAGAACTCTCGGGCGAAGGTCGCCGTCGAGGCGGACGCGAGCACTATCGCGGTCGCCCCCAGCGCCGCACTAGTTCTTGGCATGCCGCATCGATTGTTCACGATGCTGTTTATCCGTAAGAACGGCAATGGTCGACGACCTATGAGCTAATTCACTTCACTGCCGTCACGAGCCAAGGATGCGGCCGCAGCGACGACGATCACTGCACGGACTGAATCGCCCACCTTGAGGTTGTCAAGAGACACGTCCGGGACCACGTCAAACACTGCCGTCTCACGCGGACCGCGTAGTGTTATCTGCCGGTTCCTGCGGTCGATCTTCTGTACGGTCGCGACGACCTCCACCCGGCGAGCGGTCGCCACCGTGCCGTCGGACGCGGGTTGCGTGACACTCGTTTCAATTCGCTCTCGCACGCCTTTTGTATCAATCTTGTCCGCGCTAATCAGGATTGCGTTCTTGTAAGCGATGTTGATGACGTCACCGACCTGGAGCTTGCTCACGTCCGCGACTTCGGGATTGACCTCAACCTCTACGACGTTGCCACGCGGACCACGCAGAAAGACGCTGTTTGTCGCCGTGTCAATTGATGTCACCTGGGCCTGGACGCGAGCAAGTACGGCGGCGCCGATGGCCGCATCGTCGGTCTGATTGCTTTGTGAAAATCCGGGCTGTGCGACGGCCATTGAGCCAAGCGCAAGAGCGGCTGCGGCGGCGCCTAATGTACGCCACGAACACGAGAGCGACATGAGTATCTCCGTTACGAAATTGTCTGCGGTTGTGCTTCACACGGTCATTGCACCGAATAGCCTTTACCTTGCATGCACGCGCTGTACGCGCGCCAGTAGAGATTCAGCGTGGATTGCTGGCTCGCCTGTGCATACTGTGCCTGTGCAGCATGCAGCTGACGGCTGCGGACACCGCCGACGAGTGCACCGGCAGTGGCGCCAACTGCGGCGCCATGCCCGGGATCGTGGTGGTTAACGTCGCCAATGATTGCGCCCGCCGCGGCCCCCCTCGCAGCGCCTCTGACGCGTGCGCCGGTGGGACCCACCACGGGTGGTGGTGCGCCTGCGACAACCGCCGGATCAACGCCTGTATTGTTCTTGGCCCACACGTAGCAGGCGCCGTCGTCCTGCGCCTGCCGTTGCGCGCTCTGTCCGTGCGCTGGGTAGACGACTGGTTTCTGCGCGAAAGCAACGGGGCTAGCGAGAAGAGCACCGACGAGAATGGTGGCTTTCAGCATCGTGTATCTCCATGCCTAGAGGGCGGCCTTGCGCTGCCACTCACGCTGGTCCGCTGCTAAACGGAAGCCAAGGTGCGACATCCCGTTCATCGGGTCGGTGCCTCGGCGCGCGCTCGTGCGATAGCTCTGGCAGTAAGTTTCGCTGCACAGGAACGAGCCGCCGCGCGTTACGCGCTCGGGCGCATAGGGCATGGCGCCAAACTCGGGGTCCAGCGGCTGGAAACCGGTGTTCTCGCCGATGTGCCACTTGCCAACCGCCTGCGTGGCGTAGCCCTGCTTAGACATGAGTTGGGCGAGCGACGTCAGTCCTTCCATGCCGCCTGGTTGCCCAGACATGGGCGGCGACTGAATGCCGTGATGCGCCTGGTTCTGTCCGGTAAGAATTCTCGCGCGTGTCGGCGAGCAGCTAGGCTGCGAGTAAGCAGAGGACAGCACAAGACTTTGATTCGCGAAGCGGTCAATGTCTGGTGTGTCGTTGCCTACTGCAATGCCGCCGCCGTTGAACCCGGAGTCACTGTATCCCACGTCATCCAGAAGAAAGATGACGACGTTCGGTCGCTTGCCGGTGGGTTGCTGCAAGGCGCTGAGCTTCTGCTGTGCCTCCCGGAGCTGGTCGGGGTGGCTGACGACGGGTTCCATGTTGTCCGCCACTTTCGTCGATGGAGTCGTCATGTACTGATTTGGTTGGTTGTAACCGGGCTTTACCTCCACCTTGGTCGGCTCGATTATCGTTTGCTGTGTCGGCGGAGGCTCGCCGCGGTGTACCGCAACGTCGGGTTGTTGAGCAGTGACAGACTGGGTAATGACTGCGGCGAGCGCAACTGCTATCAGCAGAAGGGCACGAGATGGTTTCATCACTGTGTCTCCGGGAAGACAGACTGCTTAGTGTCTACGTCGAGGACTGTCGCCTACTTGCTGTCGACAGGTGTGACAAGCGGAAACGCTGGGTCCGGTCTATCAAACAGCGCGACAATGGAGTCCAGTGCGCTCGCGTCGCCAGTTGCTTTCACCGCTCCCGAGCTAACCAGGTCCGCAGTTTTTGCTTGCCCGCCGACAATGGCCCCAAATTGCGGTCCGGTGAGTTCATAACTGCCGTCAACCGGCTCGCCAGGCTTCGGCTTATCAAGAATCAGTACAGAGTTCTCGAGCGTCAACGTGAACTGCTGATGTTCGTCGGTTACACTTAACCTCACCTTCTTCGCTACACCGTTAGCTCGGTCCGGATTAATGAGTGTAGAGGCGTAGTCGACCGCCATCGGGACAGGGATGGTGCGCGGGTCGACAAGCGTGGCTGCTGCCATCCGTTTGCCGGTTCGCAGTTCCTGGGCGCCCATCAGATAGAAGCCTCGCCACGTCGCTGACTCTGCCTGAAAGCCAAGCTGTTCGAGCGCAGCCGCTTGCAGCTGACGAGCTGCCTGATTCGTCGGGTCGGCGTACACCACGTAGTTCACAAGCTCAGCCGTCCACCGGTAGTCGCCCTTGTCGAAGGCCGCTCGTCCCAGACGGACTACATTATCCGCACCGCCCATAGCAGCCACGTACCGGCTCGCACTTTCCGTGCGCGGCAGTTCATCAAGCGTCGCCGGATTGCCATCGAAGAAGCCGAGGTAAAGCTGATATGTAGCCTTGACGTTGTGTTTGAGGCTGCCGTAGTAACCGCGGTTATAAAACTGCTTTCCAATGGCATCGGGCAGCTTGATGCGTTCGGCGATTTCCGAGGCGTTGTAACCCTGGTTGGCCATGCGCAACGTCTGGTCGTTGATAAACTTGAACATGTCGCGCTGGTCGGAGACAAGCTTCCTGATGTTGGCGTTTCCCCATGTCGGCCAGGTATGTGAAGCGAACGCGACGTCAGCCTTGTCGCCGAAGAGCTCGAGCGTCTCCGTAAGCGTGTTCGCCCACACCAGCGGGCTGCGTACCTTCGCTCCGCGCAGGGTGTAGAGATTGTGCATGACGTAAGTCGCATCTTCCGCAAGGCATAGAGCCTTCAATTGCGGAAAAAAGAACATCATTTCGGAGGGTGCCTCGGTTCCGGGGGCATTCTGGAACACGACGTCCAGCCCGTCGACCTTGAGCGTTTGGCCTGTCTTGGTAATTGTCGTGGTCGGTAACGCAAGGCCAATAGAGCCCTGAGAGAGATTTACGCCGAGCCCGGTCCCAATTGAGCCAATAGAGTCAGTAGGCAGACCGTCGCCATAGGAAAATCTCGCTCGCCGGCCCATCGCATTACCAGCGTAGAGGTTTTCGCTCACCGCCTCCTCGACGAACCCGGCCGGCGCGATGATTTGTACGCGCCTGGATCTGATGTCGTCAGGTGTCAGCACTCCCATCATGCCGCCGAAGTGGTCCACGTGGCTGTGCGTGATGATAACGGCCTTGACCGGTCGCGCGCCCAGTGTGTCGTTCGCGAGCTTCAGTCCGGCAGCCGACACCTCCGCCGAGGTAGTCGTGTCAATGATAATCCAGCCAGTATCCCCTTGAACCAGGGTCATGTTCGCGATGTCGTAGCCGCGGAACTGATAGATGCGGTCGGCAATTTTGTATAACCCGTGTTGGGCATTGAGTTCAGACTGGCGCCAGAAACTAGGATTTACTGTGTCGGGCGACGGCCCTTTCACAAAGTTGAATTTGTCTGCGTCATAGACGACGTTTCCGTCCTTACCTCGGATCACGGGGTCTGACAACTGTGCTACAAGCCCGCGTTTCACCGAGTCATAGCTCGCTCGGTCATTGAAATTGAGTTCGCTTAAGACGGCTCTGTTACGCTCAGCTGTCGCTTGTGTCGCGACGCCTGCTGAGAGTGTGCTCTCCGCTTTGGTCGCCTGATCTGACGGTGTATCCCGCGTCGTCGCGCAACCGCACAGAATTGCCGCTAGCATTGAACTGAGGGCAACACGATACGGGATGGCCGAGGCATTCATGTTCTTTTCCTAACGAAGGGTTGGCGGATTGGCGAGGTCGCTTGCCGAGTCTCGCTTGATGTTGTAAGCCGCTGCGTGCGCGGGCGGGGGATCGCACCGGACGGTCGCGTGTCTGTACACCGCCTCTCTTTCCAACAGCGCAATGCGGCGTTTTTTTGTAGTCGACCGCCCAAGCGACCCATGGCCCATCTCGGCGAGGTACTCGGCAGCTCGTAGACGTTTGAACCGAGTAAAGAAGTCGTCGCCGGGCAAGCCGTTTGCGAGGGACATCAGGCAACCATAGTCGAGGAGCGTTGGATTGGCCAAGGTGTGTACTGCTTTTTCGAGCAGCCGGTACCGCTCATCCAGTGGTACGTTTTTCTCGAAGCAGGAATGCAGTCGCCGGTAGGTCACCAAATGCTTTCCGGTCGCTGCCCATCGAAGCAAATCTGCAAGCTCAGTTACCTTGTGGTGGATCATCGTTCACTCCTCAACGAATGGTGGCTAGCGCCAGGCGCTTCCGACTTGGATGTAGAACGCGTTCTGGCCCGGTCCGTGCGCTACGTCAACGCCCATCGACACGCCGAGCTTCCGTGCGATGAGATAGCGAAAGCCCGTGCCGAATGCGAACGCGGTTGGGGCGTCAGAAAACGAATGCAAATTGCCGTAGGCCTTGCCAACGCCGCCAAACCCCAGGACGGACCAGCGCGGCGTGATGTTGTAGCGGAGCTCCAGTTCGCCGGTTACCTGGTTGCGGTCCTGGAACTTGGCCTGCGAAATGCCGCGCAGATTGACGTAAGGCTGCGCGAAGAACGGAATGTCCCCTTGGGAGAAGCCTGTGTCGGCGCGCATCCCTAGCACCCACGCCGGTGACAACGGCACCCAGTGGTAGCCTCGCGCCGTCTGCATCTCAAACGACCGGTCGCTGGCGAGCGCGCCTCGTGCGATGTCCGCTTCAAATTCCGCGTAGCTACCGCGGCTTGGATAGAAGATATTGTCGCGGGTGTCATAGTCGATGACGATTCCCGCTTTGCCGATGCGCAGGTCCTTCTGAAAATGGTTGATACCTTGCGGAACGACGGGGCCAAAGCGCGTCGCCGTGTCGAAGAAGGTGTAGCGCGGGCCGACGTACCAGTGACTGTTGCCAAGCCTGAACAGCACCTGCTGGACAACGGCGACACCGCTCAGTTGGTACGCATTGGCATTGCCTTGCGGACCGTAGTAGTTCAAGTGCAGATTAACCTTGCCCAGCGCACCGAAGTAACGGATGCGGTCGTCGTTCCAGGTATGGAAATGGGCAAGGCCAACGCCCCAGCTATGGGTACCCGTACCGAAAGCTCCGACGCCAGTGATATTCGGCGGCGCCATTGCGTTGCGTTCGCCCGTTTCATCGCTCGACGGCTTGCCGGGTTCGACGGTCCCAGGTTTAGCCGCGCTGAAATACAGCAGGCCCAGGCCAAGGCCATAACCAATTGCCGGCTCCGTAATGATGTTTGGCACGGGTAGCACGCCGCGATGGTTAAGCAGTACGTCGCTCATGTCGAACTGGCCATCTTCTGCGTCGCGAAAGCGCGACGGCTCCTGGGCGGCATAGGCAAACGATGCCGCCGCCAGACAGAAGTAAAAAGCCGACCACTGGACAGAAGCGCGGACCACGCGTACTCCCTCCTTATTATTGCGGCGGGTTGACGACCACGTACTGAACTGCGGTTCCGACGTATTGCGGCTGGTACCAGGTCGGGCCACAGTGTTGATAGGTAACGCCTCCAACGACAACTGCCGCACAGCTCGGGGGCAAGGTCGCGACGGCCGTCCCTACCACGAGCGCAGTGGTCACGCCGACGGCCAGGCCAACGGCGACCGGGTCCGCGTACCAGCCACCCCAGAACCCTGGTGGGGGCGGGGGAGGAGGCGGCGGCGGTGGAGGATGCGGACCGGGTCCGGGTCCGGGTCCAGGTCCAGGCGGCCGCGGACCAGGTCCCGGCGGAGGACCACCGTGGGGCTGCGGCCCGGGGCCCGGACCGAAGCCGGAAGGACGGGGCGACGGGCTCGGTCCCGGCGCTGGGGGGCGCACTCCGCCTCCAGCAAACCCATCACCGCCGTGCGGGAACGGCCCACCATGGAAACCAGCGCCACCGCCTGCGGGTGCGGCGTGCGGATACTGTCCGCCGCTAAAACCGCCGTGCGGCATCGGGTGGATGCCCGTGCGCGCCATGCCGCGAAAGGCGAGCGCGGACGGCGATGACACCGCCAGGACAACAATCAGGCTGGCCGTGAGAAGGCGTTGGGCGTCGGTCATTGCGCCTCCTGCAAGGGCGAATCAAAAGCCGGCTTCAGCTCAATGGAATGCGCGCCCGGTGGAGGACGGTACACGAACGTCGAGGCCTTGAATGCTGGCAGGAGGTTCCAGTGATAGGTGACGGCATGGCGTGGGCGCGACTCCTGGGTAGTGTCGGTAATGACCATCCGGCAGGGGAGTGGTCTCGAGCCTCGCTCAACCCATAACTCCCAATCGACGCCTTGCTGCCGATACGCGTAGTGGGTGCACCAGCGCGCGTCGACTTTCTCCAGACCAAGGTCTTGGGCCGAAGTCAACACGAGCTCATCGACCTTTCCGTTGCCCCAGTAAAACAGGTCGACAAGAGGCATCTCGATGTTGTAGACGGTCGCCAGTTCGTGGACGAGTCCATTAAGCGTTGGCGGAGCCGGATTACGCGAGTAGTATCCTTCGCCCTGGTTGAAAATAACGAAGTCGCGCCCGTCATACACGATACCGCGAGGCTTTCTGCTGCCCAGCACCTCAGCCCGTGCGCGGTCCGGACGCTGCACATCGAGCACCGTCTCATGGAGGTAGCTCGCATTTTGGCCGTTGTCGAGCACGAGGTCCGTGGAGGTGTCCGCACGCACCTCAAACTTGGGCAGCGAGCGCAAATAATCGCCCATCCGGCTCAATGCCTCCGTTGCGCTCCTGTCAACATGCACGTCGCGCTCAAGTTCGGATGAAGCTGCTGCTGGGCTTGGCCCCTGAACGGTGGCGTCATAAGTCGAAGCTGGCACCGAAGCTGTGGCGAGCGGTCCTTCGCTTTCGTGCGCGCATCCTAAGACGAGTGTGGCAATTAGGCAGCCGAACGAACCGATTGGAGTACGCATGATATGGGTCCATGAGCCGCCGGGTCAAAACGCCACAGTCGCCGTCGCCTGGAAGCTGTTCGTGCTCTTCAGGCGATTCCTGCTAGCGATGCTTGGCACCCACCGGATGCTTGCCGACAATGGATGCTTGCCATATACCTTCGTGTCGTACGTCAAAATGGGCCCGAGCGAGAGGTCGCGGCCGACGAAGCGGTTCAGTCTGTCGGCAAGTGGCCCGCTGTCGTTGCCGAGCTGCTGCACTGTACCTATCACCAGACCCACGCCGAGACCGTTGGAAAACCTCTTGATTCCCATCGCATCAAGCGTCAGCAGCGGCGCATTGTGATAATCCGTTGCGGTGTTGCGGGTATAGAACTGCAACCCGAGCACTGCATCGAACTCGAGGTTGTATTGCGGGACGATTTTCGTGTAGGCGATCTGCGGCACAAAGGTCCAGTTGTTCAGGCTCGGGTTAGCCAGGGCGTTGGAGTCGTAATGGCCGGTGGGCGCCCAGAAGTTGAAGCTTAAAGCGATGTGGTCGGTGTTGGTAAAGTGGTACCCCGCCTCGATGGGCGTGAAGTACATGTCGAAGAGGTTCGATGCCCGGTCGCTCGTCGACGAAGAAAAGCGACCAGCCGAAAGAGAGCCCGTCACCTTAGTCCAGACATACGGCAGCGTGATTCCGCTTGCAAAGTCCCACCCGGCCACACCACCCCATACGTGCAATATCGACGCAAGCGTGAAGGCAATCTCGCCCTCAATGCCGAGCGAGGTCTTGCCCGCAATCGGCACCTGACGGTTTCCGCCGATGGAACCATCGAGATACATTTGCTGAATGCTGACAACGGTAACGGGCTCAGGCGGGACGATGCCGATGCCCGAGAGCACCGTCATGCCTGCGATAGGCCGACCAAGGCCGCCTTCGGTTGCATTGGCGCGGCTACAGGTGATGACCAACAGGGCGGCTGCAGCGGCGCGCCCTAGAGAGGCCAGAGAACGACTATGACGTTGGCAGGTCCTCGTATTCATGGTCGTTGCCTTGTCATCACTTCCCGAACGTCATGTTGAGCCCCGCGAATATCTGCCATTGCGAGACGTTGCCGGAATGCGCGACTGAGTATTGCGGTTCGATGAAGGCGTTAAAAATCGTGCTGCCGCTTCTCCACGCCTTTCCGCCGCCCAGTCCGACAGGGATGTAGTAGCTACCGCGCTGGAGGTCGAAGGTCCAGACGCCTGTCGAGCGGATGTACCAGCCTTCTGGAAGGTTCCAGATGACAAACGGTTGTGTTGTCAGCGATTGCACAGTCGGGCGGTCGCTTTGACCGGCGAACGAGTGCTGCCACTGCACGAGTGCGCCGAGCAGGCGTTGCTTTGTTGCATTGACTGCGACCGCGGCAAGACCGGCCTGCCACTTGCCCGTTCCGAGCGTCCGGTCGGTCGCCGTCGGAGCAGTGATAAGGGGACCCACGCCGATTTGCGTTTGTCCCTGCGACAACAAGAAAATGTCGAACAGATTGATGTCACCAAGTCCCGTGTTGTATCCGCCGGTCGGGGCGGGACGCGTGCTTATGGGAACAGTGAGGCGGAATATTTCAGGAAACGGAATAACATTATTCGGACCAATTGGAACGGTTGGCCGCAATAGAAAATCATTCGTGTGGCCGCTTGCACCGAAGATACTTGGCGTAAAGTAATTCTGGACGTTGAACGACGCGGCAAGGTTGAGCGGATTATTGCTCTTATTCGCATCCTCGGAAGCGCTTTGTGACGAAGCTGTGTCAGTCAGCATTGCAAACAGAACTGCCAATACAGCCTGCATTGTCCGCTTCATTGTCGATACTCCGAAATGGCCGCCCCTCACTCCGTTATCAACGAGGTCCGCGGCATGCGTTACGCTCAAGCGCCCTTCTGAGGCGCGAGCTAAGTCCTCGCAGGGACGAGTGTCGGCGCCACTGCGACAAAAATTAGACGTCTTGACGGAATCGAGTCAGCCGGGAGCAAGGGAGACGAATTGCGTCCTGCCGCCATAAAACGATAGCAAACGGAAACCTTTCTGCCAAGCACATAATGCCTTATGCGTTTGGTAACACGGCGCCGAGAGATATTCGATTCTGCGTCGTTAATCAAGCTCATTTTTCGTCAATCAGGGGGTGGTCATGAATCGGTTTGCGGTATATCAATAGGTCGATGTCTCTCCTCGATTCACTTCATCTATCTGGAAAGTCCGACATGCTTCTTTGCGTCCCACATAGCGGAGGTGACAATGCGTACGCCCCCGGAAAACCTACCCAGTGTTTCCCGTCGGCTACGTGCCGGTCAGCTACTCCTCGACGGGCTTTCGGTCAAAGAAGTTGCCGAACAGCTACATATGACGCCGGCGACGGTCAAGCGGTATCAAGCATTGGTGAGCGAAGGGGGACTCGAAGCACTACGCCAGATGCAAGTCGGTGGCAAAGTGTCGGCACTCAGCCCGGAAGCCCTGCAATGGATAGTAGTAGCCCTCAATGGCTCCGCGATGGACTACGGCTTCGACTCAGAATCCTGGACGAACGCCAGGCTACGACAACTCATAGAGAGAGAGTTCGGCGTGCGATTTTCACGGGTCTATGTCTGGCAATTGACGAATGACCTAGGCGTTGGTCACCGGCTGATGCGAAGCTAGACTGTAATTCCACTGCCAGGCGCGGTGACGAAACTTTGTTCAGTGGTTGGTCTCGATCTACCGCTAGGTACAACAGAGAACTTAATCGAACACACTCGTACTTCCCAGCCAAATCGGGTATTGCTTGAAGGTGCGAGGTGAGAACTTTGTCGAAGGCTAAGTCGTTCTATGGGGAGACATCGTGAAGGCATTAGTATTCGAGGGCCCTGGGAAGAAGCGCCTCATTGATAAGCCGGAACCGGCGATACAGTTGCCGTCGGACGTCATTGTGCGCGTGACACGCACCACTATCTGCGGCACCGACCTTCACATTCTGAAGGGCGATGTACCCGAAGTAAGGGCGGGGACAACCCTTGGTCACGAAGGCGTTGGCATAGTCGAGTCGGTCGGCGAGGCGGTCTCTAACTTCAAGCCCGGCGACGCTGTGCTGATCTCGTGCATCAGTGCCTGTGGAAAGTGCGAACATTGCCGGCGCCAGATGTATTCGCATTGCACGACAGGCGGCTGGATACTCGGTCATCTGATCGATGGCACTCAGGCCGAGAAGGTGCGCATTCCGCACGCCGACACGAGTCTCTATCACATCCCTGCTGGAAGTGACGAGGAAGCGCTGGTCATGCTGAGCGACATTCTGCCGACCGGGTTCGAATGTGGCGTGCTCAACGGTCGCGTTAAACCCGGCTGCACCGTTGCCGTCGTCGGTGTTGGCCCGGTGGGTCTCGCTGCGCTCATGACTGCGCAGTTCTATGCACCAGCCATGTTGATTGCCATTGACCTTGATGGCAATCGCTTGCGCGTATCCGCCTCCTTCGGGGCGACCGACACCATCAACAGCGCGAGCGGTTCGGCCGTCGACGATGTGATGGCATTGACGCGTGGCCGCGGTGTCGACGTCGCCATTGAAGCGGTGGGCGTGCCTGCAACCTTCTCGCTCTGCGAAGCCATCGTCGCCGCAGGCGGCACCATCGCCAACGTAGGCGTGCATGGCACAAAAGTCGACCTTCATCTTGAGAAGCTCTGGGCTCACAACATTACGTTGACGACTGGCCTTGTGGACACCTACAGCACGCCGATGCTGCTGTCGACGGTCATATCGAACCGGCTTGAACCCGGCAAGCTCGTCACGCACCGCTTCGCCCTTGACGCGATCCTGGACGCCTACGAGACATTCTCGAATGCGGCGGAAACTGAAGCACTGAAAGTTGTCATTTCCACCTGAAAGTCGCTGCGGCGGCCTAATCGAAGCGGTATGGGGGCGCGTATGGCCTGGTTGGAACACACACTACGGCAGTATCCGGAGATTGCGGTCTTCCTGTCGCTTGGCATCGGCTACTGGGTAGGCGGAAAGAGTTTCAAAGGGTTCAGTCTCGGCGCGGTCACCGCAACGCTGCTGGCGGCCATAGCTATCGGCCAATTTGGCATTACCATTTCGTCGAACGTAAAGTCAGTCTTCTTCCTCATGTTTCTGTTCGCGGTAGGCTACGGCGTCGGACCGCAGTTCGTGCGCGGCATTGCCAAGGACGGACTACCGCAGGCGCTGTTCGCTGTATTTCAATGCCTCTTGTGCCTCGTCGTTCCGGTAGCCGCGGCTAAGGTCGCGGGTTACGACGTGGGGTCTGCCGCAGGGCTTTTCGCCGGTTCGCAAACCATCTCGGCATCCATGGGTCTCGCGACCGACGCCATCAACCGCCTCGGGCTGCCTGCTGACGAGGCCAAGCGCCTGCTTGACGCCATGCCCACCGCCTACGCGGTGACTTACATCTTCGGCACCATTGGGTCAGCAGTCATCCTTGCGACCCTCGGGCCCAAGATGCTAGGCATTAACCTGGTTGCCGCATGCAAAGACTACGAGTCGCAGCTGGGCGGCGGAACTGAACTTGGCGGTGCTGGCCAGGCCTGGCACCAATTTGAGCTTCGCGCTTACCGTATCGCCACGGATGGCCCTGTAGTTGGCATGACCGTAGCGGCAGCGGAAGCGAGCGCGCCTACCGGCAGCCGGCTCTTCATTCAACGACTTCGTCGCGGCGGGGCGATTCATGAGGCAACGCTCGATTCGGTACTGAAAGCCGGTGACGTCGTGGCGGTCGGCGGACGCAGAGAGCAGCTGGTCGCGCTGCTTTCGCCAAAGGGAAACGAAGTCGACGACCCCGAACTGCTTGCCGTGCCGGTCGAAGGCGTCGATGTCTATGTGACGTCAAAGGCGGTTGACGGAAAGACGTTAGAAGAGCTCGCTCACCTGCCCGGAGCGCGTGGCATCTACCTGCGTCGGATCAAACGGGGAGCCACAGAGACACAAATTCCGATTCTTCCCAAAACGAAGTTGCACCGTGGCGATACGGTGACGATTGTTGGCCGAACACAGGATACGACCGCTGCTGCGAAGACCCTCGGTGTGATTGACCGTCCGACGAGCGTCACCGACGTTGCGTTCGTCGCGCTCGCCATCGCGGTCGGCGCGCTCATCGGTTCGCTGGTACTGAGGGTCGGTGCAATTCCGCTCACCCTGTCGACCTCCGGCGGCGCACTCATAGCCGGCATCATCTTTGGCTGGTTCCGAGCCATCCATCCAACGTTTGGGCGTATTCCGGAACCGACCGTCTGGTTCATGAACTCGGTTGGACTTAACGTGTTCATCGCGGTGGTTGGCATCACAGCGGGGCCCGGTTTCGTCACGGGCCTGCAGCAGCTCGGCGTCAGCCTCTTTTTGTGGGGCATCGTTTCGACGAGCATCCCCCTCATCATTGGCATGTTCATCGCCAAGTACGTCTTCAGGTTTCATCCAGCCATCCTGCTAGGGGTGTGCGCAGGTGCCCGAACAACCACCGCCGCGCTCGGCATGCTGACCGAGGCTGCGAAAAGCCAGGTCCCAGGACTTGGGTACACCGTAACGTATGCCGTTGGGAACACGCTGCTAACTATCTGGGGCATGGTAGTCGTCATGCTCATCTCCTAGTAGTGTCCCCAGTCTCTGCCAAACGCTTGGAGCTGAAAAATGTCTGAATCGAATGCAACCGCGAACGCTAACGAAAGCCCGTCGGCTCTGGCCGCACTGAGTCCCTTCGAATTGAAGGACGAGCTTATCAAGGCGGCGGGCGGAGCCGCAGTGGAACGTCCCGCCAACGTGGCAATGCTCAACGCGGGACGCGGCAACCCCAATTTTCTGGCAACTATTCCAAGGCATGGCTTCTGGCAACTCGGCCTCTTTGCGATGCGCGAGTCGGAGCGCTCATTCGCCTATATGCCCGAGGGGATCGGTGGCTTTCCGAAGCGTGAAGGGCTCACAGAGCGGTTCGAGCTATTTGTGCGCGAGAACAAAGGCGTGGCTGGCATCAGCTTCCTTGCTGGGGCCGTGTCATACGTGCGCGACCAGCTGGGGCTGTCGGCCAACGACTTCCTTTATGAGATGTGCGAGGGCATTCTGGCGTCAAACTATCCGGTTCCAGACCGGATGCTCACGTTGTCAGAAAAAATCGTTGGTCAATACCTGCGTCGCGAGATGGCCGGCAAGCACCCGTTCGTCGGCGAGTTCGACATTTATGCGGTCGAGGGTGGCACCGCGGCGATGACGTACATCTTCAATACCTTGAAGGAGAACCACCTCATCAAGGCAGGGGACACAATCGCGTTAGGGCGGCCCATCTTCACGCCCTACATCGAAATTCCTACGCTTAACGACTATCAATTGAATGTCGTCAATCTTGACGCCGATGTGGCAAACGGCTGGCAGTATTCCAATGCTGAGTTGGACAAGCTGCGTGACCCGAAGGTCAAGGCGTTCTTCCTCGTCAACCCGAGCAACCCACCTTCGGTCAGACTGAGTGACGAAAGCCTGCAATACATTGCCGACATCGTAAAGGAGCGGTCCGACCTCATTCTGCTAACCGATGACGTCTACGGCACGTTCGCCGACGACTTTGTGTCGCTGTTTGCGCTGGCACCGCAGAACACGATTCTCGTGTACTCGTATTCAAAATACTTCGGCGCAACCGGATGGCGGCTTGGCACTGTAGCGACGCACAAGGACAATGTCTTGGACCGGCTGATAGGTGAATTGCCGGACGAGACAAAGCAGGAGTTGCATCACCGCTACTCGTCAATCACGACGGAGCCCGACAAGCTGAAGTTCATCGACCGACTGGTTGCCGATAGTCGAACCGTCGCACTGAACCACACTGCGGGCCTTTCCACGCCGCAGCAGGTGCAGATGGTGCTGTTCTCGCTGTTTTCGCTTATGGACACGCCTGATGCCTACAAGGCCGCCCTGAAACGTCTGATTCGGGCGCGGAAGAAGGCGTTGTACGAAGAGATGGGTATCGCATTCGAAGAGAAAGATCCGAACCAAGTCGACTACTACACGATACTCGACCTGAACTACCTCGGCGAGCGTGCAAATGGCACAGCGTTCGTGCAGTGGTTGGAGCAGAACACGCAGCCGTCAGAACTGCTCTTCCAGTTGGCAAGGGAGGCGCGCGTCGTGCTTTTGCCAGGGCTTGGGTTTGGTACTCAGCATCGTTCCGGGCGCATCTCGCTTGCTAACCTGAACGAATCGGACTATCGCAGCATCGGACGCGCGGTCCGCAATTTGATGAACGACTACATGACTCGATACACCGCGGCCACGGGCAAAGAAGCGAAACCCTGACAATCTTGGGGGAAGACGCGCTGCGGAATGCACAACCGCCGGACTCCGCAAAGAAGGGGGCCGACGCGCCGCGATGCGATTTCACGAAGGTCGGAGTTTCCGGCGGCGGCCGAGTATGCTGCGCAGTTGCACTGTCCGACGGCAATGCCAGCACAGGGCCCACACGATATATAGCGACATAGTCTCATCATCGGCACGTGACAGCCGGCTAACAACGCACTGGTAGGCGTCTTGGGGAAAGCGACGCCGCTTGCGTCGCACGAGAACGTTCTGGTCTCGAGTTTCGGTTCGTGAGGTATTCGAATGCAATTGGCTTTCAGGGTGTTTGCGCGAGTGGTGGCGATGACGTTGTGTGCTGGTGTCGTCGCACCCAACTGGGCACAGTCCGCGAGCGAGGGCGCCGCGCCGGCCGAAGTCCGGGAAATCGCGAAGGACGCGTTCATCTACGCGTATCCGATGCTGTTCAACTATAAGACGATGTACACCCAGGCAATCGATCCGTCGTCGAAGGCGTACCTCGGCGGGTTCGGCAAGCTTCGCAACTATTCGTCGCCTTACGGTCCGGAGAACAAAGAGATCGTGACGCCAAACAACGACACGCCGTATTCGTGGGCATGGCTTGATCTGCGACGCGAGCCATGGGTACTGACGGTACCGAAGGTACCCGACCATCGCTACTACGTGTTTCAGTGGGTAGACCTCTACACGTATAACTTTGCCTACGTCGGCTCTCGCACGACTGGCAACGACGGAGGAAGCTATCTATTGGCGGGACCCCACTGGAACGGTGATACCCCGAAGGGTATCGACAAAGTGTTCCGCTCCGAGACTGATTTCATCATGACGTTGGGGCGCACGGCGCTCAACGGGCCGGGCGACGTCAAGAATGTGCGGGCGGTCCAGCAGGGTTATCGGTTAGCGCCGCTGTCAAGCTTCGAACAGACCAACCCGCCCCCCATGGCTAAGAAAATCACCTTTCCGAAATGGGATGAAGCAAAGGCGACGTCTGTCGACTTCGTCGCCTATCTGAATTTCCTGCTGCAGTTCACGCAACCGGTGGCACGCTCTGAAGTGGCGTTGATGGAGCGCTTCTCGAAAATCGGCATTGGTCCCGGCAAGCCGTTCGACGTATCCGCGCTGTCACCCGAGACGCGCGCGGCGCTCGAAGCCGGTGTCGCGGATGGCAAGGCCGCGCTCGCAGAAGCGGAAAAAGCCACAACGTCGTCGATGGACTTGTTCGGCACGCGCGAGGATCTGAAGAATGACTACATGAAGCGCGCGGTGGCCGCCGCGATGGGTATCTATGGGAACACTAAGGAGGAAGCCGTATATACCGGCGCCATGTTTAACGCTGAACATCAGCCTTTGCTTGGCACTCAGCCGTATGTCCTTCGTTTCGAAAAGAAGAATCTCGCTCCTGCGAAGTTCTTCTGGTCGATTACGATGTACGACCTGCCGGGGAGGCACCTCGTCGCCAACCGGATCGCGCGTTACTCGATCGGAGACAGGTCGAAGGGCCTTAAGTATGGCGAGGACGGCTCGCTGAATATTTACGTCCAGCACGATTCGCCCGGCAAGGACAAGGAGTCGAATTGGCTGCCGGCGCCCGAGGGTGCGTATAACCTCGTAATGCGCATCTACGGCCCCGATCAGTCGGTCCTCGATGGATCGTGGAAATTCCCCGTGCCGCAGCCGCGCTAGTCGGCCGGTTGTTCGACATCATTGCAACGGAGAACCCATGTTCCTCCACGTTAGAAAGATCTCGTCGCTTGCGGCTACAACCGCGGCGCTGGTGACGACCGTGCCTTACTGTTTGGCGCAAGAGGTGCAGTTGCCGTTTGGCACCGTCCAGATGGACGGCGATCTGCCCGCACGCAGCGCCATTCCCGGCCTTTTCAGTCAGCTCGATTTTCAGCAGGCTACCCAGGCTTATCTCTGGGCGTTGCCGCTGGTTGCGTACGCGCAGTGGCAAAAAGAAAGCGTCGACAAGTTCGGCGCGCGCACCGGCGATCTTGTTGTGTACACGACGTGGAAAGACAAACTGGGCATTCTCACTGCGAACGCCACAACGCCCTATATTCTCGGCTTCGCCGAACTGGACAAGTCGGGGCCGCTCGTCATCGACATGCCAGCGGGGCCGACGGCAGGCGGCGTCGGCGATTTCTGGCAGCGTGCCATCGTCGACATGGGGCAGACGGGACCGGACAAAGGGCGCGGTGGCAGATACCTGATCATCCCTCCAGGCGCTCAGGCACCCGCCAATACGCAGGGCTACTATGTCGCGCGCTCCGAAACAAACAGCGTACTGCTGGGATTTCGCGTGCTAGAGCAAGATCCCGCGAAGGCCAAGGCGATCGTCAGCCAGATTAAAGTCTACCGCTACAGTGAGCGCGCGCATCCGGCGGCCGGACGCTTCCTGACGCCCGGAGGCACAGACTGGTCCGGCACACAGCCCGACGGCATGGAGTATTGGCAGCGGCTCTGGGAAATTATCCAGCGCGAGCCGGTCAACGAGCGCGACCGCTTTTACATGGCCATGCTCGCAAACCTTGGCGTTGAAAAGGGCAAGCCGTTCGAACCTAATACGTTGCAGCGCAAGGCTTTACAACAGGGCGCAGCCGCGGGGAAGTTGTTTGCTGAGACCAATACCTTCGCGAAGCGCTTCGCCAACGTGCGGCACTGGCCCGACCGGCATTGGGAATACGCACTTTTCATCGCCGATCCTTCACAGCGCGTCGCCAATTTCGACCAGCTTTGGGAACGGACGGCGTGGTTCTACGAAGCGGTGACCGACACCAAGGGGATGATCTCAACCACCCCTGGACTCGGGCAAGCGTACCTCGGCGCATACACCGATTCAGGTGATGCCTGGCTCGACGGAGGTAAGAACTATCACCTGCATATTGCGCCTAACCCGCCTGCGAAGCAGTTCTGGTCGCTCACGGTCTACGATACTGCAACGCGGCGCTTCGTGGAAAACGCTCGGCAGAAGTCCGATGTATCAAGCCGCGAACAGTTGCAAAAGAACGCGGACGGTTCTGTTGATCTCTATTTCGGACCGCAGGCGCCGGCGGGCAAGGAGAGCAATTGGGTGCAGACCGTTGCGGGCAAGCACTGGTTTACCTACTTCCGACTGTATGGCCCCACCGAAGCGTATTTCGACAAGAACTGGAAAATGAGCGACATTCAGCCGGGCGACTAAGCGTCGCTCGTAACCCGATCTGTGGAGTTTCCTGGCGACGGCAATGACGGATGTGTGCGGAATGATGATAAGTGACTCGCGGGGGTAATGGTCATGTACCAGGATTGAAGTCTCAAGGCCCACGGCGGCCTGCAAGAACCTTCTAGCGGGCAGTGTTGGTGTGAGGCTGACCACCGTTTCGCCACGCCACGAGCTAAGCGCGCATCTGATGTTCCGCGCGGCCGAGATAGCGGGTGGCACGATGCAGCGGTAAGCGGCTCGGCAACTCACCTAGATTTATATGAACGCCCCCGATGAGCAAAAGCGCATGCTATCGGCAGTTAACAGTGTCCGTTTGACGCTGTCTGATGGAGCTTCGACATGCACACCGAAATATTCTGGCTCGGCAGGCCTTCCAATCCGCTTCGAGTTCGCCGAACAGCAATCGGCCTGGTCGCGACAGGCGCCGTAGTCGCATCCAACGCGTGGGCGGCGGGACCGATGCCATCGGGAGGCAGGTTCGTTGCCGGCGTAGGCAACGTCTCGTCGGATGGCGTGCGCATGACCGTGACGCAGACGACGTCGCGAGGGGTCATCGACTGGTCCAGCTTCTCCATCGACAAGGACCATGCTGTCACGATCGAGAACGGCTCCGGTGCGACGCTGAGCCGCGTGACTGGCACTGAGGCCTCGGCGATTAACGGCGCACTCACGGCGAGCGGCAGCTTCTACCTGATCAATCCGCAGGGCGTCGTCATCGGTGCGAATGGCGTCGTCACGACGGGCGGGCGTTTCATCGCATCCACGCTGGATGTGAATAACGACGCCTTCATGGCAGGCGGTCCTCTTACTTTCGCCGGCACTGGCACTGGCGTTGTCGTGAACCTCGGCAAGATCACCTCCACTGGCGGCGACGTGCTCCTGATCGCGCGCAAGCTCGCCGAGAATGATGGCACCATTAGCGCCCCTTCCGGCTCTGCGGAACTGGCAGCCGGCGACCAAGTGCTGGTGCGCGACTCCACCGGCTTGCCGCAAACCTTTGTGCAATCGACAGGCAGCCGCGGTGACGTTGTCGACAAAGGGACGATCGCAGCGGCGCAGATTGCACTGCAGGCCGCCGATGGCAACGTGTACGCGCTCGCGGGCAACACCAATGCCTTGCGTGCCACAGGCACGGCGACCCGCGACGGTCACGTGTGGCTGGTCGCTAATGACGGCACCGCTCATATCCACGGCCGAATCGAAGCAACGAATCCGGTTGGCGGCGGAACTGTCGAAACAAAGGGCGCGGCTCTGCACCTCGATGATGCCGATGTTCACGCGGCGAACTGGAATCTGGATGCACCGGTATTCAACGTCGGGCCGTTGACGACGGCGGCTCTGGTTAGGCAGTTGGAGCAGGGCACGTCGTTGACGCTCAACGCCTCGCAAGGCGACATCGTAATGGAGCAGACGATGCGCTGGTTTGGCAACGCATCGCTTACGCTCAACGCCGTGCGTTCCGTGACCGTCGGTCCAATGGCGACGCTCGCCAATAACGGGACGGCCAACCTGACCCTGCGCGCCGACACGGGCGGGCAGAACAACGGGGGAGGCGTCGAGAATCTCGGCACGATCGACTGGTCGAAGAGTTCGGGCCTCGTGTCGAGTTATCGCGATGGCAACGGGCTAGATGTAGCCGGATACACCAGGAACAATCCTGCGTGGACTGCTCCGGCATACAGTGGCATCCGCAGCCAGTTCACGGACTATGCGCTGGTCAACACATTGGACGACCTCAACAAGATTTCGCAGCGTCTTGACGGGAGCTTTGCGCTGGGCCGTGACATCGATGCGAGTCCCGCCGGCAACAACTTTCAGCCCATTGGCTCAGGGACGGTGAATGGCTTCACAGGCCAACTCGACGGTCTCGGGCATACGATCGCGAACGTGACGGTTTCGCAGGACTTCAGCGACACGTCCCGGGCGGGGCTTTTCGCGACCATCGGTGATACGGGCGCCGTGCGCAACGTCAAGCTCGCAAATGAGCGCGTTACCGTTTTCTACAGCCCGGCGGGGGCGCTGGCGGGGCAGTCGTCCGGGCTCGTGTCGAATGTCTATGCCGACGGCAGCGTGCTGAATCAGGGATCGAGCGGTTTTCCTGCGGGCGGGCTCATAGGCACTAATTCCGGTGTCATCTATCGGGCCGGAAGCGACGTGGCCGTCAGTGGCCCTAGCCTTTCGGGTGGCCTCGTCGGCGAGAACCGCGGAGCGATCCTGCAGTCGTTCGCAACCGGCAGCGCTGGCGGAGGGTCGCGCGCCCAAGGCGGCGGATTGGCGGGAAGCAACTCAGGCTCGATTAACCAGTCCTATGCAACCGGGCCTGTGTCTGGGGGCAACGGCGAGGCTGGGCTCGTCGCAAACAACAGTGGGTCGATCGAGCAGTCGTTTGCTAGCGGCCCGGTCGATACCTTTTTACTACCGCAATACAGAGGCGGTATCGCAGCAAACAATACGGGTGTAATTGCCGCCGACGTTTTTTGGGACCGCGACGCGACGAGACAAACTTCGGAATACGGCGCGCCCACGCCCGTTGGCACGGCGAATGGCCTCACGACCGGACAGATGAGCGTAGCGGCGAGCTTTGGCCCAACGTGGGATTTCGGCGCTGGGGGAACGTGGGCGATATTGCCGAATACCACGCATCCGATACTCAAGTGGCAGGTGCAACAATAGTTTGGTTGAACTTCTCGGACTGAGCGCGCGGTTCGCCCGCAAGCAAGCGCGCTCGATTGGCGATAACTGCATCGGCAGCGTCACACCGGCGACGGCGCGGTTATCAAAGCGTCAGCTCGTCAGAGATGGCGCGCGAAAACGGGTCAAACAAGCGGCCATTTTCGCGCGAACAGCTCCTAGCAGACAGTGCCTCCTGACAGCCGAACGCATCGCCTAGCTGTCGCGCCCGTTTCACCTCATCGCTCTGCAGATAGATGGATAGATGGACGTCGTGGAGACAGACGCATGCTGCAGACGGACCAGGCGTCGCGCCATGCATTTCCCATATGATGCCGCTGCGCCTTGCCAAAGCGGCAGATCGATTTGAGCATAAGCGCGAGCTGAATCACACTTTCGGCCGAGCATTAAGTGCGTCCGATGTGCCCGTCCATCGCGGTTCAGATCGGAGGGTGAGACCGAGCTACTACTAGCACGCCATGGGGCGTGCTAAACGCATCTAGAGTGACAAGGTCATTTATCGGCCTATCCTATCCGCGATGCCGGCTGTGGCACCGCGCTTCCGTCATCTATAGTGAGATAGGCAGGAGGCCTTCAATGCCGCAATCCATCGAGATCAAGGTTGAAAGGCAATCCGGCGGCTGGGTTTGGGCTGCGGTGTTGCACGGAGCAAGCGGCGGCGAGCCCGTCGTACTGAGACAATCGCCAGAAGCGTTTCCAACTGAGGATGACGCCCGGCAAGATGCAGGACTTGTGGTATCGGCCCTTTCCGGCAAGTCAGGGCAGTGGGTGGACGAAAGTAAGGAATAGGCATTGCTGCTTGCTAGAGACGACGGTCTCTTTAGTTACCGACAATGCCTGGCGCGCCCGCTCCGCTTCTAAAAATCTGGAATCCTCGTCCATTTGCATGCGTTAGCCCGCCCGTTGCGGTCCTCATCGTCGATGATGACATCGCGGGCGCCGAAGCGCTCGCTGCTGCGCTCGCAACTGAGGGAATCCGAACAATCGTCGCCGATGGCGGGACTTCTGCCCTCGTGACGCCGCCTGCCTGGACGCCGCATGTTGTCATACTCGACATCGAAATGCCGGCTTGCGACGGATTTGGCGTGGCATTAGCGATGCGCGGATCACGTCGTTTCGCAAACACACCGATCATCGCGTATACATCTCTGGATGAGACCGATGTCATCGAGCGCGGCAAGGAAGCGGAAATCGACGCTTTTCACAGAAAAGGAGATCCTTTGCGGTGCCTGCTTAGATTAATCGATCACCTTGCTCCCGGTGAGGCGGCGAAAATCCCATGATGCAGGTGCACGCCGAACACTTGCGGCCTTCTCTGATCGGACTTCGCTTGTGTTCAGCGTCGGCGACCGAATTAACCAAATCAGCGTGCGGCATGGCCCTGAGTGCGAGGCCGGCATCTGCGACGCTTACGCGGTTGCGGCCTGCACGTTTAGATGCATAGAGCGCTTCGTCGGCCAATCGAAGCGCGTCAGAAAGGTCGACCAGCTCGACGAGCTCTGCGCCGGGCGGAAAATTGCATACAACATACCCAATGCTCACGGTCATCGGCGCCCGTAAACCGACGGAGGCCGATGCGCTCGCGCGCTTCAATGATTCGGACTTGCCTTCGCTGCGGATCGACTCAGCGACGCCTGCTGCATGCTGAGTGTCCGTACCGGCGAGCGCCAGGACAAACCGCGCCCCGCCATAGCACGCAGCGAGGTCGCTGCCGCGGCGTGCATAGCGCGCGAGAACTCGGCAATCAGCTGAAGCGCCCGATCCCCTGCATCGTGACCATGCTGGTCGTTGTACGCCTTGGAGTCGTCCGCGTCGATGAAGTACAGTGCGACCTTCAAGCGGCTCCGGGTTGCCAATGCCCACAGCTCTTCAAGCGCGGCGTCCAGCGTCCCGGGCCGGTGAGCGCGTCGGTTCCTGCGATGTGCAACAGTTTCGCCTGCGCGGCGTCACGTTGCCGTGCCAGAAAGAGCAACCAGACGGCGAAGGTAAAGCAGCCTATGACGATCAGATGATCCTTTATCGACCGCCGGTAGCTGCGGCCGACCCTTCAACGGCTGAGTTGCGTCCCGCCTTGCGTCCGGCCGCAAACGGCGTCCAGGTGGAGGTAGTCAAGCGCAAAGGCCCCGCGATGGCCGAACCTATGTCTGTCGAGCTGTGGCCTTCGCCCGTACTTCTACGCCGACCGCGAAGCGTCGGCCCCGTGGTGCCCGCCGTTGCGCGCGAGGCTCGCCCGCTGCTCGTTAAATAGCGCGACGCACGGCCCAAGCGTGGCGTCGGTCTACCAATATACAAATAGCTTGCGCTCGTGCTGCGACCACCGGGGAGCCGTCGACAAGCGGGAGGTTAAAATCCCGAGTCGTTAAAAAGGACACAGCGATGCGGCGCCCAATCTTAATCGTTGAAGACAATTCGAACGATCTTGACCTGCTGGTTCTCGCGTTGGAGCGCAGTGGCGTAGCGAACGCTATTGTCACAGTAGGCGACGGGCAGCAAGCACTAGATTTTTTGCAGCGTAAAGGGCGGTTCCAGAACCGGGAGCCGCTAGAACCCAAGTTTGTGCTGCTTGATATCAAGTTGCCGCGAGTCAATGGTCTCGAAGTGCTCGCGGCAATGCGTGAGGTGCCCTTTTTGCGCACCGTGCCGGTGATCATGCTCACTTCATCTGGCGACGTGGCGGACGTCGCCAAGGCCTATGACCTAGGAGCTAACGGCTACGTTATCAAGGAAAACGATTTCCAAGCGTTTCTAAGATCTGTCTCGCAAATCAGCAGGATGTGGGCGCAACTTAACGAGAGCCCGCCGCATTTCAAGCGGCTGCCTCACGGCTAACTAAGGTTCAGTTCCACGCTCGACGCTCAAGGGGTTCGTCGACTCCGACCAAACTCAGGGACAGCGGAATGCCCGTAAGGACTTTGCTGGTTGAAGACTACTCTGCCCTACTCCCAAAGCTGAGACCGTGTAGGCCATGCCGGTCCTGAAACACCTTGCGTGGTGGGCGTGGCCCGCGCTTGCAATCTCGGCGGCTTGGGTTATCGGCGTGTGGTGCGTCGCCCAGTACCAATACCTTTCCCTTGTCACCGATTATCAAATTTGGAGCGACGTGTTGCCCGATCCGGCGTGGGTCGATCGGTACTCACTTGCACTATGTTGGGCAAAAAATCACGTCATCCACTGTTCCATTGACTATGGTGCGTTAGCTCGGACAGCGTTCTTGCCTGTCGTCGTAGGCTGCGTCCTGATCCTGGCCGCTTTAGCGCGACGTTGGCTTCAAACCGTATGAGTGTCTATGACAAAAAAAGCCCGCAACTTCGCGTGCGGGCAAAAACCACGTCCCTGAGAGAAGGCCGAAGCCGGGACGTGGACCGTTACGTGACTCATACGGATTATTTTTTCCGATAGAATAGTGATTAGTCATGTAAATAATTCTAATTGATTGCCTGACAATATTTCCGTCGTGCACGAGCTTGAGAGACCGGATCGAAAAGAAATCATCGTCCGGGCCGTCAATGGGGTTTGGCGAGTTGAGTTTCCACGTGCCCGAGGCATGTTTGTGATTGTCGCTCCAGACGCAGCCGAGGCAATACGTGTTGCTCTGCGAGGATGTAACGGACTCCCCATTCGGTTCATCGGCGCTAGCGCCTCACAAGGGAAGCTCCTGTGAGTGGTATGGCCTACCATTAGCATATTTTCCCGTTCGGTCTCTGGTCTCTTGACCCTCTCTCATCCATGGAAGTCCCCGGCTTGCCAAGCCTCATGCGGTGAGGGTCTGAACGTCGTGGATTGCAGCCATGCATCCGGACTTCTCCTGCCGTTCGTTGGCCGGCGGTCCCTGACGTCGGAGCGGGTCAATCTCAGAGATCCTTGCGCGCGATCAGCATCGAGAGTGCGGAACGCCGCCGACAGGCTGTCGCTGCGGTGCTCGCGCGGCGCGCCCACGACGGATGGCGTTCTTCAGCCCTTCAGCCAGCGCGACAAGCTCTCGCCGCCGAGAATGACTGAGCGTGCTTAAAGCCCGCGCAAGCCAGCCGGAAGTGATAGAGGCGGTGGTCAAGCGCCACACCCGCCAAGGTGACGCCCAGGCTGTCCATCTCGGCGAAATCGGATAACCAGAGACGACCGCGTTCGTGCACCTGACGAAAGATAACGTCTTGCTCCTTCCCATAGAGTGCGCGGCGGTCGCGAATACGGCGCCCCAGTACCCGAACCGGCCAAGGATTTTCTCGAGGGAATCATAGCCAGTAACCCCGAAATGGTGGTCGGTGATGGATCGCAGTCGCTGCGGCTGACCTTTTCGGCGGGAGTTGCATCGCTCCTTGAAACGATCGTCGCGAATATCTGCTGGCGCGCGCCGACAAGGCACTCTACGCGGCCAAGGCTAGCGGGCGAGAGCAAGTGCGGGTGATGTAACGGTCCGCTCTGAAACACTACCCTACGCTGGGATAGTCTTCGCTGTCTTCGCGATGACCGGCCCGTTTCAACCAGATTACGCAAATTGATTTCGTGCGACAGGAATGACGTCGTTGCCCGTTGATGCTAGCAACATGTTTTGAGTCGATCGCTACGAGGTGTCGGACAACTTGCACCCAGTTAGCCATCCTAATCGTCTCGTTCGACCGTCGAGGTTGCAATTTGAAGTCGATGCAGTACACGCAGGCATTCGATCTCGTCGTGGCTCAGAAAAACAATAGTCAATGGCGCCCGGCAGCGCCTATCGAGTCGCACATCGACAGCAAATCAAGCAGTGCGTTGATGTCAACCGGTTTAACAAAATGGCGATCGAAACCAGCGGCTTGCGCCTTTAGCCGATCTTCGGCCTGTCCATAGCCAGTGATCGCAATGAGGACCGGTACCGTGTGGCCCTTTGCGCGCAGGCGCCCTGCCAGTTCGTATCCATCCATCTGCGGCAAACCGATATCAAGCAGCGCGACGTCGGGCTGAAAACTTAACGCCTGCTGTATCGCCTCCTCGGGTCCGTAGCAAGTGCGCGTCGCATGTCCTTCTGACTGACAGACCAGCGACAGTGAGTCGGCGGCATCCCGATTGTCGTCGACAATTAAGATCTTGAGATTTTTCCGAGGGACGCGCGCGGGCATTGGTTTCTCGGTGCCACCGGGCAGCTCGTCTTGTCGAATCAAGCGCGGAAACACGATTATGACGGTTGTCCCGCATCCCGGTCCCCGGCTTTCAACGCGTATTGAGCCTTGGTGCATTTCAACCAGTTTGCGCACAAGAGACAGGCCGATGCCTAAGCCTCCTTTGGAGCGGTCGAGCGTGCGTTCCCCTTGAGAGAAAAGGTCGAAAATGTGCGGCAGCAAATCGGGGGCGATGCCCGCCCCAGTGTCTTCCACAACGATCCGGACGTGAGTGGGGTCTGACGATACGCGCACGCGAATTTCGCCTCCCGCAGGCGTGTACTTGCTGGAGTTGTGCAGGACGTTGACCAAGATCTGCGCCATCCGCGTCGTATCGCCGCACACCCATACGGTGTCTCTCGGAACGTCAATCGTCAACGTTTGTTGATTCTCTTCGACGTGCGGGGCAACTGATTCGGCGGCGCCGTAGACAACGCCGCCAATCAGGAGCGGCTCCCGTTTCAGGACGATGCGGCCCTGCGTGATTCGCGAAACCTCGAGGAGATCGTCAACGAGCCGCGTCATGTGCGAGATCTGACGCTCCATTGTGGCAATGAGCGGCTCCGGGTCACTCACCGATTGGCCGCGATGAAGCAAGCTCACCACTGTCCGGAGCGGCGCGAGGGGATTCCTGAGTTCATGCGCCAGCATCGCCAGAAATTCATCTTTTCGCTTGTCGGCGTCATGCAGTGCGATCTCCATGCGCTTGCGTTCGCTGACATCTGACAGGCTCGCTACAATGACGTCGGGGCTGCCGTCTCGCCCGCGTTGCAGGGCCGCACTTCCGTTCATCCAGCGCTCTTCGCGGGACCGGTGGATCCGCACTTCAAAATGGACAGTTTCCTCTTGCCTTGCGCTCAACCGGCGAATACTACGCTCGAGTATCGGCCGGTCGTCCTTGTGAACGCGTGACATTGCCTCGTCGTAGGGCATCGTTGCAGAGGCTGATTCCTCTAGCAGCGGTGCGTTGGCGCTCTCGATCGAGAAGACGTAGCTGCTAAGGTCTAGTGTGACGATGACGATGCTTGCGGCTTCCATTGCAACGGCAAGGCGGAGGTTGCGTGCTTCACTCATCGCCCGGGCGCGGCGTTGCTCGGTCGCGTCAATGGTAGTCCCGAACCACTCATACAGTTTGCCGCGTTCGTCGCACATCGGCACGGCTCTCGCGAGCATGAAACGGTAAGCGCCATCGGCCCTGCGCATCCGAAACGTCGCCTCGCGTACGCCCAGCTCGCGCAACGCCTCGGCCCATCTGGTGTTTATCTCATCACGGTCATCCGGGTGCACAAGATCTAGCCACTTATGTCCAGCCAATCGCTCAGGCGGCAACCCTGTGAAAGCCTCCCACTCTCCGTCAATAGGCTGCATTTCTCCGTGTTGGTCAGCCGACCATACCAGCGCCCCAGAGGACCTAGCCAGCTCGCGATAACGACGCTCGCTCTGGCGAAGACGCGCTGCCGCGGAGCGTATCTCCGAAACGTCGAAGGTGACGCCAAAGACTCGTGGGCGCCCGGTTAGCGATCGCCGCTGCGCATGCCCGCGCATGCGCAACCAGCGAACCGTGCGGCCTGCTGGCAAGACGGGGAATTCGATCTCGAATGAGCCGCCGAGTTCAAGTGCGGCATTCACCGCATCGACAAACCGCTGCCGTTCGTCTTCAATTACCTTCTCCGACAGCAAGCTAAGCGGCACACACTTTACGTCGCGCTCGATGCCGTAAAGCTCGGCGAGAACGGGCGTGATGCGGGCGTCGCCTGCCTCAAGGTCCCATTCCCACGCACCAAGTTCGGCGGCCTCAAAAGCGCACAGCAGGCGCGCCTCGTTTTCCGCGTGAAGGTCGCAGGCACGCTTGCATTCGTCGACGTCAATGGCGACTACGAGGAGTGCAGGCGCGCAGGCGTTGCCGTCCTCAAAGACTTGCAGTTGCAACCGGTGCCAGTTCGGTTCGCCGTCTGCTCGCAGCAGTCTTGCGTAGACGTGGCGCGCAAGTCGTGTTGAGTTAAGCGCCGCCATCGCGGACTCGACTGCAGGCAGATCGGCAGACGTAAGCAGTGTCAGCCATTGCACGGGCCCATTCTGCACACCTGGGCCGAAATAGCGTCGTGCTCCCTCGTTCTGATGCAAAACAGCGCCATTAGCGTCGACCGTCAGAATCAGCACGCTAGCCGATCCGATCACCTGAGCTTCAGAGAAGATCTCCATTGCAATCTACGGCCCGGCAGGGCAGCTCTCAATGACCAGAGAAGCATTGTTGAGCATAGCGCAGTCCTGAACAAGGACTAACGTTCAGCGAGCTGGCGGCGCCGGGAAACGTGCGAGGAGCGTCTGCCATAGCCTCAAGAGCTATGTAGTACGCGCTGCCTTAAAATTCGCGCCTCAACGGTGCTTGAGCCGCTCGTCGGTCGTTCGTCTTGCGTTGGCATGGTTTGATGCGTCCGCCAGAGGATAGACGACAGAGCGCAAGTCCTCGCTCACAACGAGCCTCGTTCGCTCACCGGAACTGCACGGACACGAACCTCACGCATATCTGAAAGACATCTTGAGCCGATGCCCGCCCACAGGGCAAGCGGCATCGCGGCATCGCTGACTCGTAGATGGCCTCGGCGCGGCGTTCCCGTTCGCCCTGCGCATCGCGGCGAACGGCGGCGCCACACACGATGCGAAGTCCGGCGTCGTCAATGGCTGCCGCTTGCGACGCAGAACGAGGAACAGACGCGCTGTCTCATCCAGAGCTTCCTGGAGGTCGTTCCCCACGCGGCGCTGTGGACCACAGAATTTCACGAGATGATGCTCATCGGCTCCATGCAGCCAATGCCGCTGGACGTGCCGCGCATCCGCGCGCGCCTTGCGCAGCCCGAGGTTGCACGTGCGCTGCGCGAGGTCGGCATCGCGTCGCCCGAAGCGTTCATCGCGACGTGGGTCGCCGACCGCTCGGCCCTCGCCTATTACGCTGAGGACGCGCGCCCCGTCACGGACGACGACCCTCGCATCAAGTACGCGCCTTGGGCGCGTCGGGGCGATTTCCCAGTAACGCTTGTGCACATGCTCGCACTTCAGAGCGAGCCACCACTTGTGTATGCGGATGTAGCCTTCGCCGACGCGCTCGCCGCCGGGCGCAACACGCTACACAGGTTCTATCTCGCCGGACTCGATTCCTATCGCGGCGACCGCCCTTCGTGGGCGAAGACATCGATGCGGTCCTGAACGCTGATAGCGCGAATCCCTACCACCGGTGGGTGGCGGGGCAAGAAATCTGAATGGATCTCTACTCGCTAACCCCATGGTGGCACTGACCAATGACAGCTAATGGCCGGCTTGGGAATGCCGCGACGTGTCACGCGGCGCGCCTGCGGGTCAGCGAGCGTTAGCTCATGCCATCCACAGCGCTCCCCCGGCGGGCCAGCTTCAGTTCCAACTGGTTCTTCACCTGCGGCCACTCCGTATCAATGATGCTGAACCGCACCGAATTGCGTTTGCGGCCGTCGGGCATGATCCGCTCATGGCGCACGATACCTTCCTGCTTTGCGCCGATGCGCAGGATCGCCGCTCTTGATTTCTCGTTAAGCTCATCGGTGGTGAACTGCACCCGGACAGTCTGCATAACTTCAAACGCATGTTTCAGGAGGAGGTATTTCGCCTCCGTGTTCGCCGCTGTTCGTTGAGCTGACTGACTGAGCCAAGTGTGGCCGATCTCGAGCTTCCTATTTGCGCTGTCGATTTTCCAGAAGCGCGTGCTACCAACGATACGTCCGCTACTACGAGCGATGACCACGAATGGGATAACGTGGCCCTCCTCATACCCGCGCAATGCGGAAGTGATGTATCTGTCGATAGTCGACGGCCCTGGAACAACAGTAACTTTCAAGTTCCAAAGCTGACCGTCCGTGGCCGCATCGACGAGAGCAGGCGCGTCTGCGGGTTCGAGAACGCGAAGTTGAATAGTCTTGCCGGAAAGCGTCAGCCGAGTTGCGTCGTTCATATCCATTGGGAAAGTGTACAGTCGGCGATCTGCTTCAAGGTTCGGCGCGCTTGCGACGCTAGCTTCCGCAGGCCGGTGAAAGCGGCAGAGCAGCGATTGTCATCGATCTTGCATCTGCCGTCGAGTGGCCGTTACTGGCCGCCTGCTGCCCGACGCGGTCGGCATCATGTGCCGCATCTCCCCTGACCACCGTTGGCGTTCGGGCCTCGAACACCACATCTCACCGGCGATGTGACGACTTTAATTCGCGTCCGGCAAATCCATACTGAGTAGGGCTCGCGCCGCTGTTGGGACGAACGAAGTCCCGAGTTGACAACTTCATAGTCGCAAGGTTGACTTATTTAATGCGTTCTACGGTTTCTGCACAAGTTGACGCGAGCAAACTCCCGTTAACCATCGCCCGGCATACTGTCGTGCCCGGGGACCGGATTCAGCCCACGTCAAGCAAATCACTAACGGCCGGTGCTGTGCGACAACGCGAGCCATTAAGTCCGCACGCGAACAGTAGACATATCTTCGAAAAAAAACGCGGAATGCTGGGTCGCAGCTTTCCGCGCTAACTGGTACCGCTAGGAGCCGATTATCGAACGAGGAACCCGTAGGTCAGCGGGTCGCGCTCGTCCACTATCCAGTTTCCAAAGCCGCAGATATATGCGTTGCCTTCGACTTCGGGAATGACCGCTTTGAAATCACCAACGGTCGTCTCGCTGAGCACGCGCCCTTTGAAGACGGTACCGATGATGGACTCATTCACGAGCGTCTGGTCTTTGCTTAGTTCGCCACGAAGGTAAAGCTGAGCGACGCGGCCGCCGGTGCCCGAGCCAGTCGGTGAGCGGTCCACTTCCCGGTCCGCAAAGACGCAACAGTTCGCTTGAGTAGAACCTTCATGCCGCGGCTTGTTGGCAATGATGGTTCCGTAGATGTGGTTAATTTCCGGGATGTCGGGATGTTCGACCGGATAGGCGTTGTTCGCAGCTTGCTTGACCTCAGCCCCGAATCTAATGAGGTCTTCGACGGAGGACTCGCGAACTTCGAGCCCGTGAGGTGCACCGTCGGTATAGAAGTAGAAAGCGCCACCGAAAGCGATATCACCCTTGACCGCACCGAACGACGGCGTCTCGACAGTGACGTCGCGCTTCCAGATGAAGGAAGGAACGTTCACGAACCGAACGTTACCGGCATGCTCACCGTCCCATTGAACGAACGCTTCGATGAAGCCGCAAGGAGCATCGATGCCAATGCGTGTCTCGGGAATTTGTCGCTGGACCCAGCCCAGTTCGACCGCGGCGGTAGAGAGCGCTATAACACCGTGCCCGCAGTGGTCACTATAGCCCTCGTTGTGGAGGAAAATGATTCCAAAGTCGGCCGTCGGACTAATCGGCTCAGTCAGATATCCGCCGTACATGTCGGCGTGGCCGCGTGGCTCGAACATCAACGCAGTACGGATTTCGTCGGCATTTTCCTTCAACCATGCGCGACGTTTCACGATAGTGTCGCCGGGCAGACGAGGAAGTCCGCTCGTCACGATGCGGAACGCCTCTCCGCCGGTATGGACTTCAACAGTCGAAATAGTGCGAGTAATTTTCATGTGCTCTTCGCCGTTCCTTGAGGCGTTACTGTCCGTACGGGACCGGAAGCCCGTTCTTGATGACGTAGACAGTCGTCGGGGCGCCCTTAAGGTCGCCGTTTGCATCGAACGAGTACGTGCCGGCTACGCCCTTGTAGTCGGTCTTCGCGAGCTGGGCCGTGAGTTTCGCCTTGTCGGTTGTAGTGCCCGCCTTAACCATGGCATCCGCGAGCAGCTTCACGCCGTCGTAATAGCTGACGCCGTACACCTGCGTGTCCGTGTTGTACGCGGCCTTGTACTTCTGAATGAACTCGCGTCCGGCCGGCGTCTTGTCGAGGGAAATCCCCCCTTGTGCGCAATAGACGATGGATGCTGCGTCGCCTGCGACTTTGCCCATGTCAGCTGAACAGATGCCGTCGCCGCCGAGCAGCTTGGCGCGCAGACCGCGGGCCTTCATTTGCTTGGCCATCGGCGCGCCTTGCGAAGCGTACCCACCAAAGAAGATGACGTCCGGGTTTTTGGATTTGATGCTCGTGAGAATGCCGAGGAAATCGGTCGCTGACGAGTTCGTGAATTGCTGGTCGACGATTTGGATGCCGTTGGCCTTCGCTTCCTTGACGAACTGCTCGGCGACGCCTTGACCATATGCGGTACGGTCATCGATAACCGCGGCGGTTTTCGCCTTCAGTGTCTTAGCAGCGAACTGACCCATCGTGCCGCCGAGCTGCTCGTCGCTTGCGCCGATACGGAAAATGTTCTTGAAGCCTTGCTTGGTTAGAGCCGGGTTGGATGCAACCGGCAGCATGGGTACGCCAGCGCTGTTGTACACGCGCGATGCCGGAATAGCGACACCTGAGTTGTACGGCCCCATGACGGCAACGACGCCGCTATCCACCATCTTCTGCGCGACTTGCACGCCAATCTTCGGGTCCGCCTGGTCGTCTTCCGAGTCCAGTTTGAACGTCACTTTCTGGCCAGCGACCGTGACGCCGGCTTTGTTGAGTTCATCTATCGCGAGACGCGCGCCGTTCTCGTTGTCCTTTCCGTTCGGTGCCTGTGGGCCTGTCAACGGAGCAGAGTGACCGATTGTTACAACGGTTTGAGCACTGGTCGACAAGGAAAAGCCGGCGACGGCCACGGCGGTCATTGTTGTTACTAAGCGGCGCATGGACACTCCACGAATTGGACTTATGAGTGACCACATTAACCGCATTTTGGTCCAAATTCAACCTATTCAAAAACAAAAAACCGAGCTTGGTTCCTGTGGTACCAATATGCTCGTTTTCCCTTACGTCCTGGTTCACGAAAGGCTTTGCTTGCAAACGCATAATGGTTTTCCCCGAGAACTGGTCATAAATAGACCAAAATTAGTCTTGCGACTTGAGTTGGCTTATTTTCTGGCCTAGTATCCGTTCCACCTTCTAGGTGCAACCGGGGTGCTACCCGGGGCTCTGGTTGAGACTTCACCGTCGCAGATTGATGTTGGGCGTCAAGAAGGTTCAGGCGCCTGTTTCCGAGGACATGATGAGAAAGCACTTTCCGGCCGTGGTTGCCTGCATAGTCGGGCTCGCGAGCATCGTCTCGGCCTCCGCCAGCGCGGATGAACTTGCAGACGTCAAAGCAAAAGGGACCATGAGCTGCGGTGTCCTTGGTTCCTTTGAGCCCTTTGGCTTTGTCAGCAGAAACCGTGAGCTGCAGGGGTATGACGTCGACATGTGCAATGCGCTCGCAAAACGTATTGGAGTCACCGCCGAGGTCCGCCCGATGGCGATTGATGCCCGAATACCTGAATTGCAGGCGGGTCGTGTCGACATCATGGCGGCGGGTCTTGCCTACACGGCACAGCGCGCAACGCAGGTCGATTTTTCAGACGGCTATTACGTTAGTCCGCACATCCTCGCCGTACGCGTCGACCACGGCATCAACAAAGTGTCGGACCTTAACGGGCGGCGGATAGCCTTCACGAAAGGCGGCATCGCCGAGAACTACGTTAAGAAGGAGGTGCCCGGCGCCATCCTGGTCGGTCTTGAGGACACACCGACGGCGTTCACTTCGATGGCTCAGGGCAAAAGCGACGCCATCAGCGTCTCTGAGGAGGTCGCAAGCCGACTCGTGAACAAACTCGGACCCGCAGCCACGCAATTCAAGATCCTCGAGCCGCCCATCGGGAGTGAGATTTGGGGCTTCGGTGTTAGGAAGGGCGAGGAGCCGTTCCTAAAGGCGGTCAATATCGCCCTCGAAGACATCGAGCGCTCTGGCGAGGCGCAACAGATATTCGACAAATGGCTCGGGCCAAATACGCTCTACAAGATGACGCGCGAGTTCAAGATATCGCCGATTCCGAGGACAGGGGCTGTTACGCCGAACAAGGGTGCTCAGAAAGCCGCACCGCCAGCCGGGTGGAAAGGCCACCTCTCAATTTTGACGCCCCAGAACATCAAGCTGCTAGCGAGCGGCATCGCCGCGACGGTCATTCTCTCTGTTGGCAGTTGGCTCTTGGCGTTCATCTTCGGGACATTCCTCGCCATCATTCGGATGACGAGAATCCGTGTGTTGGAATGGCTTGTCATCGCCTTCGTTGAATACCAACGATGTGTGCCGCCTCTGGTGCACATTTTCCTCTGGTACTTCGGCGTCTCGAATCTCTTGCCGGTCGGCTTGCAACAGGTAGCGAATGCGCATCATGGGGAGATGTATTTCGCAGCTTTAGCCATCGGTCTGTATTACGCGGCGTATGTATCTGAAGATATTCGAAGCGGTCTCCGTAGTGTCTCGTACGGCCAGCATGAAGCGGCCCGCGCGGTTGGCTTCAACTATCTGAGCGCTATGCGTTACATCATCATGCCACAGGCTCTCAGAAACGCTATCCCACCGATGGTAAGTGGCAGCGTGCTTCTGATGAAGACGACGAGCTTGGCAATGGTCGTAGGAGCTGTTGAGCTCACCTACGCCACCAAAGAAATCGCAAACAGCACCTTTAAAGCGTTCGACATCTATGGTCTGAGCACAGCAATTTATGTAGGCATCGCCTTGGCGTTGATGTGGGCGGGAGCCGCACTCGCGCGCAGATTCCATATCCCTTCGAGGTAAGCCATGTTTGACATTATCCGAGACAACTGGCTGTTAATTTTGATTGGCTCTTATCCGAGCGGTCCGCTCGGTGGCGTGGCGGCTACGCTAATTCTTTCTGTAATCGGCATCAGCCTGGCCTTTCCGCTAAGCATTTTGCTCGCGCTTGCCCAGTTGAGTCCCTTTAACTGGATTCGGCGACCCGCGATTGCCATCAAATACCTCGTCCGAAGCATTCCACTGGTGATGCTCATTTTCGGCGCTTACTTCGTGATTCCGGTGTTGGTCGGACACCAGGTCACCGGCTTTACCACGATGGTGTGGACGCTCGTCATCTTTGAAGCGGTCTACCTTGCAGAAATCGTGAGAGCTGGTATCGAGGCATTGCCGAGGGGGCAGACTGAAGCAGCGGCGGCACTCGGTATGAGCTACTGGATGCGAGTTCGTGTCGTGATTCTTCCACAGGCTCTGTACAACATGCTGCCGAGTATGGTCGGGCAGTTCGTGACTGCAATCAAGGACACGTCGCTTGGCTACGTCATCGGTGTGCAGGAACTGACCTACGCTGCCAACCAGGTGAACAACAACACGCTTACCAAGCCATTTGAGGTGTTTTTCCTGTTGTCCCTGGTTTACTTCGTCATCTGCTTCACGTTCACTCAGCTGGCGCGGCATCTCGAGGCGAAAGTGTCGAAGAAGCGTACTGCGGCACGCACAGATGCCGTACTTGAAGCAGAAGGCGTGACGCCTGTCGTGTCCTCTTAATTGCTGGAGCCGTGAGATGATTACTTTCAAGAATGTCGAGAAGTGGTACGGAAGCTATCACGCTCTGCAGGATGTCAATGCCACCGTCAAAAGGGGCGAGGTCGTGGTCGTCTGCGGGCCTTCCGGCTCCGGTAAATCAACGCTCATCCGGACAGTGAACCGCCTTGAGGAAATCAATGGGGGGAGCATTGAGGTCGACGGGCAGGACATTCACGCGAAGGGCCTAGACATTAACGCGTTCCGTAGCCGCGTCGGCTTTGTGTTTCAGCAGTTCAACCTCTTTCCGCACCTATCGGTACTCGACAACATCATTGCTGCGCCAACCAGGGTGGCAAAAGTTCCGAAGACCGAGGCGGTCTCACTTGCTCACGAGCTACTGAACAAGGTCGGCCTCAGCCACAAGGCGACGGCATTTCCCGGCCAGTTGTCAGGCGGACAGCAGCAGCGGGTGGCCATTGCTCGCGCCCTTGCCATGAAGCCGCCAGTGATGTTGTTCGACGAGCCGACGAGTGCTCTTGACCCTGAAATGGTCGGCGAGGTTCTTTCCGTCATGAAGTCGTTGGCGAAAGAAGGCATGACGATGGTGTGCGTGACGCATGAAATGAAGTTCGCTCGGGACGTCTCTGACACCATCTGGTTCATGGACAAAGGCACGCTTCTCGAAACGGGCGCGCCCGACGAATTCTTCAACTTCCCGAAGCATCCGCGTGCACAGTCCTTCCTTTCCGAGATTGCGACCGTTTGAGGTCAAAACCGAATCCCGCGGCGAAGATAGACGCACCGGCTGAACTGCAATGAAAATCACGAAAGTAGCTGTTCTGGAGTTCAGCCGAGAACTGGATGGGACGGCTTGGAATCCCGCCTTCCGGTGGCGCGAGAGGCGTGCGCCGCTCGTTTTGATTGAGTTTGATGACGGTATGGTCGGCATTGGCGAGGGATGGTCTAGATACACGGACTGTCAGTCAGTTCTTACCTTACTGGTCGATGAAGTCGGGCCAGCGCTTGTTGGGCGGACGTTTCACTCAGCGAGCGGCGCCTATAACTTCTTGCGCATGTCACACGCGACGCAACCTGCGTGGGCGTTGTCCGCCGCCATCAGCGCAGTGGACATTGCCATGTGGGATGCAGCCGCCAAGCGGCGCAAACTTCCGCTCTGGAAGCTGCTTGGTGGCGACGATGCGCTAGCCCCCGTGTACGCGAGTGGTGGCCTCTACCGCGACGGGCAAGACGCACAGGCGCTCGCGTCTGAGTTCCAGCGGTATGTCGATAGCGGATTCACCTCATTTAAGATGAAAATCGCCGGCATACCGCTCTCCTTAGACATGGAGCGGGTCGAAGCCGTCCGAGCGTCCATCGGCCGCGATGCGCGTCTTTGGGTGGACGCCGTCAATCAACTCACGGCCGTCTCTTGCACGCAATGGTTCACCGAACTGGAGAGATTCACGCCTGACGCTGTTCAGTCTCCTGTCGCTTTCGATGACCTCGAGCTCATGGAGCACATCAATCGAAAGTTCCTGCCCGTGATTGCCGCCGAAGCCGAATATCGCCATGACGAGTTTCAGCGACTCGTTAATGCAAAGGCGATTACGCACCTGCAGTTTTGCCTGCCACTTTGTGGGGGGGTAAGCGGCGCTCTTGCGCTTGATGGGATGGCATCTCGGGCAGGAGTGTCGTCCACGCCTCAGTGTTTCTCCACCTCGATTGCTCAAGCCGCTACCCTTCACTTTGCGGCGGCACGCGCTAACGTCGTTTCAGCCGAATATCACTGTTTTCATGACCATCTGGCTTTCTTGTATCGGGATGACACAGGCGCAATCAAGAGCGGTGTCGCCTGTGCCGGAAGCGGTCCCGGTCTCGGCGTCAACGTTCCGCAGGTCGGGCTTCAGCCGGACGGTAGCAGAATTTCAGAAATCCGCGAGCTCCGATAGAGGCTAGGCTTCTTTAAGCGATAGGTGAAGGACAGATGCGCAGGCTCGGGTTAGCTTGCGCTTTTTCTTGTTTCTTGCTGACCCCACGTCCCTTGCATTGGCGTCTCACGGAGAAGTTCCATTATTCCTCTCACGGCAAAGTCGATGTAGCCATAGACCGATTGACCGATTCCTACGGAGGCACCGATTAAAAAATGCGCAGCGCCTTCCGGAGCCTGCGCATTTCTGTTGCGGGTAATGTCGTGCAGGTGCGCCGTCGAATATTTGAATATTTGACGGCGCACTCGGGACCGACGTCACACGAGAGTCATCAGGTTTGCGTTTCCACCGGCGGCGGTGGTGTTGACACTGACTGTCCGCTCAACGAGAAGCTGGTCGACGGCATACTCAAATCCATCCACGCCTTCTCGACGCGGACGAGCTTGCACGGTCGCGATGGGACCCTGGCGTTGGGACAACATCTTCGTCAAAGACAGCAGGCCTGCTTCGTCCCCATCATACAGGGCTGCATCCGGCTGAGACGACGCTACGTCAATCAACGCAACGTGCTGTCGAAGTCCCTGCGGCAGCTCCTGATAGACCTGTTCCGCAACAGATCCGGCGAGTTCAACGGAATTGCCTGTTGCCAGCGCGGCGAGCAACTGCGCGTGCGCGCCTTCGGTCGAGTTTGCGACGCAGAGTACGGTCCCGCGCGGCGCCAGCGAATAGGTGTTTCGCTCACCGGTGGGTCCAGGCAACGCGGCGGTCACGCCGAAGACAGGTTGCTGGATGTACCGCGTGCAACGCGAAGCTGACTGTTCGTCACCCACGCTTTGGAAGTGTCGACGCAACTGCTCAAGAACATTGTTCGGATGCGCGGCAGAGGCAGCCACCGCCGTAGGCGTAAAAGTCAACGATTCGGGCAGACTTGAAGGACGCTTGCCCAAAAGGCGGCGCAGATACAACGCTCCACCAGCTTTAGGTCCAGTGCCAGACAGACCTTCGCCTCCAAACGGTTGCACGCCCACTACTGCGCCAACGATGTTGCGGTTCACGTACACATTTCCGACATGAGCCTGCTCGAGGACAAGTCCGATAGTCTCGTCGATTCGAGTGTGTACGCCCAGCGTCAATCCGTAGCCCGCATCTTTGATTTCACTCATCAACTTTTGCAGCTCGGTGCGCTTGTAGCGCAGCACGTGCAGCACGGGGCCGAAGACCTCGCGCTTGAGCTCGCGCAGAGAAGCGATTTCAATGAGCGTCGGCGGAACGAACGTGCCGTTACTGCAGCTCTCGGGAAGCGACAGCTGTGTCACGCGGTGGCCCGAGGCACGCATCGAGGCAATATGCGCCTCCAGGCCTTGTCGTGCCTCCGCGTCAATCACTGGCCCTACGTCGACCGAAAGTCTGTCCGGGTTCCCGACGACGAGCTCATGCATCGCGCCCAGCAGCATTTCGAGCGTGCGGTCGGCGACTTCTTCCTGGATGCACAGCACGCGCAGAGCCGAGCAACGCTGCCCGGCCGAATCAAAGGCCGACTGAAGCACGTCGACCACGACTTGCTCAGCAAGTGCCGAGGAATCCACAATCATTGCATTCTGACCGCCGGTTTCTGCAATCAGCGGGATGGGACGACCTTCCGCGTCAAGGCGTGCTGCCAGCGTTTTGTTGATGATGTGCGCGACCTCAGTGGACCCTGTGAACATGACCGCGCGTACACGTGAATCAGAAACGAGCTTGGCCCCAACCTTCCCGCCGTCGCCAGGAAGCAGCTGAACAACGCCTGCTGGCACGCCGGACTCGCGGAGGATGCGGACAGCTTGCGCCGCGATTAGCGGGGTTTGTTCTGCCGGTTTCGCGATGACCGTGTTGCCAGCGGCCAGTGCCGCGACTACCTGGCCCATGAAAATCGCCAACGGAAAGTTCCAAGGGCTGATACAGACAACCGGGCCGAGCGGCTCGTGAGCCTGCCCGGCGAACTCCCCAATTCGGGCGGCGTAGTAACGCAGGAAGTCGACGGCTTCGCGGATTTCGGAGATTGCGTTGGGAAGCGACTTCCCAGCCTCGCGGACGACCAATCCCATCAGGGTCGGCATTTCCGCCTCAAGCTGGTCCGCAGCTCGATTCAGACACTTTGCACGGTGCGCGACGCTCGTTTCGGCCCATCCGCGATAGACGCTAGTCGCATTCGAAAGGGCAAGTTCCACGTCGTCGGGTGTCGCATCAGCAACCGTACCGACGATGTCTTGGTGTTCTGCGGGATTAAGAACCCGTGCTCCGGTGGGCGGCACAGCCGCTTCCGTCGCAAGCATTGGTGCGGCCGTCCATGTTCTCAGTACGCTCGAGTTCAGCGCTTTCCCGAGTTCCTGCAACGCGCGCTCATTCGAGAGGTCAATGCCTTGCGAGTTCGGACGCTCCGCTCCATAGAGTTCTCGCGGCAACGGGATTTTTGCGTGCGGAGCGCCGAGTGGGGACAACTGCTCCGCTTCGCGAATTGGGTCAGCAATCAAATCCGCGACGGCGACACTGTTGTCAGCGATGCGATTCACAAACGAAGTGTTGGCACCGTTTTCAAGCAGTCGTCTCACCAAGTACGCGAGGAGGGTTTCGTGCGTACCGACCGGCGCGTAGATGCGGCATGGTCTGTTCAGCTGGCCGCGACCAACGACCTCTTGATAGAGAGGCTCGCCCATTCCGTGGAGGCACTGGAACTCGTATTGTCCAGGGTAATAATTTGGACCGGCGAGGTTGTAGATTGCCGCAAGCGTATAGGCGTTGTGGGTAGCGAACTGCGGATAAACCGCGTCTGCCGCAGCAAGCAGCTTCTTTGCGCAGGCGAGATACGAGATGTCCGTATAGATTTTCCGCGTATAGACGGGGTAACCGTCGAGGCCGTCTAGCTGCGCGCGCTTGATTTCCGTATCCCAGTACGCCCCTTTGACCAGGCGGACCATGATTCGATGGCCACTTCGACGCGCCAAGTCGAGGACGAAATCGATGACAAACGGACAGCGCTTTTGATACGCCTGAATGACGAAACCGATGCCGTTCCACCCTTGCAGGTCCTTGTCGAGACAAAGCGCCTCGAGAAGGTCGAGGGAGATCTCGAGCCGGTCCACTTCCTCCGCGTCGATGTTCAACCCGATGTCGTAGCGTCGTGCGAGTAGTGCCAACGAGCGAACACGAGGCAACAACTCTTCCACCATTCTGCGGTGCTGACTACGCGAATACCGTGGGTGCAAGGCCGAGAGCTTGATAGAAATGCCCGGACCCTCATAGATGCCGCGTCCGTCCGACGCTTTCCCGATGGCGTGAATCGCACTCTCGTACGACTCGTAATAACGTTTCGCGTCTTCGGCGGTCGTCGCAGCTTCCCCGAGCATGTCGTAGGAGTAGCGGAAGCCCAGAGCTTCCAACTTCCGACTATTTGCGAGGGCTTTCTCTATTGTTTCACCAGTGACGAACTGTTCGCCCATCAGGCGCATAGCCATGTCTACGCCCTTGCGAATCAATGGCTCGCCGCCGCGACCAATGATTCGAGTCAGCGATGACGCGAGCGTCGCCTCACTGTTCGTCCCAACGAGTTTGCCGGTGATGAGCAAGCCCCAAGTGGCCGCGTTCACGAAAATCGAGGGCGCTTGCCCGAGGTGAGAGCGCCAATTGCCGCGACTAATCTTGTCTCGTATCAGTGCATCACGCGTGGCCCTATCGGGAATGCGAAGGAGCGCCTCGGCAAGGCACATCAGCGCGACACCTTCCTGGCTTGACAGGGAGAATTCCTGAATGAGCCCTTCCACACCGGAGCCCGTGTTCTTCCGGCGCAGCGCTTCGACAAGTTTTGCTGCCAATTGCTCCGTCGCCATCGCGACAGGCGAACTGAGCCGGGCTTGCTCAATGACTCGGGGTACACACTCGGTCTCAGGTTCTCGATAGGCGGCAGTAATCAGCTCACGCAAGCGTGACTGCGGAATCAATTCTGCGCTGAACTGACTGAACGGGCCTTTCACTGATTGTCGGGGAGGCGACTGTTGCGAGGTTGCGGCGGGAGTTGACATGGCGAATCACTCTTTACAAACGAACATGGCGATGAACGGAGGTCAGCCCATCGCCGCAAACGTGGAGACGGCTGTTACGAAGTAGTCATATGTCGTCTTCATACGACCTCTCTCTGGAGCGTCTTCTCCGCGTCGCAACTGTTGGTGTCACGCGAGAGGACTGTAAGTGCTGCGCTGTGACCAGGCCCAGCCGTCGCAGGCGAGCCCGTCACAACTAACTACTAGCGCAACGCGTTGCGGGCGACACGGCACGCCGCCAAGTCCCACGCTGCGCAGCCAACGCTCTTAAAAAGAATAGGCTTTTTGGGCCTGAAGTCACCTGCGAGAGCTTTCGCCAGCGGCGACACCGCGTCCCAGTCGATTTTGGCTTGGATAAGGTCGCCGGCTTCGTGCTTCGCGCCGACTGGGTCGTCGACTACAACGGCGCTGCCATCAACCGTTTGTTTCGAGATTTCAGCGGCGTCCGGTGTGAAAGCGCCAACACCGACTACGAGTCGCTCGGGGCGAGCGGATTCTGTGTAGACAGGGGTTTTACTGGTTGTCAGGGTGATGACAACGTCTGCGCCTTCCGGAATTGCATCGTCGGGCAGCGCGACGAGATTCGGCGCCACCGAGCGGTTGCGGACGACAAAGTGGTCTGCGTCGGCCTTTGAGAGGCCTTTTACTCGCAATTGCGCCTCCGGGAATATTGCAGCCAATGCCTCCGTGTGATTCGACGCCTGCTTCCCCGTGCCGATGATGATGATTTGCTTTGGCGGCTCGCGGTGCAGAGTCTGAATGCCCAATGCCGTCACCGCAGCTGTGCGACGTCCCGTAACCGTCGGTCCGTCAAGCACAAAGAGCATCTCGCCTGTGCACGCGTCGCATGCGATAACCTGGCCGTGAATGGTAGGCAACTGGCGTGTCGCGTTGGAAGGACAGACGTTGACCAGCTTATGAATCGCGATGTCCTGCGCACTGGCAGGCATTGAGAGCATCAGGCCGCCTTCCTGGATTGGGATTGCCAGCCGCTCGGGGCTGACCACGTTCCCGTCGCTGTATTGGACGATGGTTTCGGCCAGAACGCGTACCAGCAGACGATAGTCAAGAAGCGACGCAGTCGCCGCCGCGTCAAAAGTTTGGATGCTGCGTGACGTCATTTGGAAAACCTCGAATTGCGGTTTTTGGGCCGAAGGGAATCGGTCTTGGGACGATGGCGGGAATCTGGCTCCGATTTGTCCAATTTAGCAGAGCCAGACTGTGGCTCAAATCTATACCACGTTGGACCGGTTTGCAAGCCAATAGTGCGGCTGTTGGGCCATGCGTGGACAGATGTAAGACCAAACTGCCGGTACGCGGGCCACTAGGGCGAAACTCGGCGCACGTCGCGCGTCGCTTGAAAGTAACCCCTCTGATGGGTTGCAAAACAGATGAGTGTGATTGTTGGGCGGAGTGGTATATTGGGGAACCACATGATCGCATTAGAGAGCACACGATGGCGTCCGCGCGCTTCGAACTAGAGGGCAACTTTCGACCTCTGCAGATTTACGAACAGGTGTCGGAGAAGATTCGGGCTGAAATCCGGAGCGGCAGATTCCTGCCTGACGCTCGGCTCCCGTCGGAACGTGAGCTCGCGACCCTGTTCTGCGTCGGGCGCCCGGCGGTGCGCGAAGCCATTGGCGCATTGCAGAACGAGGGTCTTGTCGTCACCAAGCGCAACTCGGGAACTTACGTCGCTCCGGCAGCGAACCAAATCCTTGCAACAGCACCGGGCAAAGACCCAGTGACCGGCGAGTCGCCGTCGGACTTCAGTCCGTCGGCGACTCTCGACGTCCGGCTGATTCTTGAGCCGGCAATTGCACGACGCGCGGCAGTACACAAGAAACGCGACCGACTTGCCGAGCACTATCTTGAGCAGATGGAGACGTTGACCGACGTCGCGACGCCTGAGGAGCGAGCGTTGTGGAACAACAGCGACAGGCTTTTCCATCGGCAACTCGCCGTGATGACCGGCGACGTGTTACTCGCGAAGCTTGCCGAAGAAATTGCCTCAACCATGGACCAGTCCCTGTGGAAGAGGCTGAAGGATGACGGGATTTACGACCCGTCACGCATCCGACTATACGTCGCAGAACATCGGCTAATCTACGAAGCCATAATCTGCGGAGACGGCGATGCCGCCGCCTTCTATGTTGAGCAGCACATCCATCGGGTTCAGCGGGATATCACGCCGCAGTAGTTGATACGCATCGGAGCAGATGAGTAAGGGCGGCACACAGCCGCCCAAACTACAACGGCTTGGGCAAAAGTGCCTCAGCTTCCAGCCGGTTCCAGCAGTCGACCTGCTTCCTTCATTACGACACCGCCCTTGATGACAACAGGGATGTGCTCGCCTTGACCTAATAGGAGGGAGATGTCCTCCACCGGATCGCCATCAACGACCACAAGGTCCGCCACTGCGCCGACTGCGACGGTCCCGCGCACACCTGTTTCCCGCGTGATTTCGGCGGCAACGCACGTCGCGGAGCGAATGGCCTCGATGTTGCCGACTACTTCAGCCCGCACTCCAAACTCGTCCGACTGGAATGGGTGTAACTCACCCAGCATGTCAGAGCCGAAGCCGACTCGCACACCCATGCGCTGCATCAGCGCTAATGCCTTCCGGCCCACCGAACGGGCGCCGTCAATTTTTTCGAGTGACTCGATTGGGAAGCCGAGTCCCGCGCCTTTCTCGGACAGTCGGTCGAGAGTGGCGAGGGTAGGAACACAAGCGACATCGCGCTCAACCAACAGGCGGGCGGTTTCCTCATCGATCAAATTGCCGTGCTCGATGCATTTGACGCCACACTCGACAGCGCGTCGAACGGCGCGCGCAGTGTAGGCGTGCGCCATTACATAAGTGCCGGCGGCTTCCGCCTCTTGTACGGCTGCGCGAAGTTCCTCCTCTGAGTATTGCGTGTTCGTGATGGGGTCGTTCGGTGAAGCAACACCACCTGAAGCCATCACCTTGATTTGAGTTGCTCCTTTGAGCAACTCTTCACGAACCGCAAGTCGCATGGCGTCTACCCCGTCGACCACTCGTCCAATCGCTCCCTGACGACCCAAGCAGCCACAAGCATCATCCAGCTTGTCGTTACGCTGGCGAAAGTCTGCGTGACCTCCTGTCTGAGACAGCGCTTTTCCGGACGAGAGGATACGCGGGGCCCACAGCGCACCGCTATTCACTGCCTCGCACATGCCGTAGTCTGCGCCACCGGCGTCTCGTACCGTCGTGAAGCCGCGATTAAGCATGCCTCGAAGCACGGGCAGAGTCTTGAGCGCCACGAGGAAGTTGGGCATTGAAGCGCTGACCCCCAAGTTGGCATTCGCAGCGGCAACGTGGACGTGGAGGTCGGTGAAACCAGGAAGTACGGTGCGACCGGGCAGCTGCATTCTACGTGCATCGCTGAAGGACGGTGGAACATCTCCTATAGCCTTTATCTTCCCGTCAGCAATACAGAGGTTCACGTTCGTCTGACGCTTTCCGGTGACTGGGTCAAAAGCGGCGACGCCTTCAAGGACTAATTTACTCATATGATTTTTTCCTCACGACTGGTATGGCTTCATCAACCGCGTTCCCAACAAACTTAGGACAGCGGCGAAAATGATGTAGTAAGAAGCGGACTCAGCATCGCCGGTGGCTTGAGCTAGCCAAGTAATGATGAAGGATGCAAATCCGCCGAAGATTGTAACGGCGCCGTTATACGCAAGAGATAGCCCCGTCGTGCGCACTCGGCTCGGGAACATCTCAGTGAAGAGTGCCAAGATAGGGCCGGTGTACGCTGCAATGAGTACGCCGAATATGACCTGAAATGTGAGCAGCGTACCGAAGGTAGGCGACGCAATGAGGTGAGAAAACAGCGGATAGCTCGCGAAGAGAATCAGAAGGGCCGCAACTGTGATCACCGGCCGCTTGCCGACGCGGTCCGAAAGCGCGCCGAACATGGGCGCCACCGCCATCAAAACTGAGCCGCTAACGATGCCGGAGATGAAACCTTCACGTTGAGGCATGTGAAGGTACTTCACAACATACGTCGGAATATAGAACAAGATGACGTAGGTGCAAACCGTCCAGAGGACGACCATCAAAAGACTCGAGAAGACGCCCCGCGGATATTCCCGAATGACATCGCGCAATGGCGTACTCGCGTGACGCTTCTCTGAAGCGAACTCAGGCGTTTCTTCGATTCTCAGGCGGATGTAGTAGCCAACGGGCGCGACAAGCATCCCGATAACGAACGGAATGCGCCAGCCCCATGAAGTCAGCGATTCGGGCGACATACTCGACGTGATGACCGCGCCAGTGATGCTGCCGATGACAACGGCGAAGCCGACACTTGTTTGAATCCAGCTGGAATAGAAGGCACGACGATTCGCTGGCGCATGCTCAGTAAGGAACGCCGTCGCACCACCCATCTCGCCGCCCGCGGATAAGCCCTGTAGCATTCGCGCAATAACGATGAGACATGGGGCGGCGATACCAATGGTTTCGTACGTGGGAGCGAACGCGATGATGGCTGAACCGAGCGCCATGACCAGCATGGCAAGCGAAAGCGCACGCTTGCGACCTACCTTGTCCGCATAGATACCAAATGCGATACCTCCAAGCGGCCGCATGACGAAGCCAACACCGAAGGTTGCCAACGCGAGCAAAAGAGAAGTTGTCTCGTTGCCAGCTGGAAAAAACAGTTTACCAATGATTGCTGCAAAGAAAGCGTAGCCGGAGAAGTCAAACCATTCGAGGCCGCTGCCAATGACTGTTGCAAGAATCGCCTTCTTGCGAGTCACTGAGCGAGCTGTCAGTTCGCCCACGTAAAGCTGCTTCGACACGTCGGTTGCCATCTAAACCTCCCCGAATTCGTTTGGCGAAATGAGCGTTCGCGATACGTCACGCACCCAATGTAATTTTTGGCGTGCTGGTCACATAACGCTAATTTCGCAAATGCGGTTGCGCGAAACGCAACAGCACTCCGGGGGACAAGGAGTCAGATCACTCCTGCCTTAGCTAACACCCACTCTTGAAAACGGCGCGCGGCCGAGCTCTGGCCACGTTCCGATGGCCAAGTCAGGAAATACGCACTGCCCAGGGTGGCCTCAGCGTCAGATGCCTGCACGAGGGTTCCATTCTCAAGAAGTAGGTCAATGACACCCTTCCACCCGAGTGCGATGCCTCTGCCTTGCGCGGCGAGCTGAACGATGACTGGATAGCTGTTAACAATGATGGTCTGGCTTAACGATGGCCGTTCCAGCCCTGCGCGCTCGAACCAGCTGTGCCACGACATCCAGCTCCTTTCCGCATCCTCGAGCACTAGCAACGCGCGCGATAGTAGCTCGGCTGGCGTCAACCTTTTACCTTGAAGGTAGGTTGGAGAGCACACCGGGAAAACCTTCTCATCGAACAGCTTTATTGTGTGAGTGTCCGGCATGTCGGGTTTGCGGAGAAGGAAGATTCCAATGTCGTACTCGGCCGGGGACACTACGCCGAAATGGTCTCGCACGATGATGCGAAGGTCGACGTCCGGGTTCGCGTCGATAAACGAACCGATTCTTGGAGCCAACCAGAGCGTCGAGATGCCGGCCGTGCACGAGACCGTCAGGCGAGACTTGACAACCCTTGCCATGAGGCTTGACGTGGCGCTTGTGCACAGCTCCAAGATGCGGCGAACGTCCACCGCGTACGTTTCTCCGGCGGGCGTCAGCCTCAGCGAATTGTGTTCTCTCAGGAAGAGTCGACGACCGAGGAACGTTTCGAGCTGAGAAATCTGCCGACTGATGGCGGATGTCGAAAGATGAAGCTCCTGACCTGCTTTAGTGAAACTCAGGTAGCGTGCACTGGCTTCGAAAGCGTGAAGACAGGGGAGTGGTGGCAAGGGGGACAGGGCCATGGCGGGAACGTACGCATCAGAGGATGTAAGCCGAAGAATAGCCCAGCACCGCGCCCTTTATACGCCGCCGCTCGGTTTTCGTCATCGAACCCGAATCGATAGCGTTGCGCGGGAAGACGCGACTTAACATCGACACCTTGTCAGTCGGTCGGCGATTGACGCGGTCGCTATTCGCCGAAGCTGTGAGAATGACGCTTCAAGGGCGTGCAGGTTTCGTTACCTATGCGTCGCAACTCCTTTCACCTTTTCATGACCTTGTTGCCGCTGTCTGGGCATTTTTCGGAACACCCAACTGTGGTCTTCGCTGATAGTACACCGTCGATAAGAACGTCTTTGCTTTTGCTTTGGAAGGGCTTGTATCGATCACAGAGCCTTTTTGGCTACTGTAGCGACCCGGAGTTGAATGCACGCGGCAGCTACCCTTCGCTGATGCTCGGGTGCGCTCGTCCATCTGTCGCCATGGGGTCCGGACGGCGCCGAGCACGTGCCATAACAACCGAGGCGGTGACCATCGCGACGCCGAGCCACAACGTGGGCGGCAATGGCTGAGCGACATGTAGACCGAGGAAAATTGTCGAAAGGACGGGCGTGGCGTAGCTTAACGCCGTCGTGAGACCCGTGTTGCCCTTCTTCATCGCGAAATCCCACAGATAGAACGCCGCACCCATGGGGCCAAGCCCCATGTAGACAAGTACGAGCCAGTCCTGTGCTGGCAGTCTAGGGCAGTCGTTCGTAAGGAAGTGCATCGCGAGGCACGCTAGACCGGCGGGTAGCGAGAAGGCGCCCACCGATAGGCTGGGAATCGACTTGAACCGCTTACCAAGAACCGAGTACGCAGCCCAGGCAAGAGCCGAGAGTAACGCGAGAAGGTAAGCCGCGATTTCTTCGAACGCATGCGACGTCGTAGAGTCCGCCGTGTCGTGCGTCGACACAGGCTGGTGCATCGACCAGCAAGCGGCGACGGCTCCTCCGAAGCCGAGCAACGCGCTCGCATACGGGAACCGGGATTTGTGTTCTGCCGGTGCCACCCAGCCCGTCATGCACACAATGATGATTGGCCATAGGTAGTGCACGAGGCTCACGCCAATTGGGTCCCCGAGTTGCAGTGCGTAAAAGTAGATGACGTGATAGGCGAACGTCAACCCGCTTCCGGCAAGCAGTAGTGTCAGCGGCATTTTCCAATGGCGAAGCCACGGCAGACCAATCATTCCGCCGATTGTTAGCGCGATGCCGTTGACGAACAACGTTGGTGTTCCATGCAGAAGGTCCACGCTCGTTGCAAGCGTGCTCCACATCAAAACGGTCACGAGCACGCCGATGGTAGTCATCTTGGCCCCTTCAAAATCACTGAATCTGCGTCATCCATCCTCAGCTGTCTTCCCACTTGAAGTAGGAAAACTTCGGCAACTTTTGGTGGGCGGAATGCGGCAAGGCCCAGGCTGAGGACAACGAGAGCCGGAAGCAACCGTGCCGGGATGCTCTTGGCTGTCCTGGGGGTCTTCGTCGTACGCGAAAACACTTGGGGCTGGAGGCAGGAAGACGAAGGCAGCAGAAGCTGCTGCTGCGGCGGCTCGCGACGGTGAAAGCTGCTGCTCGGTCCCTCGATTAAAGTGCTGCTTGCCGCCACTGCTCAATAAACTGTGGTCTCCACTTGGACACATGAGAGGAGTAACCCGTGAAACTGACCGACTTCAACACCCTTACGTTCGACTGCTACGGCACTTTGATTGACTGGGAAAGCGGAATCTTCCAGGGTCTAAAGACCCTGCTGGACCGGGCGAAGACGCCGCTCACGCGAGACCAGGTGCTGGAGGCGCATGCCCGTCACGAGTCGTCGCAACAGAAGTACACGCCGGCGAAGCGCTATCAAGAACTGCTGCCCATCGTCTACAAGCGTCTGGCCGAGGAATGGAGCCTGCCGTTCACGCACGAAGAATGCGTCGCTTATGGTCGCTCGGTTCAGAACTGGCCGGCGTTCGAAGACAGCGCCGAAGCACTGCAATATCTGAAGAAACATTTCAAGCTCGTCATCCTGTCGAACATCGACAACGAGAGCTTTACCCACAGCAACGCCAAGCTGAAAGTCGAGTTCGACGCCATCATCACTGCGGAAGACGTGGGTTCATACAAGCCGTCGCCGCGCAACTTCGATTACATGCTCGAGAAGCTCGGCGACCGTGGCATCAAGAAGGAAAAGATTCTACACACGGCAGAAAGCCTCTTCCATGACCACAAGCCTGCGAACGAATTTGGCTTGGCGTCCTGCTGGATTTATCGCCGTCATTCGCAGCCGGGCTTCGGTGCGACGATGAACCCGGGCTCGCAACCTAACATCGATTTCCGCTTCAACAGCATGTCGGACCTCGCGAAGGCGCACCAGGAAGAACTGGCGAATAAGTAAGACAATGGAGTCTCGTCACCCTCGGGGCGCTGCGAGCCGATTTTTCGCGGGCGAGGCAGACGAGACCATTGGCCGGTTAAGATTTCTCTGCAGGCGATTGAATCAAAGGGGGCGTTGTGGCTTTGACGGATTTCAAGGCACTCACATTTGACTGCTACGGGACTCTCATCGACTGGGAGTCAGGTATCGCGTCGGGCCTGTCGGAGCTTGCGTCTCGAGCGGCAGAACCTCTCACGCGCGATGATATTCTTGAAGCCCACGCGCGCCACGAGTCGTATCAGCAGAAAGTCACGCCTGGCATGTCGTATGACCGCTTGCTTCAGATTGTGTTCAAGCGAATCGCCGAAGAATGGGACGTGCCCTATCGTTGGGAGGAAGCGGTCGCCTACGGTGCCTCCGTGGGAGATTGGCCAGCATTCCCAGACTCGGCGAGTACGCTGCAGTATCTGAAGAAGTATTTCAAGCTGGTTGTCGTCTCCAACGTTGATATCCGCAGCTTCAGAGCGACAAATGAGAAGCTTGCGGTTGATTTTGACGCTATCGTGACGGCTGAAGACGTCGGTTCATACAAGCCTTCGCGAAGCAACTTCGAATATCTGTTCTCGACCCTTGCCTCGATGGGCATCGGAAGGGACGATACACTTCACGTCGCAGATAGCGTATACCACGACCATCAGCCTGCGAGCGAACTGCAACTTCGCTCATGCTGGATTCAACGCCGCTACGAGCAGCGCGGCGCTGGTGCGAACGTGAGGTACTCTGTTGAACCATCTGTTGACTACAAATTCACGAGCATGGCGCGGTTGGTGAAAGCGCACCATGAGGACCTGCTCGAGCATGGCATAGTTGCCTTCGATTGACACACAGCCGATTCGAACACGCACGATATGCGACAGAAGCTTGACCGGACCGATGTCAAAATCCTTGCCGAACTGCAGAAGAACGGCAACATGACGAACGCGAATCTCGCTAACGCGGTCGGGTTGTCAGCAAGTCCGTGCCTGCAACGTGTTAAGCGCCTTGAAGCTGCGGGAATTATCGCCGGATACGGTGCGCATCTGAACTTGGCAAAGCTGACCAGCACGGTAACGGTCTTCACCGAAATCATGCTTCATGACCATCGTCGAGAGGATTTCACCCGCTTTGAGGCGAACCTGCGCGACTTCGAAGAGATAACCGAATGCCACCTGGTCAGCGGCGGATACGATTACCTGCTGAAATCAATCGTCAAGAATATCGGCCATTATCAAGAGGTCATTGAGACGCTGGTTGACCGCAATATTGGAATCGAGAAGTACTTCAGCTATATCGTCATTCGGTCGACCTTCGTCAAGCAGACAGTACCGCTCGACAAACTGCTTTCGGAAGACGACGATTAACGGAGCTAATCAGGATGACGACGGTCCAGTATATCTGCGGCATCCAGCAGCAAGATGATTAGAGGAAAATTAAATGGGCGCGCGGCTTGGTTCGGCTTTCACCACGTCGCACATCTCTTTGGTGTCAGGCCTGAGGGCTGCCAAGCTGCTCTGGCAGGTCGGCGCTACTGGCGAAATCGACGTGGACAAAGACCTCAAGCGTAACGACGGACGCGGGTTTCTGCTAAGCCACCGAGCGGTCGTTGCCCCCGGTTATCACATGAACTACGGACCTACGACCGCATTCCAGAAATGGTGTGCCTCTGAGTTGGCAGCCATGATGACTAAGTAGCACTTCTCCGCACCGGCTTCCCCGAACCATATCCGCCTCCCGGTAACTCGCTTCCACTCCGGGCTTCTAAAGACCCCCGCGACCGAGCTCGTTACGCACGTTGACGGGCTCGCAAAATACAGTCGTACGAAACATTCGAACGTGGACTACCGGATTCCTACCTTTCGTCGATTGGTGCCAAAAATAGTTGCAGGAATACTGACCTCCGATAGCCCCGGCAATCAAGTTCTATAACGACCGCAGTTCAATCGGTCTCGCTGCCGGGCGGATGTTCCATACTGTCCGGAGGAGACAATTGAAGAAGACAGTGCTATGTGCCGCAATGCTCGTTGGCTCAACGACTTGCATCGCTCAGAGTTCGGTGACCCTTTACGGCGTTGTTGACGACAGCTTTTCGTTCACCAACAACCAGGCAGGCTCTCACAACTACCAGATGGTAAATGGCGGCCGCGGGAGCAGCAAATGGGGCTTTCGGACGGTTGAGGACCTCGGCGGCGGTCTGGACACGGTCGCGGTGCTAGAGAATGGCTTTGATGTCAACACCGGCAAGCTCGGTAACGGAGGCCGCCTCTTTGGGCGGCAGGCCTACGTCGCGCTGAACGGCCCGTTCGGCAGTCTCAGGCTGGGTCGCCAGTACGACCTCATCGCGGACTCGCTGATGCCTTTGGCTTCGTCTCTGAAATTTGGTGGGGTGCTTACAACGCGCGCGGCTGACGTCGATAATGTGTGGGGCGACTATTCGGTCAGCAACACCATCAAATATTACACGCCGGACTTTGCTGGCTTCAAACTCGGCGCGCTATTCAGCCTTGGCGGTGTCGCAGGCAACTTCTCCCAAGGACGTGGTGAAGGGTTGAGCCTGGCCTATGCGGGCGGTCCTGTCACTGCATCAGCCGCGCTGTTGCGCCTCAACAATCCGGCGACCTCGCTTTACGACGCTACCGCGACTCCGCAGGCGGGCGCAGCGTTCACCAATCCGATTACCAACCCGACCTTCAGCGGCTATGTTTCGGCTCATACCTTGCAAATCGCCGGGGGTGGCCTGAATTACTCGATTGGCAACGCAGTCATCGGTGTGCTCTACACCAACACGCGTTTTGAAGATGTGGTGCCAACGAACTCCACACCATTCTCAGGCACTGCGACGTTTAACAGCATCGAAGCGAACGCGACGTACCGTATCAAGCCAGATGTGCTTGTCGGCGCAGCTTACAACTATACGAAAGCAGAGAACGCCAAGTACAGTCAGGTGAACGTCGGAGCTGAGTACGACCTGTCGAAGCGAACCATGCTGTACGCAATCGCCGCGTGGGAACACGCAATCGGAACGGACTCCACTGGCAAACAGGCGGTGGCCGCGATGGCCTTCGTGACGCCGTCGAGCACAAGCAATCAGGTGGTCGTGCGTGTCGGCATGCGCCAGGCTTTCTGAGCGGAAACGAAAAAGGCCATCGTCCTTGTGAGACGATGGCCTGGGGCTCGACACGATATTAGTCGAGACCGCCCTGACAGATGTACTTGATGGACAGGTAATCGTCGAGACCGTACTTCGACCCTTCACGACCGTAGCCCGATTCCTTAACGCCCCCGAAAGGCGCTGCCTCGCTCGCGACCGCGCCCTCGTTCAGGCCAACGACGCCGGCTTCAAGTTGACGCGAGACTCGGTCGGCACGGCGCATGTCTTGAGTGTAGAAGTACGCGGCAAGTCCGAACGGCGTGTCGTTGGCCAGGCGAATTGCCTCTTCCTCGGACTCGAAACGATACAGCGGAGCCACCGGGCCAAAGGTTTCTTCACAGGTGACAAGCATTTCGTTGGTCGCATGGGCGATGACTGTCGGCGCGTAGTAATTCGGGCCCATCTCGGTCAAACGCTTGCCGCCAGTCAGCACGGTCGCACCCTTCGAAACCGCGTCGTTGACGTGACGGTCAATCTTGTCGATTGCCTTTGCGTTAATCATGGGACCAATCTGCGCTTGCGGGTCCGTCGCAGGTGCGACCTTCAGGGCACCAACTCGCGCAGCGAGCAGCTCGGCGAACTTGTCGAACACGCCCGACTGAACGTAGACGCGATTCGGGCAAACGCACGTTTGCCCGCCATTGCGGAATTTCGCTGCCATCAAGCCGACGACGGCTGCATCAAGGTCCGCGTCGTCGAACACGATGAAAGGCGCATTGCCTCCAAGTTCGAGCGAAAGCTTTTTCAGCGTGCCCGCCGACTCGCGCGCGAGATACTTGCCGACCGCTGTCGAACCAGTGAACGTGATTTTGCGCACGCGGTCGTCGGCAAGCCAGTCACCAACTGCTTCGATGCCGTGGTCGCGCGACGCGCTAAGCATGTTGAGAACGCCGGCAGGAACGCCTGCTTCTTGAGCGAGTGCTGCAAGCGCCAGTGCCGTCAGGGGCGTGTCCTCAGCCGGTTTCCCGACCACCGTGCAGCCTGCAGCCAACGCGGGAGCAATCTTGCGGGCAATCATTGCCAGCGGGAAGTTCCACGGGGTGATGGCGGCAACGATTCCGACCGGTTCCTTGATGGCGCGCATGTGCTTTCCGCGCTGCTGCTGGGGAATGAGGTCACCGTAGATGCGCGTGGCTTCGTCGGCGAACCAAGCCACATACGACGCCCCGTACGCGACTTCGCCGCGAGCTTCTGCCAGCGGTTTGCCTTGCTCCAGCGACATGAGCGTAGCGAGGTCGTCAGTGTTCGCGACAATTAAAGCGTGCCAGCGCTTCAAAATCTCTGCCCGTTCTCGGGGCAAACGCTCACGCCAGTCTTTCGCCGCTTTCGCCGCTGCGTCAGTAGCAGCACGGGCGTCGGCCTTACCGCTGTTCGCGACTTCAGCAATGAGCCCGCCCGTGGCGGGATTCGTCACCGGATAGCGGGCGTTGTCCACCGCGTCCGTCCATTCGCCACCAATCAGGTTCTGGCGGCGCAGCAGTTCTTCGCGTTGCAGTTTCAGTTCCATACTCGATACCTTCAATAGATACTTCTCGTGTTGCTTCGGCAAATGAGCCGCAGCCCTTAACCTTTGACTGCGCGACGAACGTCGGCGCTTTCGAGAACGTCGTCGAGCGTCTTACGGACGCGCTGAACCAACATGTCGACCTCACCTTCCGTGTAGCAGAGCGCCGGAGCGAAACCGAGTATGTTGTCGCCAAAGGCGCGGAAGATAATCTTGTTGCGAGCAGCAGCGTCAAAAATGCGGTCAGCGAGATGAAGTGCCGGGTCGAATCGGGCCCGCGTCGTCTTGTCTGCGACCAGTTCGACTGCTCCGAGCAGACCGGCGTGTCTCGAGTCCCCGACCAGCGGGTGGTCAAGAAGACTGTCCAGACCGCTCGCAAATTTCGGTGCCTGAGCTTGGCCATTTGCGAGGAGGCCGCCTTCGGTGTACAGCCGGAGAACTTCAAGTCCAATAGCGGCGCTTACCGGATGCGCCGAGTACGTTTGGCCGTGGCCGATTGCTTCTCCCGGCTTGCTACCATCAGCGATGCCTTGATAGACCGCATCGGACATGAGCACTGCACCCATGGGGGCGTATCCAGCCGTAAGGCCTTTCGCGATAGTCATCAGGTCCGGTTCAACACCTTCGGTTTCGCAAGCGAACATCGGACCCGTTCGGCCGAAGGCCGTGATGACCTCGTCGGCGACGAACAAAATGTCGAGCCGCTTGCATGCATCTCGCATCGCCTTGAGCCACCCCTTCGGCGGAACGATGACGCCCCCTGAGCCTTGGACTGGCTCGCAGAAGAAAGCAGCAACATTCTCCGCACCGAGCTCAGCAACCCTGTCCTCTAGCGACGTGACCGATTCCGCGATGAGCGCGTGAGCATCGTCTGGCGTCTCGCTGCGATACAGATAAGGGGACGGGATGTGATGCTGTGTGGGCAGCGGAACGTCGAAGTTGCGATGGAAGCTGGCGATTGCAGTCAAGCCAGAACCGATGGACGACGAGCCGTGATAGCCACGTTCGAGAGCAATGAAATGCTTTTTACTCGGCCGACCGATGGCGTTGTAATAGTGCGTGATGAAGCGCAGGGCCGAGTCGACCGCATCGGACCCACCAAGCGAAAAGTAGACGTGCTGCAGGCTCTTGGGTGCGATGTCGACAAGACGTTGGGCCAGTTCGATGGCCGGTTGCGAGCCGAAGTGGAAGTATCCCGTCGCATAGGGGAGCTTTGCCATCTGCTCTGCTGCGGCCTTTACGATACTCTCGTGGCCGTACCCTGTATTGACGCACCAGAGACCCGCGAACGCATCAAGCAGTTCGTTGCCTTGGGCGTCATATAACCAGGCGCCTTTACCGCGTTCCAGGACCGTCACACCGCGCTGCTCATGTGCGCGGTAATTGGCGACGGGATGGATGAGATGTGCGCGGTCTGAATCGATGAGCGTTGCGAGTGACATTTCACAATCCTTGATAGGGGTCTGCCTATCTTTAGAGTATCCGGAGCCTGCAGCATTTGGTTTCGCCCGGAGAAGCCATTCTTCGACTTCCCCGATCGAGCCGAGGCTCCGCTTAGCATCTTCTGCTGTCAGGCGGCCGGCACCAGATCGTCTGAAAACAGAGGAGCGGTCAGTGCCGTCAGCAGTCGAATATCTTCGGTGATGGCGGTTTCAGGGACAACCTCTGCGCACATAAAGGCAAATGCGCCGACGGTTCGCTTGCAGACGACCACGGGAATGTTCACGAGCGTTGCAGTCCCGAGCGACTTCAGCAGCTTGTGGTCGGGAAAGTAGTGCTCGAGTTCCGCGTCGTTGTTTGCGACAAGAACCTCTCCGTGTTCGAGGACTTTCCGGGCCCAGTCAGAACCCGAAAGCTGTTTCCAGCCACCCACGGGGTAAGCGCTCGGAACAGTGGAGTAAATCCGGCGGACGGCACCAAGCTCTTTCGGTGCCTCGGGGCGCGGACGCGATACCAAAGCAGTCGCCTGAAGAAACGGAAGTCGTGGCTTCACAACCTCGAGCCACGCCTGAATTGCCGCGTCGCGCGAGGTGGCTTGCCGAATAGCAGTTTGGGCGCGAGCGAGTGTAGCCGAGGGGTCGCTACCGTTTATGTTCGTGGCGGCGTTGCTCGTGCGAGAGAGGAGCAGCGCCGAAGCGCTGACTGCGGCAAGGCTTGCAAAGTGACGGCGATTCATACGGTTTCCTCCTGTTTGGGCGATTGGACCTGGCGCTGTGCCGGACTTTTATTGGTTCTTCCATCAAGCCACTGCGCGAGGTGAATTGCCGAGCGACCGGTGGTGTTTCGAATCTGCGAGCGACAACTGAAGCCGTCACTCACGAGAACGGCGTTTTCATCAAGCGGCCGAATTTTTGGTGCCAACTCCGATTCAGCAACTGAACGCGCGACGTCTGCCGTCTTCGTGTGATAGCCAAAGGCGCCTGCCATTCCACAGCAGCCAGTCTGCAGGACCGCCCCGGACTGTGCTGCCTTGTCGACAAGGCGAGACTCAGCTTGGACTCCACCGCAGGCCTTCTGGTGGCAGTGGCCATGGACGTAGACGCTTTCGTCGAGCTTCGGAACATCGAAGCCTTGCACCTCGAGGTACTCGGCCAGTGTTTTGACTGAGGTAGCCAGCGCGTTGGCGTTCTCGTCGCTCGGAAAGAGCGAGCGCAGTTCATCACGAAATACTGAGAGGCAACTCGGCTCCAGGACAATCACCGGAAGCTTCAACGCGATGACCTCTTTCAGCTCTGCCATGATGTCGACGAGGTTGCGCTTGGCGTGGTCGAGCATGCCGGCGTCGTAGTACGGACGCCCGCAGCAAATTTGCTTGCTCATGAGGCGGACCGTGACGCCATATGACTCCAGCACTTTGACAGACGCTTCAAGAACCTCCGGAGAGAATCCGTTGTTGAAGGTGTCGGTCCACAGCAGGACCGTCTTTGACTGGGCACTTGCCGTGCGCGCGTCTTGTATGAGGTGCTTGCAGGTGTCGCTGTTTCTGAAAGCCGTGGACGCTACGGCGGGAAATTTGACGTGGGAAGCCAAGCCAAATTTTTCTGCCACGGCGCGGAAAGGACGCATCTTCATGGCAGTGTTCACGACGCCGCTGATGCGGGTCGCGATTGGCAGCCATGTGCCGATGTGTCCAATCATCGTGTCCATCAAAGGACGTTTCGCCTTCTGATAATGCTGGTACAAGAAGTGGCTCTTGTACTTTGCCAAGTCAACATGCGTGGGGCAGTCGCTGCGGCATCCCTTGCACGCAAGACAATTGTCGAGCGAGTCCTTGACGTCCTTGTTGTCCCAGCCGTCAGTGATGACTTCGCCCTTAAGCAATTCAAAAAGCAGGCGGCTGCGGCCGCGGGTGGAGTACTTTTCCTCGCGCGTTGCGCGATAGCTCGGGCACATCGTGCCACCCTCGAGCGAGCGACATTTACCCATGCCGATACAACGCTCGGTCGCGCGTGCGAATGTGTCCGGCGTCTGGAGATTTCCGAACGAGAAGTGGCTCGCAACCTCTACTCTGCGATAGGTCGGCCCCAGTCGCAAGTTCTCATCGACAGGCATGGCGTTGATGAGTTTGCCGGGGTTCATCCGGTTATTCGGGTCCCAGATAGTCTTGAACTCGCGGAAGGCATCCATGAGTTCCGGCGAGTACATCAGCGAGAGGAGCTCGCCTTTCGCTTGTCCGTCTCCATGTTCCCCAGACAGCGAGCCCTCGTATTTGACAACGAGCTTTGCTGCTTCCTGTAGGAACTCGCGCCACGTGTGAATCCCCTGGCTGTTGCGCAGGTCGAAGTTGATGCGCGAATGGATACAGCCATCGCCGAAGTGGCCGTACATATTGGTTGTGTAGCCGTACCGCTCAACTAACGCTGCAAATTCGCGAAGATAGGCGCCAAGCAAACGTGGTTCGACTGCCGCGTCTTCCCAGCCAACAACGGGGTCCGGCTTGGACGGGTCATCACCGATAGAAGTAGCCGACGCACCAGTCTCACGAATCGACCAAAGTCGCTTCATCATTGCTGCGTCTGATACGACGCGCGCGTTTGGGGAGCCGGGCAACGACGCCGCAAGATTTGCGGCAGCTTGCGCACGCTCCACCGCGGATTCGAGGGTATCCGTGCCGAACTCGACCATCAGCCACGCATTGCCGTCAGGCAATTCTGCGATGTCAGCAAGAGCAAGCCCTCGCTCGCGTAGCCCGCCGACAATGCCTGTGTCCAAGCCCTCCATCGCAATGGGCTCGAGCGGCAGCAGTTGGGGAACGCAATCGGCTGCGTCAAAGATGGTCGGAAATCCGAAGACGGTGACGACCCGCGCGGTCGGATTGCGCACGAGGGTTGTCGTTGCTCGCAAGACCGACACACACGTGCCCTCCGAACCGACAAGCGCGCGAGCAATGTTGAACCCGTTTTCTGGCAAGAGCTGGTCGAGGCTGTAGCCCGAGACTCGACGCTTCAGCTTCGGGAACCCCATGCGAATCTCATCCGCATGACGATCGGCGAGCTTGCGAAGTGCTCGAACAATCTCAGCTCGACGCCCCCCGGCGGCGATGTGCTCTTGATATGCCGCCTCGTCTGTCGGCCCGACCCAAAAACGCTCTCCGTCATAAGTCAGAATTTCCATCGACTCGATGTTCTCGGCAGTCTTTCCGGCCATCACCGAGTGCGCGCCGCAGGAGTTATTGCCCACCATGCCACCAATCGTGCAGCGGCTATGCGTGGCGGGGTCCGGGCCGAACGTGAGACCTTTGAGTGCAGCGGCGGCCTTCAGCTGGTCACAGATGACGCCTGGCTGAACCAAAGCGGTCCGGTGCTCGGCGTCGAGTTGCTCAATGCGGGTCAGGTGTCGCGATGTATCAACGATGACCGAGACGTTCACGGACTGGCCGCACATCGAGGTGCCCGCACCACGTGTGAGCACCGGCACATCGGCCTCGTGACAGGCGCGCATCACCGAAACGACGTCTTCGACTGTACGCGGCAGTACGACGCCGATGGGCACCTGTCGATAGTTCGATGCTTCTGACGCGTAGGCTGCTCGAGACCCTGCATCAAACCTGATTTCAGCGTCGCTTGTCTGAGCCAGTCGGCGCTGCAGGGAAAGAAGCTTGTTGAGGTCGGGGCGTGGGGAGGACGAGTTCGAAGTCATGTGGTCGCGCAATCCGGAAAAAGCGGCGAGACTGCGGCTCCGCGCGAATTGCGCGTTTGCCTTAATATCCCGCGTCATTCCAAAATTAAAACGCGACACAAAGTGGAAGTCTTCCTACTTAAAGTAGGAAGGCTGGCGTCAATCTTCGCGGAGTCGGTACAGCGCCATCGCGACCTGGACCTGAAATCGAATCTTGGGGTCTTCGAGCGTGACGTTGAGAATTTCTTCGATTCGCTCGAGGCGATAGCGCATCGTGCTGATGTGAATACCCAACGAACGTGCCGCGTTGACCAACTGGAAGCCCTCATCTGCGAGCGTGCACAGCGTCTCTAATAGAGACTCGCCGCGAGGCCGCGAGACAAGTGGCGTGACAAGCCGTTCGATGAGCATGTCGCGGGCGTTCGCGTCGCCAAGAAGCGCTCGAGGAAAGAGAATCTCGTCGAATCGATGCAGTCTTCCGGGGCGCAATGTCGGCAGCAGAGCATCAACGTCCTTCGAGCCTGTCGCCATCCCGTCGACACCTGAGTGCACGCGACTGATTGCCATCGCAGCGCGCTGGTCACTTACCGCGTCCCACAGCGTCTCAGGAGAAGCATCTGCGGGCAGGATGAACTTAATTTGGTTTAGCCATATTGCGAGCAACTCGGGTTGTCCTGATGCTCGAAGCTGACGTTTGAGTGACTCTACCCAGCGCTCACGACGATTCAGGCCCTCCGTGGTCAGGGGTATGGGCTCATCGAGCAGCACAAGGCAGATGCGATATTGGCCCGTTTGACTCCATCCACACACGCGGGCGCGTTCGAGCGCGCTCGGCGTCGAAGTGAACTCGCCGTCGAGCAGCCCGGCTACGAGCGCGTATCCGAGGCGGTCTTCCTGTTGCGCGAGCTGCTGTTGGTGCATTAGATGCAGTGCGGCGACCACACTCGCATGCTCCATTGCTCGAGTGTCCAGTTCATCGACCTCCGCGCCGTCCAAATCGAGCCAGTTCACTGCAACGAGCGAGTCGTGGAGTCGAACTGGCAGCCTGAGCCGATAAAGGGAGCGGCCTGCAATGACAAACTTCACCCGGATGGGCCGCGAGGAACTGCTGGAATCGATAGGTGCATCGGACAACGAGTTCAGGAACTGCTCCTCAAGCACCTGCGTTTCAGATTCTGCGGCCGAGGTACCGAGCAGCTCGCCGGAAATGTTCGTGAATGTTACTTCGCGACCGACCAGCTTTTTGAGCGTGGTTGCGATGTCACCCAGGCTATTCGCTGTCACCGCAGCGTTAGTCAAAGCACGGTGCATTTGCTCCGAGCGCTCGATAATCTCGGCCTGAAAGTTGATTATTTTCGCGAGAATTTCGTGCGTGACTTGACTGAACTGAACAGCCCAAGGGAGCTCGAGAAGAGGAAAGCCAACACTTCGCGCTTCGTCGATGGCTTCTTGAGGGAAGTGGTCGCGAAAGTGAGGAACTGCCAGCACAACCCCCGCCAGCCCGACTTTACTCAGGTCGCGTACCAGTCGTCTCGAAGCCTCAGTGTCGCTCGGCCAGTTATAGCCGGTGGTCAGCAGCAGCTCACCAGGCTTAACCCAGTTGACGATATCTGGGTGGTCGACCATGTGAACCCAGGTGATGTCGCGTTGGAGGCTTTCCTCCCCCGCGACGACTTCTGCTTCACGTAAGACAGTTTCACGAATTGCGGTGTCAAGCTTCATGGCGGCGAAAAGTTTCGCCACGGTATCAGCGCGACACCGCAGCAACAGTTAAACCTCTTTAGGCTGGCGATAACCGAACAGCACGCCCAGCAAGCTGAACGCGGCGGCGAAGATGACGTAGAACGCCGGCGCCATAGCCGTACCTGTCGTGCTGATGAGCCACGTCAGAATGAGTGATGCGAAGCCGCCGAACGTCATGACGGCCAGATTGTAGGCGACCGAGAGTCCAGTCGACAGCACCTTGGTTGGGAAGGTTTCCGACAGAGCGGCCAAGATAGGACCCGTATAAATCGCGATGAGCACGCCGAACACAGCCTGAAAAACGCACAGCGTCGCGAGTGACGGAGCCTTCACAATCATCGCAAACATGGGCCAAGCGAGAACAAGCATCGCAGCCGACGCACCACCGAGCAGCCACTTGCGGCCCACTTTGTCCGAGTACCAGCCGGTGAACGGCGAGAAGACAGTGATGACACCGCCACCGACCATTGCCGCGATAAACGATGCGGATTGCGGAAGCTTCAGGACCTTCACCGAGAACGTCGGCATGTAGAACAGAATCACGTAGATACAAACGGTCCAGAGCACGACCATCGCGAAACTTGCGAAGGCTTGCCACGGGTAGTCGCGGAGAACCTCCTTCAGCGGCGTCTTCGACTTCTCTGCCTTAAGGAAGACCGGCGTTTCATCCAGGTTGCGACGAATGAAGAAGCCGATAGGCCCGATGAGCAAACCGGAGAGGAACGGGATGCGCCAACCCCAACTCTCCATGTCGGCACTGGATAGGCCGAGCGTGATGCCCGTTCCGAAACAGGCACCCATCAACACGGCGAAACCGATGCTCGTCTGAATCCAGCTGGAGTAATACGCCTTCTTGCCCTTCGGTGCGTGCTCCGTCAGGAAGGCAGTCGCCGTGCCCATCTCGCCGCCGGCCGAAAAGCCTTGAAGCAGGCGCGCAAAGACAATCAGGCAGGGGGCTGCCATGCCGATTTGGGAGTACGTCGGGGCGAGACCGATGATTGCCGTACCGGCGCACATTAGAAGAATCGTCAGCGACAACGCAGCTTTCCGGCCGGCGCGGTCGGAGTAGATGCCGATGAGAATGCCGCCAAAGGGGCGAACAAGGAAGCCGACGCCAAACGTCGCGACCGAGAGCATCAGCGACGTGAGGTCGTTGCCAGTCGGGAAGAACAGCTTTGCGATGGTGATGGCGAAAAAGCCGTACACCATGAAGTCAAACCACTCGAAGCCGTTCCCCAGCACGGTGGCGACGATCGCCCGCCGTCGGGCGGCTTTCTCGTCTACGTAGGTTCCTGCCAAATTTACTGTGTTCATCTCCGCTCCCGATGCGTACTTAGCGCTTTCAATGGTCAGTTCGGTTCCGGTCAGGAACCAGCCGCATCCCATTGAACTCAGCCAGAAATCACATAACTACCCATGTTTGGTAGGAACGGAAGCTTGTAGATTAGTGCAAGAACTATGAACTAGGCCAAAGAAAACAAAAACCATCGACGCAATTCCTACTTTTCGTAGGTATTCGCGCGGTTTGTGGCTTCCTACGATGGTCCCATCTCAGGAGGTGATTTGATGAACAAGGAACTTGATAAAAACCGAAGCGCCGTGGCGCTGCGCGAAACCTTCGTTGCCCGTGGGGTCGCGACGGCTCACCCCATCGTTGCTAGTCGTGCGGCAGGTGCGTATCTGTGGGACGACAAGGGCCGCAAGTACCTCGATTTCGTAGGCGGCATCGGCGTGCTTAACGTAGGCCATAACCACCCGGCGGTGGTCGCTGCGGTGCAGCAGCAGCTAGAATCTTTCTCGCATGTCTGCTTCCAGGTGGTCGGCTACGAGCCGTACATTCGCTTGGCAGCGCGTCTGTCGGAACTGGTCGCTCCCGGCCAGGGCTACAAGTCGGTCTTTCTGACGACCGGCGCCGAGGCAGTCGAGAACGCCATCAAGATTGCGCGTGGGTACACGAATCGCCCTGGCGTGATTGCCTTCCGAGGCGGCTTCCATGGCCGCACGCTCCTTGGCATGTCGCTTACGGGCATGAGCGCACCCTACAAGCAGAACTTCGGACCGTTCGCGCCCGACGTCTACCATGCTCCGTACCCCAATGCATACCATGGCATCAGCTCGGACGATGCACTGAAGGCTCTCCAGACCATTTTCAGCACGCAAATCCAGCCGGACCGAGTCGCGGCAATTATCCTTGAACCGGTACAGGGTGACGGTGGCTTCCTCGCGGCACCGGCTGAGTTCATGCAAGGGCTGCGCGAGCTCACGAAGAAGCACGGCATCGTTCTGATTTGCGATGAAATCCAGACGGGCTTTGGCCGCACCGGGAAGATGTTTGGCTTTCAGCACTCGGGAATCCAGCCTGACCTCGTGACGGTGGCGAAGAGTCTCGCAGGCGGTCTTCCCATCTCAGGCGTTGTGGGCCGCCCCGAAATTGTCGACGCGCCGCAACCCGGCGGATTGGGCGGTACGTACGGCGGCAACCCGTTGGGTTGCGCGGCTGCAAATGCCGTGTTGGACATCTTCGAACAAGAAAACCTGCTCGAGCGCAGCGTCAAAATCGGCGAGCAACTCCGCGCTGGGCTGGAAGGGTTGAAGGCTCAGCACGCGGAAATGGGCGAAATCCGTCAAACCGGCGCGATGGTCGCTGTCGAGTTTGTCTCCGACGCGAGCACGAAGTCCCCGGACAGCGCTCTCGTACAACGCATCCTCGACGCAGCACGCGAAGAGGGCCTGCTCATCATCAAGTGCGGCGTTGAACGCAATGTGGTCCGCTTCCTGTCGCCCCTGACGGTTTCGGACCAGGACGTATCGGACGCACTTGGGATGTTCGGTCGCGCGGTGACTGCCGCCAAGGCTGCGGCCTAAACGATGTCTGAAGGACGGAACGACGCGTTGGAACTCGGTTCACCTGCTCACGCGGCGGAGGTGAAGCCGAGGGCCGAGCGTCGTTTTGACGTTTTCAATCCCTTTGATGGAGCGCTTGTCGGACAGGCGCCAGACATCGAATGCCGCACCCTAGAAGCGACCTTTGTTGAGGGCGCGCGCCTGGCGCGCACGCTTCGCAGCAATCAAATCATTCAGCGTCGACTCGGAGTCTGGGCGGTAAAGATTGAAGCGCATCGTGACGAACTTGCGAAACTCGTCAGTCTCGAGACGGGCAAGCCAATTCGTCTTGCTCGCATAGAGGTCTCCGCAGCCGTCTCTGCTCTTCACGCGTTCACGCTGTGTCCCGAGCTACCGCTCGTTCGCGATTCGACTTCCGCACATTCGGCATTCGCCATTCTGAACTGGTGCGACCCGGTGTTCTCGACGGTCACTGAGGCCGCGACCGTCTTGAGTTCAGGGCGAGCCCTTGTTCTTAAGCCGTCATCCCGTGCACCGCTGGCTTCCCAGGCAGTCGGAGCGCTTTGGCAGGATTACAACGAGTTTGACGCGCTCTTCTCAGTTGTTCCCTCGACGGACGCTATCGGAATGTTCCGCGCGGCGCTGATGAGTTCTCATGTGACCGAAGTCCGCTTTCGCGGTAGTCGTGACGTCGCGGCTTTCGTAGCAAGTGCGTGCGATGAAGCTGTGGCGCCAGTGACCATCTCTACAAGTGAGCGCCTCCCTCTTGTGCTTGATGCCGGAACTGATGCTCAGGCAGCCAGCGATGCCATTATCGGCCGCGCTTTTCTGCAACCACTGCTGCCTTGCGGGGAGCGCGTCTCCTGCCTGTATGTGCACGACTCGCTCGCAGATCCATTTGTCCGGGCTCTTGTCGAGAAGATGAGCGCCCTTCGGGTCGGCGACCCACTTGGGGACGAAACTGACATTGGACCGGTCATCGACGATGTTGCGACTGCCCTGATATCAGAGCAGGTCGAAGAAGCCCTGTTGGAAGGAGCAGCGTTAGCTGGCGAGCAACCCCTCTTTGCGGGGCGACGACTCCGTCCGATGGTTTTGGACTACGCAACACCGTCAATGCGTGTATGCAGCGAAGACGTAGAAGGCCCAGTTGTTCCTGTAATCAGGTTTAGCCATCCGTCCGAACTCCCGAACGCAAAGTACCTGACCATCGAGTCCTTAGTATCGTCGGCGACCAGCGGGCGTTTAGATTTCTCAAAGCGCAACTGACCGCACGCACTGAATTGCAAACTTTTTTGAACAGTCACAACATGAACGAGACTACCCCTTACGAAGCGTTCTCGATGGTCGACATGCGTGCTGGCCGTATCGCACGAATCGAACTGAACACTGAGGCCCGCAAACCCGCGTACAAAATCTGGATTGACTTCGGCGAGCTCGGAGAGTTGGCGACGAGCGGCCAGTACACGGCGCTTTACCACGCCGAGGAACTGGTGGGCCAGATGGTCGTCTGTGCAGTCAATCTTGGGAGCCGCCGCATCGGCGGCTTCAAGTCTGAAGTACTGATGCTCGGCGTTGAGAACGCGGACGGTGCGGTGGTTTATCTGAAGCCTGAGCGCGACGTCGCGCCTGGCACGAAAGTATTCTAATAGCATTCGAATGCCCGCCGAGGGCACACTAAGATGGAGACGAAATGAACGCGCCCGCAGCAGAGATTGAAGTTGGCGAGGAAATGGTCGCTGGCTTTGCCAAGAAGGGATTGGGACAGGTACAGGCAGCGACGACTCGCGACCGCGGCGTCGGGCCTTTTCACAGGCTCGTGCTGCGCGGTGCGATGGTCATTGATGGCACGGGTGCCCCTCCCTGGGGGCCCGCCGACATCGTCGTCGAGGATGGGCGCATCGCCCTTGTTGCCGCGGTAGGCGTTCCAGGGTTACCAATCAACCCGTCGCGTCGTCCCGAAGCTGGCGACCACGAGATTGACTGCACCGGGAAGTTCGTCACACCTGGCTTCATCGACTGCCACGCACACATCGGTACACCGTTCCATGCAGAGAACGGCGAGATGTTGCCCGCGGACTACATCTACAAGCTATGGCTTGCTCACGGGGTAACGAGTGTCCGTGAAGCCGGTACGATGAACGGCCTTGCATGGACGCAGCAGCAGGCCGCGGCCGCCGACGAAGGCAAAATCGCCGCGCCGACGCTCTATCCGTATGTGTATTTCCCTGCGGTCAATGACTACCTGAAGACCATCTATACGCCGGAGCAAGGTCGGGAGTGGCTGCGCAAGGCACATGCAAAAGGCGCGCGAGGCGTGAAGTTTTTCGGCGCACCGCCAGCAATCATGCAAGCCGCACTGGACGAAAGCAAGAAGCTTGGACTGAGGACGTGTTGTCATCATGCGCAGCTTTCTGTTGGGCGCATGAATTCTCTGCGTACCGCTCGTTGGGGCCTCACGAGCACGGAGCACGCGTATGGCATTCCAGAAGCGCTGTTCGACGGCCGCACGCTCCAATCGGTCGGCGACGACTACAACTACAACGACGAATACATGCGGTTCGCGACCGCCGGGCAGACGTTCCTGCAAGCAGCGCGGCCGGGTAGCGCGAAGTGGAATGAGGTCCTCGAGGCCTTCTTGGAAGCGGGACACACTTTCGTTCCGACCATGAACGTATACGACAGCAATCGTGACCTTATGCGCGCCCGTCGCGCCGACTGGCATGACGAGTACACTGACAGTACAACGTGGAAATACTTCCAGCCGCAGCGCGGTGGGCACGGCGCGTACTTCTACCGCTGGTCGGTGAAGAATGAGGTCGAATGGAAGGAGAGCTTCAGCATCCTCATGACCTTTCTGAACGAATACAAGAACCGCGGCGGGCGTGTGTGTGCCGGTAGCGACTCCGGCTTCATGTATCAAGTCTACGGGTTCGGGTTTGTCCGTGAGCTCGAATTGCTGCAAGAGGCAGGCTTCTCTGCGCTTGAGGTGATGCGTGCCGCGACATCTCACGCTGCCGAACTGCTCGGTGTCGAAAACGAGGCTGGGACGCTTGAAGTCGGCAAGCGCGCAGACATTCTGATTCACGACCAAAGTCCGCTTGCGGACTTCAAGCTGCTGTATGGCACTGGCGCAGTCCGGTTGAACGAAGAAACGAACGGGCCGGAATTCAAGCGTTGTCTGCTGAAGACCATTCGCGGCGGAATGGTGTACGACGTCGAAGAGCTGCTCGCGGACGTTCGGGAGATGGTCGCCGGTACTTGGACCGGTTCAACGACGTCTCAGGCGAGGAAGTGAGGTTGATATGCAATCCGGGTCTCAGTTTGTAATCGTCTCGGGCATGCTCGGCAGCGGGAAGACCTCACTGCTGGAGAGCCTGTTCGCCAGCGAAGATGCCTCCAATACCGCCGTCATTGTGAACGAAGCCGGAGAAATCAATATAGACGGCGCGGTGCTTTCCGAATCCGCCCGCGGTATGTCGATGGCAACGCTCAGCAATGGATGTGTCTGCTGCTCGCTGACGAGTGACCTTGCTACCACCATTCAAGACTTGATTCAGTCTCGCGAGATTGCCGGTAAGAAGCCGTTCTCTCGCATAGTGCTTGAATGCAGCGGTCTCTCCCGCCCGGGCCCGATTGTCTCATCGTTGCAGGAACTCGCAGACCTTCGGCTCAAGCTGCATTTAGTGACCACGTACGACTGTAGTCGCCCGGCCTTGCTTACCGGCGACTTCAACGATGCTGCGGCACAGTTGGTTGCGGCCAACACCATTGTGCTCACAAAAATTGACCTCGTTTCGAGCGCGAAACGTGAGGAAGCACTGCAAGCAGTCACCGCGATAAACCCTTTCGCACGGGTCGTCAACCAATTCTCTGACTTGGTACGAGCGCGTCAGGCATTCGAAGCGCCCGAGAAGGGCGGCGTGGTCGTCGGGGATACGCATGGCACGCCGTCCGAGCGCCGGCGGTTGCTACATCCGCGCGTTCGAGTTTTCCGAGCGGAAATCCACGAAAGCCTCGCATGGGAAGCGGCATTGGACTGGCTCGAGAATATCGCCGGGGCCCTTGGAGATCGATTGCTGCGCATCAAGGCTATCGTTCCGGGAGAAAATCCCGACGTGCGAATTCTGCTGCAAAGCGTCGGTTCGACGTTTTCTGCACCTCGGCGTCTGCGTTCGTCTACGACAGCGGCACTCGGAGCCATCATTATTGCCAGAGACTGCGGGCGACAAGAATTGGAAGACGTCGCAACAGAGCACGAAGTGAATTGGTTTAACAACTTTTAGTCTTGCAATGCGCACGAAGGTGCAAGTAATGCTCCTCCATACCGTTTGCACTAGATTAGGTAACCCATGCGCTCCAAGCTTCCATCGCTTCAGGCTCTCTTCGTCTTCGAGGCTGCTGCGCGTCATCTTAGTTTCACGAAGGCAGCCGGTGAATTGAATGTTACCCCGGTTGCCGTCAGCCGCATGGTTGCTCGGCTTGAAGACTCATTAGGCCTCAAACTGTTCGAGCGCGGGAGATCAGGGAATACTTTGACCGATCAAGGTATTGTTTTGCTGCGCTCTGTTGGGTCCGGATTCGACCAAATCGCCGCAACGTTGGACCATCTGAGCAGCGAACACGCTCGCGGCAATACCGTTACCGTGTCGGTCGTGAACGGCTTCGCATCGCAATGGCTGCTTCCGCGCTACTCCGATTTTCGCAAGCAGTTCCCCTCGGTAAGCCTTCGGCTCGAAATCGCCGCGACAACGGGGGTCGGGCCGCTTGAAGCTGCGGACCTTGGCCTGCGGAAACACGGGCGAGGTGCGGAAACGAGCCCGAGATATTTCTGTCCGGAGGTGATTATTCCAATCTGCAGCGGGCGATACTTCGACGAATTCGGCTCACTCAGCGAAATGAACCTTCGTCGCGGCCACAGCCTAATCCACCTAGATCCGACCACGTTGACGTGGGCAGATTTTTTTCGAATAACCGGTTTGCCTGAGCCCGCCTTGATACAGCCTGTTCATTGTTCCGACGCGGGAATTTCTGTCCAGAGTGCAATGCTCGATCAAGGGATTGTTCTAGGTTGGCTGCAAGCGGTTGCGGCTCCCCTAAATCAGAAAAAAGTGATTCCAGCATCCAGATACTGTATCGCTACTGGCCGGCACTATGTTCTTGAATATCGTAGTGCTGCCCCCCCGACGCATGTGCGGGAAGTCGGCGAGTGGCTGATCGGCGGCATGCGAGAGGAACTCGACGCCACGCGGTCCCTTCTCGAAGGCTTAACAATCCTTCAGACTTGATTCGAGCTTGTCAAACCAACGGGAGTCCATCGTGAGGACGCCAAGTCGCCACCTGATACAGAACAAGCTTCCATGGCATTCCGTCGAGGCAAAGTTTCACATTCATTGGTCCCCGCTATACGCGTCGGGACCGTCAGCTTTATCTGTCACTAGCTGATAAATCATGCAATCATTCGCCGGCCTTCTATCGTCGACGTGCGGCCCGTTTGACGTGACTACCAATCGGCATGTCGCCGCCGGAGACTAAGAAGAGCCACGTCGAATAAAGTCGACCCATGACGTGACTCGTAACACCGAAGCCTGCATATCCAATGGTGAAAGAATTTGGCCGCCGTACGGTCTCGTCTAGGACGTCGCGCGGCGTTGCGGCGAGCGAGGCTCGTCATCCCGTCGAGGGCATCGGGCAGTTGCGGCATCGCGGCACCGTTTCGCGAGCTCAAGGTCGCCGACCAAAACGGGCAGCCGGTGAAAGGTGGCGAGCCGGGCGAGTTGATGGTGCGCGGGCACTGCCTTCGTCATTTGTCGAGTATCTGAAACTTGAGCATGACCTGCGCTTCGCTTTGAGTACGACCGAGAATCAACAACCGCTCGTTAAGTCTGAACGACTGCCGCGTCTCCTGGCTGCGGCTCATACGTCGACCACGATGCGTCCCTTCAGGGAGCCTTCCGCGAATCGCTGCGCGGCATCGATCGCCTGATCGAGCGTCACCGTCTAGGTGATGCGAGCCAGCTTATCCCAATCATGGGCTGCAATCATGACCTGGCGCCCGTGTTCCTTTGGCAAGAGTTCTTAGCTGCAGCGCCGCAAACTGGGCGATGTGAACGTCATCCATCGACTGGACGGGATCGTCCGGAAATTCGATGGGATCGCCGAATTCGCGGAGCGCCGCCGCTGTCCAGACATTGACTTCCGGAACGTACGAATTTTCACTTCGTCGGACGGCACGAGCAGCGCTTGCCGCCGTGATGGTAGCCGCGCTCGCGGCGGTGGCGCTGCTGGCCTTGGCGGTCGGGGTGCGAGGCGTGGGAGGCGGAGATTTTCGCCGGCTGGGACGCAGATGCATTGAGTGCAAGACTTTCCCGTCAGATTCTTCATCTAAACGTTGACATTTTGCAAATCGGGGGGTTACGGTCATTCGCTATTCGCAAATAGCGAAGCAGAGGAAGCGGGCAATGTTAAAAAGTCAAGATATTTTGGTTGCTTTGAAGCTCACCAGCCTCGCGCTCCAGAGCAAAGCAAAGGCAAATGAGAAAATTCCGGTGTCGACGTGGAGGGGCTGGGAAGAGCAGTGGGAGGAAGCCGACCGCCAAGAGAATCGATGGCCACTCGCTTCTTCGCCGACAATGGCCAATTGCGGTGGACGTATGCTGATCTATCACAGACGCTACGGCTGAGCGCGTCGGAGTGCAACGCGGCCGTTAAACGGGGACTCACTAGCGGACCTATCGGTGTCGCTGAAAAGTTCGCAGCCGCAGCCGCGCCCTGCGCCTAAGCAGCTGCTCGAATTCATTGTTCACGGCGTGAAATATGTATTTCCGGCTAAAGAGGGACGACTTGCAAGGGGAGTCCCGACCGCTTTCGGTGCTCCGGTACTGAAGGGAAAGATGCTGACCGCCGGTGAACATGAGTAGGTATGGGAAGATGCACAGGGGCTTTCGACCGGCCTGAGCATTGAGCCGTTGCATAAGTCAGTGCCTTTTGCAGTACGCGCCGACCCGGTCTTATATGAACTGCTCGCTTTGACTGACGCCATAAGGTTCGGCAAGGCAAAGGAAAATACCTTGGCCACGGAGAGCCTGAGCAAGAGAATGCTGTCTATATGAATACCTTCGATAGACTACAGATGATGCTGGGAGCCGTCTCCACAGCGCTCGGGGATGACCTACTCGATCGCGTCGCGTTCGTCGTCCAGCGCCGCGACGCCTACGTCACGAGTTCCGCGCGGGCGTTTCTTGAGATCACCCGGCGGGTAGCAGCCACCAATGAGCGCGCCAGAACGGTGAGCGCCCTGTCAGACGATGCTTGATGCCAAGCCATAACAGCTGCGAAGTAGAACAAGTCTGGCAACGACTTGACATAAAGGAATTTACCGCAGACGCGTGGCAGTACTATCTAATATTCGCGTCGATAGAATTGCGAGAGGCGGGTCACCGATGAAGTCTAACTGACGCGACCGATTAAGAGGCAACAATCGATGCAAGGCTTGTCGGCGGCGTTCCGCAATCTCGATGCCGACGCGCGCAAGGATCTGACCACGCGTTACGATGCGCTGTGCGCCCACTACGACATGCAGCCCACACGCAACAACCATGGCGTTGCCCATGAGAACGGCTCCATCGAGAGCCCTCATGGCCACCTCAAGAGCGCAGTGCGTGATGCGTTGCTTCTGCGCGGCAGTCGGTCCACCCCGACCGTCGTATATTTCATTTTGCACCCTCCGGTTAGTCTGTGATGACCTCAATGATCTTCCATTAGGGCACTTTGATGCCGTCGGCCTGTGAGGGTCCGCCTCTTCGGCGTCACCCACTTATTAGGTGGGGGCGTTAATTCCATTTGACGCGCTGCTTTCACCCCTCACGCGATAATGCCGGCCCATCAGCTGTCGTTGCTTATCGAAAACTTGCGGACCTGCTCGACGGTCCATAGCGGTTCGTCGGCATCATGCATTGCACGCTCAAGCGCCCGCAGCGCCATCCATCGCCGATATTTTGGCTCTGGATGCTCCTCTGCGAGCGCCTTTATCGCCGCATAGGCCTCAGAGCCGGGTACCTCAACCAACATGTCGAACAAGGAATCGCGACCTTCCTGCGCCTTGTCGCGGAGCGTCGGCGAGTAGGCTCCCCTACCAATGCGATCTATATCCTCTCCAGTTCGTACGTAGAGGTTCATCAAGATATAGAGCCGCTTAAGATCGGCGGCGTTTCGATAGGCGCTAATGCGTGTACCCGCGCCGTGCCGATCGCCGAGCAGTGCGACAATAAATAGCTGAGCAAAGGTCGAAGCATCCGCAGGGGCAAGCGCATCGAGGTGTTGTTCCAACGCAGGGATCGCCGCTTCGGGATTGATATTGACCCAGAGCGCAAACCACCGTGGCCGCTGATCCTCCAACAAAGCATCTGTGGCTTTCTTTGCCGCGAGCGCTCCAACAACGCCGGGGGCAGCACTGCTCGCAGCCAGAATGTTCAGGCAATAGCGCAGCGAATCGGCATTGAGCACATCGTGCGCGACCAGCCAGTCTAGGATCAGGGGCGCGACTTCGCCGTGCAGCCATGGCGCGTGGTAGAGAATGTCGTGGAGGATATAGTGAAGCGGGTGCTCGCCAACGCTATGTTCAAGCTCCCAAACAAGCTCTGTTGCCACGGCCTGAAAGCCGATTTTCGGAAAGGCGCGATATAGCCTCTCGAACCATGCTGGAAAGCCGTTCAACTCCCAAGTGACATAACGAAAAGCGTGCCGTGCTTCCTTTTCAGTCAGCCGCTTCGCAAACGCGCTGTCCTCTGCCGCTTCGATTGCAAGGCCGGTCATTGCAAAGACTAGCGAGAAGGGCGTCGAGCCCGTCTCGCCGCCCTCCGATCTTAAGATCGGCCGATAGGCACGCCAATGCGCGATCGCGGCATCGCGAAAGGCGCGGGCGACCGGCTCCCCAAACTCAGGCATCAGCGCCCGCCAATTCGCACCGTTTGCGCGGCTAGTGGTTGCGTCGCTATTCATGACGCTGAGAAGCAGGTGATACTGGTCGTTACTGAACTCACCTGGTTGTAAGCCTGCGGGATGCAACACCCGGTCGGGATTGGCCCTAAGGGCGCGGACCCAATCGCTGCGGTTCTTCTTTTGCTTGCGTTCGCGCGTTTCGCTTTCGCGCTTCCAACGCCGGTTTTCCGCCTCCATCTTGACCATGGCCGCCGATGGCTTTGGATCAAGGCGCGCTTCCAGGGTCGCGGCAAGCGCCGGGGCATCAGCGACCGCTGCGCGTAATGCCGCGAGCCAAGCCGACGGGCGATCAGAATCTACATAGATTTGAAGACAGCGCGACAGCGCGACGGCTCGATCGTCCCCGTGTTTCCCGGCGACCCATTCCAGGCACCGCTCGAAATCCTCCGCGCCAAAGCGCCAGAAATGGCCGAGATAGGCTATCGGCCAATCATCTGTCAGCGCATCACCCTTTGCGGCCCTACGCGCACGGCATACTTCAATCGACGTCCAATAGAGCCGATCGTTAAGTTCTGGCCAGCGCGGGACGTTCTTGTTCAGCGCGTTCTTATAGTCGTCGACATCGCCGTTCCGCCAGAACTGCAGGGCCGGCAGATTGCGCAGCACCGCAATTGCGGCAGGCATCAGCGCCTGCGCCGACCGCGCCGAGACTAAGCGATCGACGGCGTGAACGGCGACGGGCATCAGCCACAGGAATTCTTCCGAGATTTGGCATTCACCACGCTCCACAAAGGGCTCGCGATCGAAGAAACCATTCAACCCCTCAACCAGGCGCCCGAGCGGATGATCTTCGATAGCGTCTGCCATTACCGGCAACTTCTCGACAAACTTGTGAAGCGAATAGCTGAGGCCTGTTACGTTGAAGCGCTCGTGCGGCGACGCGTGGGCGAGTATTCGTAATATGAGATCCACGCTGGGCGCGGTCGGCGCCGCCCAATCCACCAGCTCAGCGAAAACGGCACGGTCCAAGGGGCCAGGGTCCGTAGCGATCGTCTTCCAGAGACTATCCTTAAGCGCCTCGTCACCTACCGACATGACGCCCCGAATCGCGGCGATTCGAGCGTATTTACCGCGCGACGTGTTGGCCGCAATGTCAAAGAGTACCGGCGCACAGCTTGCCATCTCTCCCTGCCAGACAAGCCGGCCCAGAAAGAAGATGACGTCGTCACTGTCTCTATATCTTTCGAGCAGCGCCAATGCGTCGCCTGCCAGGTCGGGAGCGGCGATGCGTTCGATCGCGCTATTTTCCATGACGCTCATACTTCCCTTCCTATAGCAATCCGGTTGACGATATCGCGAAGCATGCTTTGGCGAATCTTTAGCGGCAGGCGCGACGGATCGCCGCCTTCGCTCGCAATCTCCGGGGCTAGGGCGAGGGCTTTGTCGCGCACCTCCTCATCGAACAGGATCAACCATGCTAATATCGGGCGCGTCCGCGGCACGATGACTTGCTCGCCGTAGCGTTCACGAAAGAATAGGTCCTCAACCCGCGCGCGGACGCCAGGCTCGTTCAGCAGATCATTTGCCCATTCGGCAGTGAGCAGTTCACGGATTTCGCGGTGGCGAAACCGGACGCTGGTATAAACGATGTCATCAAACAGGCCGGTGCGGAGGAGCGTGTCGATCTCGGCGTCGGTCCAGCCTGTCAGTAAAGTGCGCGGGTCGAGGCGATCCGCGGTGTGAACGCCCGCTGGAAGGCCAATGACGGTCTTGCCGGTCATCGTCACCGCGGCCGCCAGTATGCGGGCACCATCCCGCATCTGGGCGGCGTTAGGGCGCACCGGGGCAGTTACGGCCAGCCGTGGTTTGGTCTGCAGCGCGATCATCCGCTGGAGCACTTCGAGGCGACTCCCGAGTCGATGGTCAGCGATCCAAACGCCAATCAGCGCCTTTAAGTCAAACGGACGCTCGGCCAGGGTCAGGAGATTAGCTCGCCTCGCCGCGTCGACGAAGTTAGTCACGTCGCTTACGCCATAATGGCCGGCGAACAGCGCGATCTCATCCTCCGACAGTCCGGCTAGCCGGTACAGCTTGAGCGTAGGGTCGCTCTCGCTGCTAGCGGTGTCATCCTCGCCATCGGACGCTGGCTCGCCATAGGGCAGATGCTGTTCGATCAGCGTCTGGTCCGGTAGCGCCCGCCAAGCATCCTCCCGGCTGGTGATAAAGATGTGTGCACGATCGAGCGCGGTATAGATCTTAGTGCCGAAGATGCGGACTGCATCCTCCAGCGCGCGCGGCGTCTCTAACTGGGCTTCGTCGACCGAATCGAGGAAGAACCAAGCTTCCTCCGTGGAGGCGAGCCAAGCGGCGAACTCGTCCGCCGTGCCGACCTCGAACGACTGGTCGAAAATCGCGTCGATTCTTTCAATTCGGATGAAGAAGGCATGACGGCCACGCTCCTTGATCCGACGTGCACGCGTTTGGGCTTCGAACGTCTTACCGGCCCCCGGGTCTGCAATGATTAAGACACGGAACTGGTCCTCAATCTGATGCCACCGCTGAGTTCGGCCCAGACCGGGCGCGAGAAAGTCCCAATCTTTCGAGTGAGGCGACATCGGCGAAAACCGCCGGATGAGCTCGACGATCTTCTCTGTCATGTCCGCGATCCCGCGTTGGCAGGGTAGAGGTTAGGGAACCAGCGCTCGGCCACGTCGACGGGAAAAGCCAGACGCAGGGGCGCGCGGTGGGTCGCTGCGGTCAACATCCCTCGGTCAACCAGCCCAGCCGTAACATTGCGCGCGCCGCGCTCCTCGTAGCCGGTAAGCGACGGAATTTTAGAGCGCTCGACCTCGCCGCTCATCAGCGCTTCGCGCAGAACCGGGAAGCTGCCACGGTGCAGGCGCTTCGCCCGCACCTCCTCCTCAATGTGAATTTCAATGCGGGTCAGCAGCGTCGCCGGTTCAAGTAGCCCGCTCATGAAACGTATTTGATCGACTGAACGATCCAGGAAGAATTTGCAGAATTCGATCAACCCGCGCTGAGTGAGATTGCCACGCCCGTCCAGGTCGCCTTCGCGCGGCCTATCAGCCCGCGCAAGCAACGCTTTGTAGTTCGTCTCATCGCGCGCCAGGCCCCGCGCCACTGACCATAGACTGGTTCCGACCTCAAGCCGCTTGAACAACGCGTGGGACATCAGCCGCGCGACACGGCCATTCCCGTCAAGGAAGGGGTGAATCCACAGCAGGCGATGATGCACTGCGCCGACAGTCTGAAGTTGCCGAAGCCTGGTAAGCGGCGGCGATCCATAAGCCATATCGAAACGCGACATGAAGCGGGGCAGGTCTTCATGCGGTGGCGGAATGTGCCGGCCAACTTGCACGTCTCGCTTGCGCCATTCGCCGGGAACTATCTCGAGACGCGCGCCAGTCTTCTCGTCAGTGACGAAAAGCATCTCCGGCGGTAGTCGCGCGCAGAATTCTTCATGTAACCACGACGCATAAGCTGCTGAAGCCGGCCACGCATCTGGATCGCGTCCGGTATCGATCAATTGCTGAACGTGGATGTGGGCGACCGCTTCCTTCTGTAGGTCACGCTTCTTGGGTTCGGCCGAGAAGTCGTTGGCAAGTGCCCGGTCAATGTCGCGCGGATGAGTGTCGTGCCCTTCGATCAAATTGGAGTAATAGCAGTTCATCGAGCGGACAAGATCACCGATCGAATCCAGCAAGATTGGATGAAGTCGGCCCGCCAATCGACTCGCTTCCGCGACGAGCGACAGCGTGTCATCTTCGAGAAGTCGAGACGACGATTCCTCTGGAACCATCGGGCCCATGGTAGTCGTATCCATAGTCGCATTCTACCGGATTCCATGCCGGATCGTTGGCGGAAGTCTTGTTTTTAAATCAATCCATTACGTGGTCGAATCCTGTGGTGCAACCGGATTGTGTGCCGGTTTGTGTGCCGGTTGCCAAAGAGGCGTCATGCCCGCCGCGCCGTTTGACATAATGGCAGTTATCGAACGATCGTTCGAAACAAAATCCCTATTCTGGGCGCCAAGTGAGTTTCCTCGGGGCTGTCGTGCGATGTCGCTGCGCGTCTTTCCAAGGCGGGAGTTTCACTTGTGAAACTATGATTTCAAGGGTCGAACTTTTCGACGCCACGCCGCTTTAGACCGTCCTAAGGTTTACGATAAAGGGTATGTATCGGGGAGGCGCCTAAGGAAGGCTCGTATATCGAGGCGATCGCTCGTCGAAGGGTTCGGACATAAGCGCGTGGCCGGTTGAGTCGCCGTCAATATTTGCGAGTCGGCTGAGCAGGTCGGTCACCGCGCAGATTTGATGGTGCATAAGGTGACGGCTGCGCAAGAGTTGTTCGAGCCGCCTGCGCCAGTAAAGAAGCGGCACAGCAGAATTTGGCTCCCGCAAGACCGCTTCAACAGCAAGTCGTATATGGGAGATATCGGCGTCGATCATCCGGAGCTCGAACGCCCCTAGGAGGTTGGTGTCACGGGTGTCCATGTCGTCATAACGGCATGGACGCGCGACTGCTGAAGCGCTACCCGTTGCGACGCGCGCCGTGCTTGACGTGGTTTCCACGTGGAAACAAGGAATCCCGCACAGTTTCCTCCTTGGCAGGGACCGACGAACTAGGCTCCGTCGATCTACGCCGCGCAGGTTGGATTCACGCGAACCGTCCGCTGGGCGAGCCCACACTAGCGAAAACCGGAAAATACATGGTTGAGGTCACCTTCTTCCTCAAGCCTACCATTCAAAGGCGAACCACCGCATAAGAAGCTAAAGTAGTCGTCAGCAGGGCGCGCCTGTCCTCTGGCGCGGACATACGCTGACGCGCCAGGGTGCCCGCGCTATCATGAAGGGTATCTTAGCGAGGCGCCTCATGGGAAATATTTGGACCGAACCGGCAGTGAGCGGGCACGACACGAAGGAAGAAGCCGAAGCCTACGACGAGTGGTTCCGGAAAGAAGTCCAACTCGCGCTCGATGAGGAAGGCGAAGACATTCCGCACGATCAGGTCGTCGCGGAGATGCGCACGCACATAGAGGCCAAACGACGAGCACGCAATGCTCGTTGACTGGCGCCCGCGCGCTCGGCGCAGCCTTCAAAGCATCTACGACCACATTGAAGAAGACAATCCGGCCGCCGCAGACTTCGTATTCGAAGCCCTCATCGCGGCGGCCGCTTCTTTGCCCGACCACCCCTACGTCTACCGCGAAGGCCGCAAGCCAAACACCCGGGAGATGGTCGTGATGCCGAACTACATCATTGTCTATCGCGTGAAGCGTGATCGTATCCAGATCGTGAACGTGCTTCACGCGCGGCGTCGTTACCCCTGAATCTCCCGGAGCACGGGCCTGCACGATGTGCTCCGCCTCCTCTCGGTTACCGATCGAGATTATGCGATCGTGGGATCGTAGAGCGAATGCAGCTCGACGAAGCTGCGCCCCGATCGTTCGCTTCAGGATGTCTGCCGTCCGTCGCCGGCGCGGCCTTGACTCTGCCACGCGGACCGTAATCTGTCACTTGCACTGCGCTGCCTAAACAATATGAACGGGTTGCCGTTATGCAGAGTTGTGCCCATGTGCGGGCCGTCGCAACCGCTCAAATTCCGACAAGTTCAACAAGTGACAGAGGAAAAATGTATTTCACTACGCCCCAATGGTGGGAAGACGCCCGACAACTGGCAGAGATCCAGCGCGACGTTACTGGCAAAATCGTAGAGTCGTCAGTCGCTGCCGAAATGAACGACCTGCAAGCGAGGCGCAAGGCCTATGCGATGTTTCTCGACCTTGCGAAGGCAGAGATGAATTTGAGCAGCGTGGTAATTCGCCAGACTGTCGGTATCTATGAGCGCTTTGGGCAGTCCGAGATGAGGCCCGAGCTGACGCGACTGTTCGGACTTACGGACATTTCTTCGCTCACTTCGAAAAGCGACGAGGAGGTGAAGCTTGCGCTGACGCTGAAGAAAGCCGATCCCCATATTACGCGCCATGAACTGATGAGCCGTCTGTCGATGCACTAGACTCACGGGTGACCGTGCAGCGGACACGGTCGAACGGTTCCACAATTGAAAAGATCACGCAATGATGCTCGAGTCGTATAAAAAGCTGAAGACGTCTGACTGGATGGAAATCGGTCGGGAGCTACTGGCCTACAAGAAGCAAGTGCGAGCTGCGTACCCGAGTGACTCCATTTACCACGAAAGGCGCGCTGCTCGCCTCTTCTATGACTACGCCGAAGTCACCCACAAGCTCAAAGAGCAAACGGCGAGAAACCTGATCAGGAACTACGAGCGGTTTGGCACGTCTCATATCCGAGACGACCTTGAACGTGCTTTCACCACTAGCGAGTTGACTATGCTGGCGGCGAGGACCGACGATGAGGTCGCTGCCGCACTCGGGTTCAGGCTGGCAAACCCCCAAGCTGGCCGCGAAGAACTGAGAGCCTATCTCAAATCGACGACTGCAAAGCATGTACTCGATCACTGACGTTGAGCAGGCCATCAACTATTGGCGGGAGCGCCAAGCTTCGACGGACGATTTCTCCATCTGCCCCCGCGGTGGCGTGCTCGCTGACGTCTATGGCTCGATGATTTTCCACCAGCAGGAATTCGTCGAGCCACGGAGCCTTACACCGGAACAGAACGAGGCGCTGAGCCTAGCACTTGCCCAAAAGGAGCTCTTCTAGGTAGCCGTGCAGAGAAAAACCTGCGTCGGTACGAGCGGCCGTTACCGGTGCGCTTGCGAAATATCGCTGCCGGCAGAATTCTTCCCACTGAGCATCCACTACGCGTCAGGCGCTGCCTTGACAATGCTGTCGCGTCAGTAACCTAGGTAGTGAGCCGAGTATCCTAATCAGAGCCGCTCTGCGTGACGGTAGCTACAGCATCGATTCGGGCAGCATCGCCGACGGCATGCTCGGCACGGCGCGCGAGCTAATGCAACGCCAACCACGAGTCTGAAGAAGCGTCGCCGTCTGTCAACTCCGCAGTAACGCTTTCATCGACCTCCATGTTGCGCCCGTCGAGCGAAATAGATATCGATATTGACAAGGTCGCAGCACCTTCACGGCAATCATTTGCTGGGCGCCCTTCCCTCGCTGGAATGGGAACTCGTAGCAGCAGACCTCGAACTGGTTCAGCTGCGTGCGGGGCAACTTTTGCGACTCCGGTAAATGCATCCACCACGTGTACTTCCCAACGACGGCAGTCATCACGTTGTTGCATACGATGGAAGATGGCGGCAGCGTCGAAGTGGCAGCAATTGGACGCGAAGGCATGACTGGCGTGCCGGTGTTGACCGGCGGGGATAGCATGCCGACTCGCGTGCAGGTGCAAGTAGCCGGGTCGGCGTATCGGACGACCGCCGGCGCTCTCAGGGCGCGCTTCGCCCGCTCCGACCTGCTCCGGCGCATTACGCTCATTTACATGCAAGCGCTGCTCACACAAGTCGCTCAAACCGCCGCGTGCAACCGTCATCATACGTTGAGCAAGCAGGTGTGCCGGTGGCTCCTGCTTCAAGCGGACCGTGTACGGTCGGACGAGATGCGGGTGACGCAGCAATCGATCGCTGACATGCTCGGCGTGCGTCGCGAAGGGGTAACCGAAGCGATTGGGAAGCTGCACGATGCGCGTCTTCTCCATAACACGCGCGGGTGCATCAAGCTGCTCGACCGGGCTGCTCTTGAAGAGCGCTCGTGCGAATGCTACGGCATCGTCAAGCGCGAGTTCGATCGGATGCTGCCGGGGACGCGTCAGGCGAATGCGTTTGTCTAGGAACTAGTTGCGACTACGAGACTGCGCGATCGGGGGTCGCGCCTTGCCTCACGCTAGTGACGCAGCTCTTTAGTGCAGCGCTCCACAGGTGAGCGCAATGTCTCGCGTCACCTCGTGCGGTGGGTCTTCCCTCAAGTCGTCGACGGCATCGACGAACGCCTCATAGAGTTCGGCCAGCTCGGGAAATTCAGCTTGCAGAGTCGCCATGCCGCGTTCACGCTCATCGATCAGCGCGGAGACGTTAGCGAGACGGAGCGTTGCGCGTAGTTCATCGGCAGGAAAGCCGAGATACTTCTCGGCAGCATCAATTGCATGCTCAAGGGCGAATTCAACCGTGCCGTGACGACCGCGAAGGCCGGGCGCCGAGTAGCCCAACAGCAAGGTGTCGCCGCGAGTCTCCGTCGCAAGCAACGCTGCGATATCTTCTTTCACCGGTCGGGGGTCGGCCACCACCTTGCTGAACATGCGACGCGCCTCTGCCTCCGGGACGTCTCTGCTCATTAGCTCAATGCAACCGCCGTACACGTCGATCTGTAATTGAACGTAGATTGTCGTTTCTTCGCCTATCGTCATTGCTCGTGAAGCTCGCTGTTTCTTCGATCCGTTGAAGGCTGATGCCCCCGCCTTCGCTTGATAACGGCTCGGCGGCCAAGATGTTTAGCCGTTGACGCGCCTGCGGTGCGGTTGTCAGGGTATCAAGGCGCAGACTGCTTAGCGGTGCCGAGACCCCGAATGGACGAGATCGCGTCGGCTTCCAACGAAGAGAGTCGCGGAATCGAGCAGGTGAATACGGCGATTGCCTAGATGGACGAGGTCACGCAGCAGAACGCAGCGCTCGTCGAGCAGGCGGCCGCCGCTGGCGGTTCGCTTCAGCATCAGCCGAAACGCTGCGCGCGACGATGGCCGTCATCAAAACCGAAGCGTGAGCAGGCGTTGGCGAGCGGTCGACTGACCGCTTTGCGTTTTCTAAAGAACGAAGACGCCCCGCCCTGCGCGGTTATTTCCGCTTCGCGCGGGGGGCCTTCGCCGCTTTGGGCGTCTTTGCGGCCCTAACGGAGCGCACCGGCGTTGCGTTCGTTTCTGAATTCGGCTTCTTAGTGCCAGCCGCTTTGGTGTCAGCAGCGGAGATCAGAAACTTGGTCCTGTCCTTCACCGATGCCAACCATCCCGGCGCCTTGCCGCGGCCGCTCCATTCGGCTCCCGATTTGGGATCTCGGTACTTCGCTGGTTGGGGACCGCGAGGGTAGTTCCCCGTGCGCTTGCCCGAGTCGCTATCGTTAGACTCGACTGCCGCAGAGACCAGAAATCTCGCACGATTCTTAGCATTCGCTATCCACGCCGGTGCTCGGCCTCGACCGCTCCACGTTGCGCCCGTTTTCGGATCGCGATATTTGCCGGTCGCAGCTAGCGCAGCCTTGGCCCAGTCCTTTCCTGCGCCAGCTCTACCTCGACTAGTCAGGTCGTCGATTGTCAGGCCGTGCTCTTTCATGAGCGAATGAATTTTTGCGACGGCAGCAATGGCCTGCTTCTTTTGAATCGCGTCTGCTCGAGCCTGCAATTTCCTAATCCTTTCTTCGATGTTTGAGAGGGTCGTCATTTTCTCCCCTTAGGTCGTCTGACGTTCCGCACTATGCCATACGTCCTTTCTTCCAGGCTCGGAGACGCAGGCTAACGAACTCGCAACCGCCGTTGGTCAGTTCCCCGTAGCTTGAGGCGGGAGCGGCGAGTGACTTGACTAGGCGCGGTTATTGGTAAGCTCATAGGCGTTCCAATAGCCCTGCAGTCGAAGCCACGAACCGATGCCCAAAAGAAATTCGACGAAGTCGCAGCGCGCAGTGATGGAGTTGCTCGATCAGGGCTTACCGGTCGACCAGATAGCAAACAGTCTCGGCAAGAGCGCCTTGGCTGTGAAGAAGCAGCTAAACCGGATCAAACGCCGGGTCCGGGAAGGAAGGATCGACCCATCTCCGCTGCCGATTGAGCGCGCGGCGAGCGAGCCACGCATCTACCTTGCGGGCTTCGATGTCTTCCGCCGTAACGCGAAAGAACACGGCGAGCACCTCAAGCAGCTCTGCCGCGATCGCGGCTTCGTTGGGCTCTATCCGCTCGACGGCAACGTCCCCTCTTCTCTCACACCGCAGGACGCTGCGCGCCACATCTATGTGGCGAACGTCCAGTTGATCCGTTCGGCGGATATCGTCATGGCGAACCTCGATGATTTTCGGGGCGCGGGCGAGCCGGACAGCGGCACTGCGTTCGAAGTCGGCTTTGCCGTTGCGCTTGGCAAGGCCGTGTGGGCATATCGATCCAGTGAAGCGCCGCTGGCTGCGCGCGTTGAGGCAGCGGCGACCGAAAGCGACGGCGCTTTTTGTGCGCGCGGCTATCTTATTGAAGACTTTGGCTTGAGCGTCAATCTGATGCTGGCGTGTTCCGCACGCATCGTCGTCGGCGGACCCGCAGCTTGCCTTGACGCCATCCAGCGAGAGATCGCAGGAAGCGCCCCCGTCGCTGGTGGCTTTGGGTTGGCGAAGCGATAGCTTCGCTGTAGTGTCTGGTTGTAGTGAAATTCAGTATATAGATTATTATGCCTGACGACCTTTGGCTTATTGCACCAGAAGACGCCTACGCAGCATGGCAACGTGAGGAAGCCACCGGCGCCGACCGCCGCGCGTTCGCAGACCAAACGATCGTCCAGCACCGCTCGATGTTCTCGCGGTTCAACGACTATCTGAGGGCCCATCGGGCAACGGTCGCCAACTACGGCGCTGACCACCTCGACGGTTTCTTCATCGACCTTGCGCAGGACTGCGCGCCCGGCACAACGACGCGCCTGCGCTATCTCAAGCTGATTGACCGATTCACGCGTCACCTCGTGAACTCCGAGCTGCGCGCTGACAATCCAGCCGCGCAAATGCTTGCCAATGAGACTTGGCCGGAAGACGAACCAACGCCGATCTATCTGTCATCGGGAGACGATGCACGGCTCCAAGCGGTGTGTGTTGCAACGGAAGGTGCTGTGTTCAAGGAACTGCGGAACACGGCGATCGTGGCGCTGTTCCTCGCGTCGGGCGTTACGGCAGCCGAACTCCGGCAGTTGCGAGTCGACGACCTCGATGTGGTCGGGGAGCGCCCAACCGTTTTCGTTGAGAAGCACGGGCCTCGTATCGCGCGGCGTGTGCCGATTGATGCGTTCGCGGCCGACGTTTTGGGCAAGTACCACAGGGCGCGCCGAAGCACGCCATGCGCGACGCAATGGTTGTTTATCGCCACCGCAGGGGGCAAGCCGATGCAGCCGGACACCATGCTCAAATGCGTGCGGGCAGCGCTTCGACGCGCGGGGATTGTCTGCGGCCGACGAAAGCCCTCGGTTGCTCAGAAACACGTTCGGGCGTCGGCATATAGTTGCCGGCAAGACGAACGAGCAGGTCAGCAATCTTATGGGCCTGTCCAGCCATCGCACCGCTACCCGCCTGCGCCAAACTCTCGACGTCGGCGAGATTCAGGCGACGGCTGAGCCATAGATCGTTCGGACTCTTTCACGACCGCTGCGCTTCCGCAACCGGCCATTTGCGGTCGCTCCGCATCGCCTCACTGGCGCCGTTCGGATGACTGGTTCACACTCGGAACCAGCCGCGAAACAGCATCGAACTATAGAGCACGTCGGAGTGCGGCGTGGCGCCGCTATTGCCTATGAAGGCCCGGTCGTGACCATCGAAAGCCCCGCGACGGATCCGACGTCAACAGCGGCGTCAGAGAGCGCTCCAGCCGTCGACGGTGGTGGGCTGCGCCACGGCAAGCTGAGCGACCCGCCGCGCTGCTTGCGTCGATGCAGCTGATGCGCTGTCCACAGTGAAGAACGCCACGGCTTCGTTGAGCCTGCGTCCCTGCTCTTCGAGCGACGTCGCGGCGGCGGCCGCTTCTTCGACGAGCGCAGCGTTCTGCTGCGTGACTTCGTCCATCTGCGTGATTGCGAGATTCACCTGCTCGATGCCGCGCCCCTGCTCAGCCGACGCCGCCGCGATCTCCTGCATGATGTCCGTCACGCGCGCGACGGCCTGC